>NZ_JBONDW010000006.1:0-373038 GCF_054919535.1 Mycobacterium venezuelense
GGTGCGCCAAACCGTCGGCGAGGTTCTTTCACCTCCTGACAACCTGATGCTGTTCTGCGGCATGTCCATCGGCTACGAAGACCCCACCGTCCCCTACGTCCGCACCGGCCGCGCACCCCTCGACGAAACCGTCACCTTCGTCGACGCCTAGCCGGATCAGGCCGCGGTCAGCAACCGGTTGGCGCAGGCGATCACCGCGCGCAGCGCGGACTGCACGGGGTCCTCGGCGAGCCCCATCGCCCAGGTGCTCCGCATACCGTCGGAGCCCTTGATGAAGGTGGCGGTCTGACTACCCGTCGGCAGCTGGTGAAACGACGTCGTCTCGACTGTGATGCCGCGCTCGTAGAGCATCTCGGTCAGCGCGGCCACCGGTCCGGTGGCGGCGGCAGTGGACGTGGTGATGCTGTCGCCGACCGCCAAGGTGGCCTGATACCGGCGGGCCTGCGGACCCAGCCTGCCGGCCGGCCGCTCAGCGTCGGCGCAGGTCCATTGGCCCAGCCGCAACGGCCCGCTGCTCGATGCGAACTCGGCGAGAAATGAGTCCCACGACGCGGATTGAGCGCTGACCCGAAGCCCGCGCGGCAACGGAGCGGCGAAGTTGGCCGCAAACGACGACGGCTCGGCGTGGGTTGCAGACGGTGCTGAAGTCGAGGTGATCATGTGCCGGTCTTCTCTGCTCAGAGGAATTGACCGACGAAGTAGCGAACGACCCACAGCGAGGGGTCGGTCTGAATCAGACCCCGCTGCGGGTTGCTACTACGAGTCGCCTCGGCACGTTGGCGATGCTAGACGCTCCCCCAGCGGTCACGCAAACACTTTCGCTCAGTAACCTCGGCGGAGTGGACGCCGCATGACCTTCTGGGACATCGCGCTGCTCTTCGTCGCCGGGATCGCAGGCGGCCTCACTGGAAGCATCGCCGGACTCGCCTCGGTGGCCACCTATCCGGCCCTGCTGCTGATCGGCCTGCCACCGGTGACGGCCAACGTCACCAACACCGTTGCCGTGGTCTTCAACGGCATCGGATCCGTGTGGGGTTCGCGGCCGGAGCTCACCGGGCAGGGCGCATGGATCAAGCGCATCATCCCGGTGGCGGCGTTGGGCGGCGCGGCGGGTGCGGCCCTGCTGCTCTGTACACCCGCCGAGGGCTTCGAACGGATCGTGCCGTTCCTGCTCGCGTTCGCCTCGGTGGCGATCCTGCTTCCCCGGCGGGCACATCGCGAAGCACGGGTCGCCAACCATCGCGACCACATGATCCGCGTCTCACTCGAGGCCACCGCGATATTCCTGATCACCATCTACGGCGGGTATTTCGGTGCCGCGGCCGGTGTACTCCTGCTGGCGCTGCTGCTGCGCGCCGGCGGCGCCACGCTCGCGCACGCCAATGCCGGCAAGAACGTCATTCTGGGCGTCGCGAACTCGGTGGCCGCAGCGGCGTTCGTGGTCTTCGCACCGGTGTACTGGCCCGCCGTCATCCCGCTGGGCATCGGATGTTTGATCGGCAGCAGGCTCGGACCGATCGTCGTGCGGCACGCTCCGGCCACCCCGCTGCGAGTGGTCATCGGCGTGGCGGGCGTGGCCCTGGCGGTCAAGCTCGCACTCGACGCCTACTAGACCTATTCGAAAGGGCCGTCGCCCTTGGTAACCCGGGTCCCGAGTGCGATGAGGTTCTCGGCCGACGCGTGCAGCTGCTCGCCCGCTTCGCGGCTGGCCTGCCCCGCCAGGTAACGCGACCAGGTGCCCTCGATGACGATGCCGAGCTTGAAGCACGCCAGCGCGACATACCAGTTCAGCCTTGAGGTTTCGCGACCACCCGCGTCACGGTACGCGTCGAGCAGCTCGCTGCGGCTGGCCAGATCGCCCAGGGCCGCAAGTGCCGACCCGGCGTTGATCGGATTGGGGTCGTGCGGCCAGCACACCAGCATCCAGCCCAGGTCGAGCAGTGGGTCGCCGACCGTGCACATCTCCCAATCGATGAACGCGGCCAGCTCCGGTAACTCGCGACGCAGCAGCACGTTGTTCAGATGCGCGTCGCCGTGCATGATCCCGGGCTCGCTGTCCGGCGGCCGATTGTCCTCCAGCCATTGCGCCAGTTCGCCGACCTGCGTCAGCGACTCAGGCTGATAAGCGGCGTGGCGGTAGCTCTCCAGAAGTCTGAGAAACTGCGGAACCTGGCGTGCCAGAAAGGAACCCGGCGGCCGGATCGCCGCCAGCTCGCTGTTCTCCCACGGCACGTTGCCGAGCTGCGCCAGACTGCCCGCGTAGGACAGACCCACCCGATGGCGCATGCCGGCATCCTGGTACGCAGGCGCCACTTCGTTTCCCGGGTTGAAGCCGTCGATCTCCTCCATCAGGTAGAACACCACGCCGAGCACATCGAGGTCGGTGCACCCGGCGATGAAGCCGGGATGCGGGACCGCGGACCCGGCCAAGGTGCGCAGTACCGCGATCTCACGCTTCATCGTCTTGTCGCTCGTGGGGCGCGGATGCGCGGGCGGGCGGCGCAGCACCATGGAGCGCCCGTCTATGTGCAGCCGCACCACGATGTTCTGGGTTCCCCCGGTCAGAGGCTCCACATCGCTCACCCGTGAACCGAGTCCCTGTGTCCGAGCCCACCGCTGAAGCGCGGCCTGATCGGTTTCGCTCAACGTTGGCAGCTGCTGCACATCACCGGGCATGCAGACATCGTGCCAGTCGTCGTTCAGTTTTTGCGGGCGGTCACCAACAAGTACTCCCACTCCATCGTGGAGCCGCCCTGGAGAAATCCATCGCCGATCCGCGCGATGTCGGCGTCCAGTGCCGCGACGCGATCACCATCTCCCTCGATGTTGCGGTACGCCGAGATCGTCGGACCGTAGACGGATTTGAAGTAGTCGCGGAAGGCCGCCCCGTCGGCGAAGTGATCGACGGTGAGTGTGCGCCGCTCAGTCACGAGGTCGCCGACCCGGTCGCCGAGCAGCGCACGCACATGGTCCTCTTGTCCCCACAGCGGAGGCGGCTGCGCGCCCGGCGGTGGCGCGGGCACATACGGTTTCATCGTCGCGAAAAGCTGTCCGATGTGACCTTCGGGTGTCCAACTCAGGATACCGATCCTGCCGCCCGGTTTGCACACCCGGATCAATTCGTCGGCGGCCTGCTGATGAAACGGCGCGAACATCACGCCGATACACGACATGACGACATCGAATTCGTCGTCGGCGAACGGCAATTGATGGGCGTTGGCCTCACGCCATTCGAGCTCGACATCGCGCTCGGCAGCCAGCGCACGGCCGTGTTCGAGTAGCTCGGGGCACAGGTCACTGGCAATCACATTGGCGCCGGTCTCCGCGGCAGGGATCGCCGCGTTGCCGGTGCCGGCGGCCACGTCGAGCACGCGGTCATCCGGGCCGATGCCGCAGGCTTGCACCAGGACGGGGCCAAGTGGTGATACGAGTTCGGCGGCGAGTTTCGGATAGTCGCCGGACGCCCACATGGCGCGATGTTTGGTCGCTATCTCGCGATCGGATATCACGGAGTTCACGGGAGGGCTCCTCTCAGACGGTTGCGACAATCGTCACGCCAGCTGCCCGTGCGGTCCAGTACCAGATCTGTACTGGGGGTGGTTCAAAATCTGTATTGGCTTCCGCGGCTATCAGCGGTGTACTTATGCGCAGGGTCTCCTGGAGGTGTCGCCGATGTCGACCTACGGTCAGTTCTGCCCCGTGGCCAAGGCCATGGAACTTCTCGATGAGCGTTGGACCTTGCTCGTGGTCCGTGAGCTGCTACTGGGCAGCACCCACTTCAACGATCTGCGCCGCGGCGTGCCGAAGATGTCGCCTGCCCTGTTGTCCAAGCGACTGAAGTCGCTCACCCGCGCCGGCGTTGTCGAACGCAGCGAGATCGACGGCCGGGCAACGTATTCCCTCACGCCGTGCGGGCGGGAGCTGGCCGGTGTCGTCGATGCGCTCGGCGCCTGGGGGGTGCGGTGGATCGGCGACCTCGGCGAGGAAGACCTCGACCCGCACCTGCTGTTCTGGGACATGCGCCGCACGATTCCCATCGACGACTGGCCACGGACACGCACCACCGTCGCGTTCATTCTCGACGGTGTGGCACCGAAGGCGTCGCGTTGGTGGTTGGTGGTCGCCGACGGGCACGCCGATGTGTGCGACTTCGATCCCGGCTATGACGTCACCGGCACGGTCGAAACCACCCTGGCCACGCTCACCCGGATCTGGCGGGGCGATGTCGGCTGGTCACATGCGGTGCTCGACGGAACCGTCGCACTCTCGGGGCCCGCCGAAGTTCGTCGCGCCATCCCGAAGTGGCTCGGGCAGAGCCTGTCGGCGGCGATCCCGAGACCGGCCTGAGCCGCTCAGTCCAGCAGCCGGCGCGCGACGTTGGTACTGACGAGGTCGAGTAGTTCGTCGGCGCGGCCGGCCAGGATGGTGCGGATCGCGTACAACGAAAAGCCTTTGGCCTGTTCGGCGGTGATCGCCGGTGGTATCGACAGCTCTTGGCGGGCCGTGACGACGTCGACGACGGCTGGACCGTCGTGGGCGAACGCCTCGCGCAGCGCCGCTTCGAGGTCGCCGGGTTCGGTCACCCGCCTGCCGAAGACACCCATCGACTGCGCGACCGCGGCGAAGTCCGGGTTCACCAGATCGGTCCCGAACGTGACGATGCCTGCCGCTTTCATCTCCAGTTCGACGAAGTTCAGCGACGAGTTGTTGAACACGATGAGCTTGACCGGCAGGCGGTTCTGGATGAGCGTCACCAATTCGCCGAACAGCATCGTCAAACCGCCGTCACCGGCCAGCGCGACCACCTGGCGGTTGGGGTACGCGGTCTGCGCACCGATCGCGTGGGGCAGGGCATTCGCCATCGTGCCGTGGTTGAACGAGCCGACGAGGCGGCGTCTGCCGTTCATCGTCAGGTATCGCGCCGCCCAGACCACCGGTGACCCGACGTCGCAGGTGAAAACGGCATCATCGGCGGCGAGTCGGTTGGCAAGTCCCGCAACGTATTCGGGCCGGATCGGCGTCCGGTCGCGGTCGTTGACCGCAAGAGCGTCGAGCGATTTGCGGGTCTTGCGGTAGTGCGACAGCGCCCGCTCGAGGTGTTCGCGGTCCTGCTTGGGCCGCAGCAACGGCATCAGCGCGGCAAGAGTGTCCTTGACGGTTCCGCGCAGGCCGAGGTCGATCGGTGTTCGCCTGCCGAGGTTGCGGCCGCGGATGTCGACCTGGATGACCTTCGCGCCCTCCGGATAGAACTGCTGATACGGGAAGTCGGTGCCGAGCATCAACAGGGTGTCGGCTTCTTTGATCGCCTTGTAGCCGGAGGCGAATCCGAGCAGCCCGGTCATCCCGACGTCGAACGGGTTGTCGTATTCGATGAACTCCTTGCCGCGCAACGCATGAACGATGGGCGCCTGCAGCATCGTGGCGAGTTGGATCAGTGCGTCGTGCGACCCGGCCACGCCTGCCCCGCCGAGGATGGTCACGTGCCTGGCGGCGTTGAGGATGTCGGCGGCCTGGCGCAGCGATTCGTCGTCGGGGCGCATCACCGCGCGGGTTGGCAGCACCGGCCGCAGTGCCCACTCGGTCTCGGCGGCCCGTTGCAGGAAGATCTCGCCGGGGATGACGATGACGGCGACGCCGTTCTCCTCGACCGCGGCCCGCATGGCCATCTGCAGGATGCGTGGAGCCATCTCGGGTGTGCTGACGAGTTCGCAGTAGACGCTGCACTCGCGGAACAGGTCTTGCGGGTGCGTCTCCTGGAAATACTCCGACCCGATCTCGGTGCGCGGAATGTGCGCGGCGATCGCGAGAACCGGGACGCGGCTACGATTCGCGTCGAACAGGCCGTTGATGAGATGCAGATTGCCCGGACCGCAACTGCCCGCACATACCGCGAGCTGACCGGTCAGGCCGGCGTCGGCCGCAGCCGCAAACGCCGCCGACTCTTCGTGCCGTACGTGTTCCCACGAGATGTCGCCGCTGCGGCGGATCGCATCGGTGAATCCGTTGAGGCTGTCGCCCGGAAGCCCGTAGACGCGGCGGACGCCGCTGGCTGTCAATGCGGATATGACATGGTCTGCAACGGTTGCCATCGCACCTCCCCGGTAGCCGGTTTCACTCTCGCACCTTATTCGGATGCGGGAACGAGGATCTCCATCAACCGCGGGAGCACCGGATTCGTGTCGCCGGTACGCCAACCGAGGTGCAGTGCCGTGAGCGTGCGGGCCAACGGCAGCGCAACCACGCCGTCGCGCTTCAAAACCGAGTACGAATCTGTCATCACGGCACCGCCGAAACCTGCTGCCACCAGGGCGAGCATGGTCTGAACGGTTCGCGCTTCGGCAGCGATCCTGGGTACGACCCCAGCGTGCTGGCAGATGCTGATCACCTCGTCATAAGCCCTGGCGGAACTGTCACGGGGCCAGATGATCAGCGGAATACTCTCGAGGATCTCGACGTCCACCGGCGGCCGACGCTTGGCCAACGGATGCTTCTGCGGGACGAACAGCGACAGTGGCTCCTGCACCCAGAGCCGGCTGGACAGGCGCACGTCGTGGCCAGGCAGGCGCTGCACCGCGACGTCGTAGCGCTTGTCGATCAGTCCGGCCGTCAGATCGGCGTCGTCGAACGACTCGACGAGATTGAGCTCGACACCGGCAAGCACGCGACGGATCCGCGCCAACGCATTACCCAACGGCCCGTTGATCGCCGAACCCGTGAAGCCGATTGTGATCCGGCCCGCCAGCCCACGTTCGGCACGGCGCACATCGTCGAGCACGCTGTCGGCCTCGGCGAGCACCCTTGTCGCCCGGCCGGCGAAGGCATTACCGGCTGCCGTCAGAGTGAGCCCACGCCGTCCTCGCTCGAAAAGCTGTGTGCCAAGACGTTTCTCGAGCTCGCGCAGCTGGCGGCTGATGGTCGGTTGAGTCACGTTGAGGTGGCGCGCCGCAGCACTGACAGAGCCCTCTCTGGCGATGGCGAGGACATATTCCAGCACCCGAAGGTCATACTTCACAGGCATAGCCACGATGCTATTCCATGCCTATTGGTTGTATATGAGTGTGGGCTGACCCCATGCTGCTCGCATGCATCATTTCGGCATCTTGGGGCACAGCTCGGAGGGCGCGGCGATGCGCTTTCGCACGTTCTGCAGCATCGGGATGACACGCTCCGGCAACTACATTCACCCTGACGTCACGCTCGATTGCATAGCCTTCGGCCGGGTGATGACAGCCTGGGAAACCGGCGACCACAACGCAATCGGCGAGACCCTGGCCCTCAGCGTCAGCCGGCTGGCCGCGGCGGGTGCCGACTTCTTCGCGTGCCCCGACAACACCGCACACATGGCGTTGGAACGACCCGGCGTATCGCTTGCGCTACCGGGTCTGCACCTGCCGGAGATCGTGGCAGAGCGGGCAGCGACCGAGGGATACCGCCGCGTGGGCGTCCTCGGCACCCGGTTCACGATGACCGGTCCGCTGTATCCGGATGCCTTCGGCGCCCGCGGCATCGAGGCCGTCATTCCCGACGAGGCCGACCGTCAGCTGGTTGACTCGCTGATCTTCGGCGAGTTGGTGCACGGCATCTTCACCGATGCGGCGCGCGCGGCCTATGTGGAGGTGATCCGCCGGTTACGCCGCCGCGGATGTGATGCGGTCGCACTGGTCTGCACCGAGATCCCCCTTCTCGTCACGGCCGATATCTCGCCGCTGCCGCTGCTGGATTCGACCGACCTGTTGGCCGACGCCGCCTACGCGGTGGCCGTCGGCGAAACCCCGATGCCGACGTGGCAGGGCGGGCCGGTGCATCGTGCGCGCGCCTGACGAGTCCAGCGACGCCTACGCGCTGGCGGCGCCCGTGGAACCGGCAGGCTCATATTCCGCGGTGGTGCGGGACGGGCAGCGCTTGTATGTCTCTGGCCAGGTGCCATGGCGCGACGGCGCGCTGCTGTCGACAGGCCGACTGGGCGCCGAGCTGACGGTCGAGCAAGGCCGGGCGTGTGCCCGGCAGTGCGCGGCGAACTCATTGGCGGCACTGGCAGGCGAACTCGGACCCGCGGGATTGTCCACAGTCGAAAGCATGCTCTTCGCAAGGGTTTTCATCGCATCCGTACCCGGCTTCACCGAGCACGTCGCAGTGGCCGACGGCGCCACCGATCTGCTGATTTCGGTCCTGGGAGCCGGCGGCCGCCCGGCGCGCTCCGCAGTCGGCGTCACAACTCTGCCTCTCGACGCACCTGTCGAGCTCGAACTCATCGTACGTATCAACCCATCTTTGAAAGTGCCTGAATGACAACGAAATACCCTGCCGCCATCGTCGGTTCCGGCAACATCGGAACCGACCTGCTGTACAAGCTGTTGCGCTCGGAGCGGCTGGATCCCCGCTACGTCATCGGGATCGATCCCGCCAGTCCCGGACTGCAACTGGCCCGCGACCTCGGGCTGGAGACGTCGGCAGAGGGGGCCGAGTGGCTGCTGAAGAACGTCCGGCCCCCACTGATCGTCTTCGAAGCCACCTCGGCGAAAGTCCACGCCCAGGCGGCCCCGCGCTATCAGGAGGCGGGCTACGTGGCGATCGATCTGACCCCGGCATCGGTGGGCCGGTATGTGGTGCCCACCGTGAACCTCGATGAACACATCGATGCACCGAACCTCAGCATGATCAGCTGCGCCGGGCAGGCCACCGCCCCGATTCTGTACGCCATCAACCAGGTTGCGGACGCCTCCTACGGCGAGATCGTCGCGACCATCGCCAGCGCGAGCGCCGGGCCGGGCACCCGGGCGAACCTCAGCGAGTTCAGTCTCAAAACGGGGCAGGCACTGGCGGCGGTGACGGGTGTCGATACCGCCAAGGCCATCTCGATCATCAACCCGGCTGAACCGCCCATGATGATGCGCGACACGATCCGGGCGCGCGTGCGCCGGCCGGATTCCGGCGCCGTCGGACAGGCCGTTCGCGCGATGGTGAGCCGCGTTCAGCAATACGTCCCGGGCTATCGTCTTGTGCTGATCGAATGTGAGGGCGACGTCGTCACCGTCATGGTGGAGGTCGAAGGCGCGGGCGATCACCTACCCCGCTATGCCGGCAATCTCGACATCATCACGGCCGCAGCGGTTGCCGTGGCCGAGCGGGTGACGGCCAGGATGGCGGTGGCCCGATGACCCGCGTCCATCTCGTCGACACCACGCTGCGCGACGGCATGAGCAGCGTCGGCCACCAGTTCACCGCCGAGGACGTCGCAGTCCTCGCACGCGGGCTTGACCGTGGCGGCGTCCGCACCATCGAGGTCGCCCACGGGATCGGTATCGGCGCATCCTCGCTCCAGTTCGGCGTCGCAGCCGAGCGTGATCCCGAGTATGTCCGCGCCGCCGTCGCGGCTGTCGAGCACGCCGACATCGCGGTGCTCTACGTCCCCGGCATCTCGACGCTGGCCGACCTCGAAGCAGCGCACGATGCCGGCGCCCGGGTCGTGCGGGTCGCTACCCATTGCACCGAGGCGGACTGCGCCGAGCAGGTCATCGAATATGCCCGCGCACACGGGATGCGGGCGATGAGCTTTCTGATGATGAGCCACAAATTGGAAGCGGAACCGCTCGCAGAGCAGGCCCGGAAGCTGGAAGGCTATGGGTCGCAGGTGGTCTACGTCGTCGACTCCGCAGGGGCACTCGTACCAATCGGTGTCACCGCCCGGGTGGCGGCCCTGCGCTCGGCGGTCGACGTGCCCATCGGTTTTCATGCGCACAACAACTTCGGGTTGGCTGTCGGAAACACCCTGGCCGCCACCGCCGCAGGCGCCACCTACGCCGACGGTTCGTTGCGCGGGCTGGGCGCAAGCGCAGGGAACGCCGCGACTGAAGCCCTGGCCGCAGCGCTGGAGCGCAGCGGCCACCGAATCGACGTCGACACCTTGTTTCTGGCTGATCTTGCCGAGCACGCGATGGCGCCTCGAATGCATGCGCCGCAGGTCGTCGATCAGACGGCGCTGATCCTTGGCTGGGCAGGGCTGTACTCCACGTTCTTCCACCCGGCCAAGCGAGCGAGTGCCAAATACCGGGTTCATCTGCCCGACCTCTTGATCGAACTCGGCCGCCGCAACGTCATCGGCGGACAAGAGGACATGATCGTGCAGGTCGCCGCCGAGATGGCCGGGCTCGCGGAACCCGCATGAACGACATCCGCTCCGCGACGACCGCATTGTCGAAGGCGTTCGCCACGCGTATGCCGATTCCGCCGATCTCACAGACCTGGCCTGCGGTGACGATCAAGGACGCCTACGGCATCCAGCGAGTGCTCGTCGAGTCCTGGGTACGCGGCGGTGACCCCGTGCGTGGGCACAAGATCGGCCTGGTGTCGGCGGCCATTCGCGAACAGATGGGGGTACGCGAGCCCGATTTCGGTCACCTCACCGCAAGCATGTTCCGACTGGCGACGATGCCCTTGTTCGCCGAGGAATTCATCCAACCGAGAGTCGAACCGGAGATAGCGGTCATTCTCGGCCGTGACCTGCGGGGTCCCGGCCTCACAGTGGCCGACGCCGCACGGGCGGTCGAGTTGGTTCTGCCGGCCCTTGAGATCGTGGATTCCCGGATCGAGGACTGGAACCTGACGATCCGCGACACCGTCGCAGACAATGCGTCCTCCGGTGCCGTCGTTCTGGGTGCCGACGCCGTTCCGCTCGCCGGGCTCGACCTCACCCACCTGGTGTGTGCCTTGTCGCGCAACGGGAGGGTCGTCGACCACGGTGTCGGGGCCGCGGTGTGTGGCTCGCCGTTGTATGCCTTGACGTGGTTGGCGAACATGCTTGGCGCACTTGGTGTCCCACTTGAAGCGGGACACATCGTGCTGACCGGATCGTTCACCCGGGCAGTTCCGGTCCTGCCGGGCGACACGGTGACCGTGGACTTCCACGGCCTGGGGGCCGTCAGCCTGACCATGTTGCAAGGCAGACCAGACGCCGACGGATTAACCCCAGATGGACTCCCCCACATCAATTTTGAAATGACAACGCCTCCCGCACCAAGGAGACCTGCGTGAAGATCCTCCGCAAGAAGCCCATCGAGCGAAGCCTCCTGGACAGCTACGAGACAGAGAATTCCCTCAAGAAGACCTTGTCCTGGTTCGACCTGACCTGTTTCGGCACCGGTCTGGTCATCGGTGCAGGCATATTCACACTGACCGGTCGAGCCGCCGCGACCCACTCCGGCCCAGCCGTCGTCGTCTCGTTCGTCATCGCCGCCGTCGTGTGCGCTCTGGCCGCGCTCTGCTACGCAGAGTTCGCGTCCACCGTCCCCGTGTCTGGATCGGCATACAGCTTCGCCTACGCATCGCTCGGCGAGATGATCGCGTGGATCATCGCCTGGGATCTCATGCTGGAACTGATTTTGGGCACCGGGATCGTCGCGCAGGGCTGGTCGCAATACGCAGACCTGTTCCTTCAGGCCGTCGGCATCGAGATCCCGCGTGCACTGGCACCACACACGGCCGACAACCCGAGCAACTTCAACGTGCTGGCGTTTGCCATCGTCGTGATCCTCACTGCGATCGTGGCATGGGGAATCAAGGAGACGATGCGGGTCAACTTCGTATTCGTCGCCATCAAGCTGTTCGTCGTCCTGTTCGTCATCGTCGCCGGCTTCTTCTACATCAATCCCGCCAATTATCAGCCGTTCGTCCCACCAGCGGTGTCAGCCGAACAGAGCACCGGCGCACACCAGCCGCTGATCCAGGCCCTGTTCGGCCTCGAACCGGTGATGTACGGGGTGGGCGGCATCGTGAGCGGCGCGGCACTCGTGTTCTTCGCCTACCTGGGTTTCGAGGTCGTCGCTTCGGCTGCCGAAGAGGCGAAGCGGCCGCGACGCGACATACCGATCGGCATCCTTCTGTCGCTGCTCGTCTGCACGGTTCTGTATGCGGCGGTGGCTGTGGTCATCACCGGGATGGTGAAGTACGACGAGATCAGCCCGCAGGCGGCACTGGCGACGGCATTCACCCACGTCGGCCACAGTGGGTTTGCCACCCTCATCGCCGCAGGCGCGGTCGCGGGCCTGACGACGGTGGTGATGACCTTGATCGTCGGCGCCACTCGACTGCTGTTCGCGATGAGTCGTGACCGGCTGCTACCCGAGCGGCTGTCCAAGGTCAACGAAATAACCCGCACGCCAGTACTTCTCACAGCCATCGTCGGTGGTGTCATCGCGTTGATCGCCGGGTTCGTGACTGTCGATCTCGGCGAGATGATCAACATCGGCACGCTCGCAGCCTTCACGATCGTCAGCATCTCCGTGCCGATCCTGCGCCGGCGTCGCCCCGATCTCCCCAGGGCGTTCAAAGTGCCGTTCTCGCCGGTGCTGCCGATCGTGTCGGCGCTGTGCTCGGTGTACCTGATGCTGAATCTCTCGATCGAGACATGGTTGCGGTTCATCGTCTGGATGCTGCTCGGCTTCGCGATCTACTTCGCCTACAGCTACCACAATGCCGAACTCAATCGCGACGTCGAGTCGATCGACGACGTCTTTGGTGCGGCGACCCCCTCGCACCGGTAGCCGGTGTCGGCGTGATCGGCTGCGTCCAGCGCAACCGATCACGCCGAAATCACGCTACTTGGGGGCGAAGCGCTGGCCCGCGTCCAACCGGATGCACTGGCCGTTGAGCATCGCGTTCTCCACGATCGCCACCGCGAGTTTGGCGTACTCCTCTGGCCGGCCCAGCCGCTTCGGGAACGCGGCGTCCTTGGTCAGCACGTTGGCGAACTCGTCGGGGATGCCCTCGGTGAGGCCCGTCGCGAAGAGGCTCGGCGCGATCGCCAGCGCGCGAATGCCGAGACTTCCGAGATCTCGTGCCATCGTGAGGCACATACCGGCGATCGCGGCCTTGGACGCTGTGTAGGCGACCTGGCCGATCTGGCCTTCGAACGCTGCGATCGAGGCGGTGTTGATGATGACGCCGCGTTCCTCGGCCTCGGCGTCTACCGGTTCGTTCTTGCTCATGTGCCACGCCGACAGCCGACTGATGTTGAACGTGCCGATCAGGTTGAGGTCGATGCTGGCCCGAAACGAGTCGAGGCTGTGCGGGCCGTCCTTCTTGATGGTGCGTTCGCCGATGCCGCCGCCCGCCGTCGTCACCGCGATGTGCAGACCACCCAGTGCGTCGACGGCACGCTGCAGCGTCTCCTCGGTACCCGTGAAGTCGGTGACGTCGACTGCGAAGAACGAACCGCCGATCTGATCGGCTACTTCCTGGCCCTTCGACTGGGGCCGGTCCAGCACCGCCACGCTGGCACCGCGCTTGGCCAATGCCTCCGCGGTCGCCCGGCCGAAGCCCGACGCGCCGCCGACAACGACGGCCTTCTTGCCTTCGATCTCCATCTAGCTCCCTTTCCAAAAATGACCGGAATCGTAAAGTAACTTATCCCATGAAGGCTTCCCGTAAGGCTTTCGGGTTCCCGCCGCGCGCGAACGCACATGTCACGACTTCGTAAGGCCCGCACACCGGCTCGCGGCGGTAGGTTTTGACCATGGCAGATCGCGGGCTCCGCACGGCCGCCCCAGATCGCACCCGACCCGCGGCGCCGATGGCCGGCGTCGCCGCCGCGGCCGTCGCGCTCGGCGTCGCCGAGATCGTCGCCGTGCCGTTCGGACCCGCCGCCGATGCGCGCACGGCGGTCGGCTCGGCGGTCATCGACCTGACACCGGGCCCGGTGAAGGAATGGGCCATCACGACATTCGGCACCGCGGACAAACTGGTGCTGACGCTGCTCGTGCTCGCGGTCATCGCGGTGATCGCCGCGCTCACCGCCCCGTGGGAAACCCGCAAGGTCCCGGTCGGCAGCATCGCGATCGGCCTCGGCGGTGTGCTCGGCTGCGCGGCCGTGCTGTCGCGCCCGGGTGCCTCCGCATGGGCGATCGTGCCGACCCTCGCCGGAACGGTGTGCGGTATCGCGGTGCTGCGCCTGCTCACATCGGGCCGATTCAGCGATCCGCCCGCGAGCGCCGAAACCGACGACGGTGTCGATCCGGGCCGCCGGCTCTCACTCATCACGCTTGGGTTTCTGACCGCGGGCGCGGTGACGGGTGTGGCGGGTGCGGTGTTGTCTCGACTGGCGGCTTCGGTGGCCGACGACCGCAATGCGTTCGCGCTCCCGCGCGCGGCCGTTCCCGCACCGCCCGTGCCACCGGCCGTGCAACCGGCGGAAGTGGCACTGCCGTCGTTCATCACCCCGACGCCGCAGTTCTACCGGATCGACACCGCGCTGAGCGTGCCGCAGCTCAGCCGCGCCGACTGGTCACTGCGCATCCACGGCATGACCGACCGCGAAGTCGTCTACCGGTTCGCCGACCTGGAGCGGTTCGAGGTTGTCGAGAAGGTCGTGACGCTCACCTGCGTGTCGAACCTCGTCGGCGGCGACCTCATCTCGACCGCCCGCTGGACCGGCTACCGCGTCCGCGATCTGCTCGCGGAGGCCGGTGTGTCACCCGACTCCGACATGGTGTTGTCGACGTCGATCGACGGATTCACTGCGGGCACACCGGTGCAAGCACTCACCGACGACCGCGACGCGCTGTTGGTGATCGGCATGAACGGCGAGCCGCTGCCGCCCAAGCACGGCTATCCGGCGCGGCTTGTGGTGCCCGGACTGTACGGCTACGTATCGGCCACCAAGTGGGTGGTCGATCTGGAACTCACCCGATTCGACCGCGCCGAGGCGTACTGGACCAAACTCGGCTGGGCGGCGCACGGCCCGATCAAGACGCAGTCACGCATCGACGTCCCGCGCGACGGCCAGGACGTCAGCCGTGGGCCGGTCCGCTTCGGCGGCGTCGCGTGGGCGCAGAATCGCGGCGTGCGGGCCGTCGAGGTCAAGATCGACGGCCCGAACGGCCAAGGCGACTGGGCGGCGGCAGAGTTGGGCGCTGCCTACTCCGGTGACACCTGGCGCTTGTGGAGTATCGACTGGACGGCCACCGAACCCGGCGAGCACACGATCACCGTGCGCGCCACGGACAACACGGGCGCGGTGCAGACTGCGGATCGCGCCGACCCCGTCCCCGACGGCGCAACCGGCCGGCACACGGTCACCTTCGACGTGGTCTGATCACCTCGCCCCGCGAGCGTGCGAGTCTGTCCCCCGCGACGCCGCAAACCTCCAACACTTCTCGCACCCTCGCAGCCGTCCAGCGTGCACCAGCTGACGGAGTGCGCCGTCTTCGCACAGCGATGGGCAAATCCGATCCGGGTCCTCAACGGACCGGCTATTGTCTTGATCTCGCACCCGACCATTAAGGGGCGGCCATGAGCGGCTATCGGACGGTCGTTGTCGGGACCGACGGTTCGGCATCGTCTTTGCGTGCGGTCGACCGCGCAGGAGCGATCGCGGCGCAAGAGAACGCCAAACTCATCATCGCCAGCGCGTATATCCCGGTCGTGGAGAAGGGCAGCTGGTCGCGAGCCCCCTCACATGACCATGTGTCCGATCTCCGCGCCGCCGACTCCCTCGGGAGTGAGGGTTATCAACTGCACGGCGCGGCACCCGTATATGCCATCCTCCGGGAGGCACGCGACCGCGCGCACGCCGCGGGCGCCGAGGACATCGAGGAGCAGGCGGTCGAAGGCGCGGCCGTCGATGCCCTTCTGAAACTGGCCCGCACGGTCAATGCGGATCTACTCGTCGTCGGCGACGTCGGACTCGACACGGTCGCCGGACGGGTCTTGGGCTCGGTACCGGCAGACGTCGCCCGGAAAGCCAAAGTCGACATCTTGATCGTCCATACCGCCGGTTAGTAGCGGAAAATCCATCGACGTCGGTACGCAGGCCGCATAGGTTGGCGTGCCATGACATCGGCACAGCAATGGCGCGACACGCTCCGCCAGTCCCTGCTGACAGCGCGCAAGGCGCGTGACACCGCACGCGTCGCCGCGATCCGCTCGGCGCTGAGCGCAATCGACAACGCCGAGACGCCCGATGCCGTCACGCTCGACGGGAGCATGGACGGCCCCGTCGCGGGCGCATTGTCGGGCCTCGGCGCCGGCGAGGTCGCCCGCCGCGAACTCACCGACGGCGAGATCCGCGACCTCATCCAGGCGGAGATCGACGAACGCCTCGCCGCCGCAGATCAATACACCGCGGGCGGTCACCACACGCAAGCAGCCGATCTGCGCTCGCAGGCTGAGGTACTCGCCCAAGTACTCGGCGATGTCTGAGCACCGTGGCACCCTGAGGGAATGTTGCTCGCCGAAGTCGCTGCCGCCTCCGCCGACGTTGCGGCGACCTCAGCGCGGCTGGCGAAGATCGGCCGCATCGCCACATTGCTGACCCGCGTCGCCGACGACGGCGATGCCCGCCTCGTGGCGGTCGCCGTGTCGTGGCTGTCCGGTGAGCTGCCGCAGCGCCAGATCGGGGTGGGTTGGGCCGCGTTGCGCTCGCTGCCCGCGCCCGCAGCCACACCGACGCTGACCGTCGCAGACGTCGACAGCCGGTTGAGCGAGATCGGCGGCGTCTCCGGGAAGGGTTCTCAGGCCAGACGGGCCGAGCTGGTGCGCGATCTGTTCAGCACGGCGACCGATGCCGAACAGACCTTCCTTCGCCGGTTGCTCAGCGGTGAGTTGCGCCAGGGCGCGCTGGCTGGGGTGATGGCCGACGCCGTGGCCAAGGCCGCGGGCATCCCGGCACCCGACGTGCGGCGCGCAGCCATGCTTGCCGGCGATCTGCCCGCGGTCGCCGCTGCGGCGCTCACCGGAGGTCACGGCGCGCTTGCCGAGTTCAGCCTGCAGGTCGGCCGTCCGGTCGGGCCGATGCTTGCCCAAACCGCGACGGGCGTCGCCGATGCGCTGGAACGGCTTGGCGGCAAAGCCATTCTGGAGGCGAAGCTCGACGGCGCCCGGGTACAGATCCACCGCGCGGGTTCTGAGGTGTCGGTTTATACCCGCAGCCTCGACGACGTGACCGCACGTTTGCCCGAAGTGGTCGAGGCGACGCTGGCACTGCCTGCCACCGAGCTGATCGCCGACGCCGAAGCCATCGCGTTGCGCCAGGACGGGCGCCCGCACCGATTCCAGGTCACCGCAGCCCGGTTCGGCAGCAAGAACCCGCGCGACCTCGAGCCGCTCTCGGTGTTCTTCTTCGACCTGTTGCACGTCGACGGCAGCGATCTTCTCGATCTGCCCACCCACGAACGGCTCGCGGCACTCGACGCGATCGTCCCGGATGCGCAGCGCGTCGATCGCCTGGCGACGTCGGAAGCCGACGCGGCACAACAATTTCTGGACCGCACGTTGGCTGCCGGGCACGAAGGTGTGATGGCGAAGTCGCCGACGGCAGCGTACGAAGCCGGGCGGCGTGGAGCCGGCTGGCTGAAGGTCAAGCCTGTGCACACGTTGGATCTGGTCGTCCTCGCCGTCGAGTGGGGCTCGGGCAGGCGCACCGGCAAACTGTCGAATATCCATCTGGGCGCCCGTGATCCGGCCAGCGGCGGTTTTGTCATGCTGGGTAAGACGTTCAAGGGCATGACCGACGCCATGCTCGATTGGCAGACCGCCCGCTTCACCGAGCTGGCCGACGGCCCGACCGACGGCTACGTCGTCACGGTGCGGCCCGAGCAGGTCGTCGAGATCGCATTCGACGGTGTACAGAAGTCCACGCGGTATCCGGGCGGGATGGCATTGCGTTTCGCGCGGGTCCTGCGTTACCGCGACGACAAGGCACCGGCCGAGGCCGATACGGTCGACACCGTCCGCGCATTCTACGAACGCGGCGGATAACACTCGATACCGGGAATTACAGCCGCATCGTTTCATGCGATGCAAGGATCGGAGTCGATACGCACACGACACCGGGCCAGCGAGGAGAGACCGTGGCTACACCTGATGCCCCAACGGCGGATCGCATCGAGGAGCACGACGGCGACATCACCTATATCCGCACGGACAAAGATCTGCCGCCGGTGGCGATCATCGACCGATCGCCGATCACCACCAAGCACAAGATCATCTTCGCGATCACCGCTCTGGTGGGTGCGGTCGCCTGGGCCGTCATCGCGTTCTTCCGCGGGGAGACGGTCAACGCGGTCTGGTTCGTGATTGCCGCGATCTGCACCTACGTCATCGGATTCCGGTTCTATGCGCGGCTGATCGAAATGAAGATCGTCAAGCCGCGTGACGAGGCAGCAACTCCCGCTGAGCTTTTCGAGAACGGCACCGATTACATGCCGACAGATCGTCGGGTGCTGTTCGGTCACCACTTCGCCGCTATCGCCGGCGCGGGCCCACTCGTCGGCCCGGTCCTGGCGATGCAGATGGGCTATCTGCCCGGCACGATCTGGATCATCATCGGTGCGGTGCTGGCCGGCTGTGTGCAGGACTATCTGGTGCTGTCGATCTCGACCCGCCGCCGCGGTCGGTCGTTGGGCCAGATGGCGCGCGACGAACTCGGCGCGGTCGGAGGGGTGGCCGCGATCGTCGGCGTCCTGGCCATCATGGTGATTCTGCTGGCGGTGCTGGCGCTGGTGGTCGTCGGCGCGCTCGCCGAGAGCCCGTGGGGCGTCTTCTCGATTGCGATGACGATCCCCATCGCCCTGTTCATGGGCGTGTACCTGCGCTTCCTGCGCCCCGGGCGGGTCTCTGAGGTTTCGCTCATCGGTGTCGCCCTGCTGCTGCTCGCGGTCGTCGCCGGCGGCTGGGTGGCCGAAACAGACTGGGGTGCAGACTGGTTCACGCTGTCAAAGGTGACTCTGTCGTGGTGCCTCATCATCTATGGCTTCGCCGCCTCGGTGCTGCCGGTCTGGCTGCTGCTGGCACCCCGTGACTATCTGTCCACGTTCATGAAGGTCGGCACCATCGCGCTGCTCGCGATCGGCATCCTCATCGCCCAACCCGTGATGCAGGCCCCGGCGATCTCCGACTTCGCCACGCGCGGCGACGGTCCGGTATTCGCGGGTTCGCTGTTCCCGTTCCTGTTCATCACCATTGCCTGCGGTGCTCTGTCGGGCTTCCATGCCCTGATCTCGTCTGGCACCACACCGAAGTTGGTGGAGAAGGAAAGCCAGATGCGGCTCATCGGCTACGGCGGCATGCTCACGGAGTCGTTCGTCGCGATCATGGCACTGATCACCGCGGCCATCCTCAACCAGCATCTGTACTTCACCCTCAACGCACCGACGGCCCAGACCGGTGGCACCGCGGAAACCGCAGCCGCCTATGCCAACAGCCTTGGATTGTCCGGACCCGACATCACGCCCGAACAGATCACCCAGGCCGCCGAAGACGTCGGCGAGGAGTCGATCGTCTCCCGCACCGGCGGCGCACCGACACTGGCGATCGGCATATCCGAGGTACTGCACCAGGTCTTCGGTGGAGCAGGGCTCAAAGCGTTCTGGTATCACTTCGCGATCATGTTCGAAGCACTGTTCATTCTCACCACCGTCGACGCAGGTACCCGGGTAGCCCGGTTCATGTTGTCGGACGGCCTGAGCAACCTCGGCGGACCGCTGCGCAAGCTCAAGGATCCGAGCTGGCGCGTCGGCGCCTGGATCTGCAGCGTGCTGGTGGTCGCCGGCTGGGGCAGCATCTTGTTGATGGGTGTGACCGATCCGCTCGGCGGCATCAACACCCTTTTCCCGTTGTTCGGTATCGCCAACCAGCTTCTGGCCGCCATCGCCCTGACCGTGGTCACGGTGGTGATCATCAAGAAGGGCTTGCTGAAATGGGCGTGGATTCCCGCGATTCCGCTGGCGTGGGATCTCATCGTCACGCTGACGGCGTCCTGGCAGAAGATCTTCTCCGGCGATCCCCGGGTGGGCTACTGGACTCAGCATTTCCGCTACCGCGAGGCGCAGGACGCCGGTGCGACGACGTTCGGCGCGGCGAAGAATCCCGATGAGATCAGCGACGTGATCCGCAATACGTTCATCCAGGGCACCCTGTCGATCGTGTTCGCGCTGCTCGTGATCATCGTGTTCGCGGCCGGTGTCATCGTGGCTCTCAGAGCGATTCAAGGCACCGGCAAACCGATGACCGAGGACGAGCCCGTGCCGTCGCGCATCTTCGCACCGTCCGGTCTGATCCCGACATCCGCGGAGAAGGAGGTGCAGAAACAATGGGACGCATTGCCCGGCGCGCACGCGCGGCCGCACGCCAAATCGGCTGGTACTGGGGCACATTGATGGGCGACAACCACTATCGGCGCTACGTCGAGCACCGGGCGCGCACCCATCCCGGCGAGCCGGTGCTCTCCGAGCGCGACTACTGGAAGGTGCGCCACCGCAACACGGATGCGAACCCGTCGGCACGCTGCTGCTGACCCCGAATCTGCGCGATCACCTGTCCTGGCAGGAGAACATTCGGCTAAACTGTCGGCCATACGGTAAGGCAGTCGTGAATGGAGCGCGCCCGTGAACAAAGACGACATGATCCTGATCAGCGTCGACGATCACATCGTCGAACCGCCTGACATGTTCGCCAACCACCTGCCCAAGAAGTACGTCGACGAGGCGCCGCGTCTCGTCCACAACCCCGACGGGTCGGACACGTGGCAGTTCCGCGACATCGTCATCCCCAACGTCGCGCTCAACGCGGTGGCCGGTCGCCCGAAGGAGGAGTACGGCCTGGAGCCACAGGGTCTCGACGAGATCCGCAAGGGCTGCTACGACGTCGACGAGCGAGTCAAGGACATGAACGCCGGCGGCATTCTCGGTTCGATCTGCTTCCCGTCCTTCCCCGGCTTCGCCGGGCGCCTTTTCGCCACCGAGGATCCCGAATTCTCGCTGGCCCTGGTGCAGGCCTACAACGACTGGCACATCGACGAATGGTGCGGCGCCTACCCGGCCCGCTTCATCCCGATGGCGCTTCCGGTGATCTGGGACGCCGAGGCCTGCGCCACCGAGGTACGGAGGGTGTCGAAGAAGGGCGTCCACGCGCTGACCTTCACCGAAAACCCCGCCGCGATGGGATACCCCAGCTTTCACGACGACTACTGGACTCCGTTGTGGAAAGCGTTGTGCGACACCAACACCGTGCTCAACGTGCACATCGGATCCTCGGGCAAGCTGGCCATCACCGCGCCGGACGCCCCGCTGGACGTGATGATCACGCTGCAGCCCATGAACATCGTGCAGGCCGCCGCGGATCTGCTGTGGTCCAAGCCCATCAAGGACTACCCGGATCTCAAGATCGGGCTCAGCGAAGGCGGCACCGGGTGGATCCCGTACTTCCTCGAGCGCGTCGACCGCACCTACGAGATGCACTCGACCTGGACGCATCAGAACTTCGGAGATAAGCGGCCCAGCGAGGTGTTCCGCGACCACTTCCTTACGTGCTTCATCTCCGATCCCGTGGGCGTGGCCCTGCGCAACAAGATCGGCATCGACAACATCTGCTGGGAAGCCGACTATCCGCACAGCGACTCGATGTGGCCAGGTGCCCCTGAAGAGCTGTGGGATGTGTTGACGGAGAACGATGTTCCCGAAGACGAGATCAACAAGATGACCTACGAGAATGCCATGCGGTGGTACTCGTTCGATCCGTTCAGCCACATCGCGCGCGAGCAGGCGACCGTCGGGGCGCTGCGCAAGGCCGCCGAAGGCCACGACGTGTCGATCCGGGCGCTCAGCCATCACGAGAAAGGCAGCCGCGGCGACGCACTGCACGCCGCGGCCCGCGGTAACTCGGGAAGCGACTAACGACACCTTGCCGAAACCGACGCTGTGGTCGAAGTCTTGCGAAAACTTCGACCACAGCGTCGGTTTCGGCGACTCCTAGCGCAACGCGTAGCGCACCGGCAGGTGCTTGAGACCACCGACGAACGTCGTCGCGGTGTGCTGCGGCGGGCCGGTCAGCTCGATGGAGTCCAGCCGCGGGATGAGCTCACTGAAGAAGCTGTTGATCTCCATGCGCGCGAGCGCCGCGCCCAGGCAGAAGTGCACGCCGTAGCCGAACGCCACATGCTTGTTGGGGTCGCGGCTGACGTCGAACCGGAACGGGTCGGCGAAGATCTCCTCGTCGCGATTGCCCGACGGATATGACAGCAGGACCGACTCCCCCGCCGCGATTTCCACATCACGCACCACGGTATCGGCGGCGGCGGTCCGCATGAACGCCTTGACCGGGGTCACCCAGCGGATCATCTCCTCGGTGGCCGTGCCCATCAGTCCCGGATCGGCCTTCAATCGCGCCATCTGGTCCGGGTTTTCGAGCAGCGCGAGCATGCCACCGGATATGGTCGCGCTGGTGGTGTCGTGCCCGGCGGCCGCCACGATCGCGTAATAGGACACCGTCTCGATGTCGTTGAGCGGTTCACCGTCGACGCGGGCGTTCGCGATGGCCGATGCCAGGTCGTCGGTGGGGTTCTCGCGACGCGATGCGGTCAGCGCGGTGAAGTATTGGAACATCTCGATCAGCGCGGTCATGGAATCCCCTGAGTCACGCTGATATTCGTCGTCGTCGCTGCCGAACAGTTCCTGGGTGAGCTTGAGCATCAACGGAAAGTCGGCCTCGGGCACACCGAGCAGCGACATGATGACATAGAGCGGGTAGTTGACCGCGACCTCTTGCACGAAGTCGCATTCGCCGCCGGCTTCCACCATATTGTCGACGTGGATCCTCGCCAGCTCGTCCACCCGCATCTTCAACGCGCGCATGGCTTTCGGACGGAACCAGTCCGCCCCGATGGCACGCATGACGCGGTGTTCGGGGTCATCCATGTGGATCAGGGTGCGCACTCCGACGGCGGCTTGGTTGTCATCGTTCTCACTGGTCATCAGCACGGGCCGCGGCGAGTTCGTGAAGACGTCGTTGGCCCGTTCGATCGCCATGATGTCGGCGTGCTTGGTGATCGCCCAGAAAGGCTTGTACGACGGGACCTCTACCCAGGACACCGGCGCGTTGGTCCGCAAATGGGTCAGTGCCGCATGAAATGTCGCTTCGTCGGCGTAGGCCGACGGCGTGGCGAACGCCTGGGCGGCTTCGTCGATAACGCGTGTGTTCACGAACAACTCCTCAGTTCCTCTAGAACAGCCGTCACCGTGGACTGTGGAACGGCGGCGGGAAAGCTCGGCAGGACGCGGTCGATCGCGCCCGCACAGCGGCGGGCCAGGGCCGCCGCCAACGTGTCGACCGGTGCGACGACCGCGAAGGCGTCCAGCACGTCGTCGTCGATCAGCGTGCCCATCGCATCCCACTCACCGGCTTTCGACAGGCGGTGCAGCTCGGTCTGCAGCTCACCCCAACCATGAAGTTCGAGCACCTTCCGATAGGCAGGCGTCGACGCATAGAAGGCGAGTTGTTTACGCACCGGCACGGCCGCGGCCCGCATCTGCTCCTCGTCTTCGCCGGTCACCAGGAACACCGGACAGGACACCGCGACGTCGTCGAGCGGGCGACCCGCGCGCTTGATGCCGCGCTCCAGCGCCGGGATCGTGACCTCGTCGAGATACCGCCTGGTGGTGAAGGCGTGGGCCAGCAAGCCGTCGGCGACCTCGCCACACATCTCGGTCATGGCTTCACCGACCGCGGCGACGAATACCTTGGGCACGCCGTGCGGGTGAGCCTCCGGAGTGAACATCGGGGTCATGAGCGTGTGCCGGTAGAACTCGCCGGCAAACTTCAGCTGCGTCCCGTCGCGCCAGCAGTCCCAGATCGCATGCAGGGCCAGGATGTATTCGCGCATACGCCGCACCGGATGGCTCCACGGCATGCTGAACCGCTTCTCGATGTGCGGCCGGATCTGCGATCCGAGGCCGAGAATGAAGCGCCCCTGTGAATAGGCCTGTAGATCCCAGCCGAGGTTGGCAACGGTCATCGGACTGCGGGCGAACGCGACGGCGATGCTGGTTCCGATCTCCAGCCGCGACGTGTGCTCGGCGGCCAGCAACAGCGGGAGAAACGGATCGTGACTGAGCTCGCCGGTCCAACAGCCGTCGTAGCCCCGGTCCTCCAGTGCCGCAGCCACTTCGGGAACGCGCCTCAGGTCACTGGGAACACCCCGGTCGATCTTGAGGCCGGACGCGGTACCGTCAGCCATAGCCGCAGACGCTACAGTAAGCAATTCAGTATGGTCAACGGCGGTAGGCTTGACACCCGTTGGCGAACCTCGACAAAGGACGGCGGCATGACGAACGACCCGGAGTGGAAAGAAACGCTTTCCGATCTCGCCCGCCGACGTGAGCGTGCGTACGGCATGGGTGGCCCCGAGCGCCTGGCCAGACACCGCGGCAAGGGCAAGCTCGACGCCCGCGCGCGGATCGCGCGACTACTGGACGACGGCACCTTTCAGGAGTTCGGCACGCTGGTCGGCGGCGACATCGCTGCCGACGGACTCGTCGCGGGCTCGGGCCGAATCGAGGGAACGCCGGTGATGGTGGGTGCCGAGGACTTCACCACGCTCGCAGGCAGTATCGGTCCCGGCGGAAACTCCAAACGGTACCGCCTCGCGGAATTGGCTCTGCGCAACAAGATTCCCCTGGTGATGCTGCTGGAAGGCGCTGGGTTCCGCCCCAGTGGAGAACACTATGGACGAACGCCGACCGATCTGATCGCCCAGGCGAAGTGTTCGGGCAAGGTGCCCACCGTATCGGCGATCCTCGGGCCATCGGCCGGCCATGGCGCGCTGGTGGCACCGGTGTGCGACTTCACCATCATGAGTCGTCAGGGCGCCATCTTCACGGCGGGCCCACCGGTCGTCAAAGAATCGACGGGCGAAGACATCTCGAAAGAGGACCTGGGCGGCCCCGACGTGGCGTTGCCCAGCGGCGTGATTCACAACTACGCCGAAAACGACGAGACGGCCATCGACGACATCCGGCGCTACCTCTCGTATTTCCCGTCCAGCGCGTGGTCCTATCCCCCGACCAGACTCGCCGACGACACCGCCGAACCACGGTTGACCCCCGACATTCTCGACATCGTCTCGCGCGACAACCGCCATATCTATGACATGCGCGCGGTGCTCGACGAGATCTTCGACCGCCCCGACTGGTTCGAGGTTCAGCCCCGATTCGGCCGGGCCATCATCTGCGCGCTGGCGCATCTCGGTGGCTATCCGGTCGCGGTGGTGGCCAATCAGCCGCAGGTGCTTGCCGGGTCCATCGACGCGGACGCTGCCGACAAGGCCGCGCATTTCATCACGGTGGCGGACTCCTTTCACCTGCCGATCGTGTTCCTCGCGGACAATCCCGGCATGCTGCCCGGCAGCCAGTCCGAGCGCAGCGGTGTGCTGCGCAGTGGCGCACGGATGTTCGCCGCCCAGACCGCCGCCACGACGCTCAAACTGCACGTGACGCTGCGCAAGGCCTTCGGATTCGGCTCGATGGTGATGTCCCTTTTGGGTTTCGACGATCAGGTCGCCACGTTCGCATACCCGGGCGCGACCATGGGCGCGATGGGCGCCGCGGCGCTCAGCGCCGCGACGCATGCCGGCGAGGACTACGCCGAAGTGCTCAAGCGGATGGAGCTCGAGGCGTCATTCCGGTCGGCGAGCCACCTCGGCTTCGATGAGCTGATCTCGCCCGAGGAAACCCGCAACGCGCTTCTGATCACGCTGCAGCGCGGCATTTTCAGTCGTCAGGAGGTCGCCGAGCCGGTATCACGCACGCTGATCATGCCGTGACGCTGCCACGGTGAGCGCACGCACCACGCTGTTGGCGCCCAGTAGCACTTTGAAACCGTTCTCGCTCAAGGGTTCCGCACCCGTCATCAGCAGGTCGGCAGCATACCGGTAACTTTCCTCGTTGGCGGGCTCGCCGATCAGGCTTCGCTCGGCCTCGCGCACGCGCCATGGTTTGGCGGCCACACCACCCAATGCCATCGCGGCCGCATGGATCACGCCGTCTTCGATGTGCAGGCCCGCCGCGACCGACACCAACGCGAAGGCGTAACTGTGCCGGTCACGGACCTTCAGATACCAACTGCTGGAACCGAACACGGACCGCGGCAGCTCGACACCGGTGATCAGCTCGGCCGGCCGTAACATGTGCTCGCGGTGCGGATGATGGCCGGGCAGCACGAAGAAGTCCGCGATGGCAATGCTTCTCGGGCCGTCGGGCCCCAACACGTGAACCGTCGCGTCGAGCATCGTCAACGCCACCGCCATATCGCTGGGATGCACCGCGACGCACGCCGCACTGGCACCGAACAACGCATGTTCGCGGTTGAACCCCGCGAGCGCCGCGCAGCCCGATCCCGGCTTCCGCTTGTTGCAGTGGTCGAACACGGTGTCCATGAAGTACGGACACCGGGTTCGCTGCATCAGGTTGCCGCCGACGGTCGCCATGTTGCGCAGCTGCGTGGTGGCCCCGGACAGGATGGCTTGCGACAGCACCGGGTACCGGGCACGGATCAGCGGATGGTTGGCCACCGCACTGTTGGTCGCCCCCGATTCGATGAGTACGCCGCCGGCTCGGGTCTCCGAGATGGAGCGCAAGCCCAACCGGCCGATGTCCACCAGCGAATCCGGCGTTTCCACACCGTTCTTCATGAGGTCCAGGAGATTGGTTCCACCCGCGTAGTAGCGGGCGCCCGCCGCCGCCGACTCGATGGCATCGCTGACACCGGCGGCATGCCGGAACTCGAATGTCCTCATCGGGCGGCGACGTCCTGGATGGCGGCGACGATGTTGGCATATGCCCCGCACCGGCAGATGTTGCCCGCCATGCGCTCTCGGATCTCGCGATGGGTCAGGCACGGCCGCGAGGTCATGTCGGTCGTGCCAAACGATTCGGCCGACAGATCCCCGCGGGCGTGTTCGCGCAACATCGCCTGAGCAGACGACAGTTGACCAGAAGTGCAGTAGCCGCACTGGAACGCGTCGTGATCGACGAACGCCTGTTGGATGGGCGCGAGTTCGTCGCCGTCGGCGAGACCTTCGACGGTGTCAACCGAGCTACCGGCAATCGACGCTACGAGGGTCAGGCAGCTCAGCACCCGTTCCCCGTTGACGTCGACCGTGCATGCTCCGCACAGACCGTGGTCGCAGCCTTTCTTGGTGCCCGTCAGATGCAGCCGTTCGCGCAGCAAGTCCAGCAGCGTGGTGCGCACGTCGGTGTGTACCGAGTAGCGCTTGCCGTTCACGTTCAGCTCGATCATCAGTCCGGTCATCAGTGTTCTCCCATCAACATTTCGAGCGTGATCGGCAGGTCACGCAACCGCTTGCCGGTGGCGTGGAATATGGCGTTGGCGATCGCGGCAGGCACTCCGCAGGAGCCGATCTCGCCGATACCACGCACCCCGATCGGATCGAGGCCATAGTCGGGAGCGTCGACGAAGGAGATGTCGAATTCGGGGATGTCGGCGTGCGTGGGCACGTAGTACTCCCCGATCAACTGGGTGGTCCGCGCGTCGTAGGGCACCTGCTCGAGCAAGGCCATCCCGAGGCCGAAAGTGATGCCGCCCATCACCTGATTGCGCGCGAGCTTGGGGTTGAGCACTCGCCCGCAGTCGAGTGTGGCGACCCAGCGGGTGACGGTGGCCCGGCCGATCGTCTCGTCGACTTCGACCTCACAGAAGTGCGCGCCGAACGACTGCGACACCGCACCGTCCTGGTCACCGCCGTCGCTGGATACGGTGAAGCTCAGCTTCTTCGCCAACGCGTCACCGCCGTCACGCAGTACGTCGGCCACCGGCGCCACCGCTCGCCCGTCGCACACGACGACACCATGCCGGACGTCCAGCGCCGTCGCCCCGTCCAAGCGGGACAACCAGTCCAGCAGCCGCCGCTTCCATTCCGTGCCGGCACGGTGCACGGCCGAGCCAACGGTGGCGGTCGTCTGTGACGCCCCGCTGTACGGCGCTTGCGGAAACTCGGAGTCGCCGGTCGCGAAACACACTGCGCCCAGCGCCAATCCGGCCGCATCGGCGGCGACCTGGCTCATCACGGTGCGCACACCGGTGCCGATTTCATGGGTGGCCGTCGCGAATCGGACGACCCCGTCGACACCGGTGGTGACCCGGCAACCGGCGGGCATCCGACGCCCCGGGTAGGTTGCGGTCGCCATTCCCCAGCCCACCAGAACACCGTCGCGGCTCATGGACCGCGGCGCCATCGGCCGGCGTGCCCAGCCGAACCGTTTGGCGCCGTCCACGAAGCATTCCCGTAAGTGCTTGCCCGACCACGGCTTGCCGTTTGTCTGGTCGTAATCGGGGTCGTTGACCAGGCGAAAGTTCACCGGATCGAGGCCGCAGGCGTATGCCAGCTGATCGATGGCCGACTCGAGCGCGAACAGTCCGGGCGCCTCACCGGGCCCACGCATGAAACACGGTGTGGCGGCGTTGATCGGGGCGACGGTGTGCGAGATGACCAGCCGCGGCGAGCGATACAGAAACCGCGCCGACAAACCGGCGGGTTCGCAGAAGTGAGCCACCGGGGATGTCTCGGTCAGGGTGTGCTGTTCGGTGCTCAGAAGCGTCCCACGTTCGTCTGCCACGAGCGACACCCGCTGCTCGGTGCGGGGGCGATGTCCGGTCGAGGTGAACATCTGGGCTCGCGTGAGCACCAGTTTGACCGGGCGTCCGACGGTCCGGGCGGCAACCGCGCACAGCACGACGTGCATCCACAGAAAGCTCTTCGACCCGAATGCGCCGCCGACCAACGGTGACAGGATCCTGATCCGGCGCTCATCGAGGCCGAGATAGCCGGCCAGCACGCGGCGTTCGCCCTCGATCCAGCGGGTGGCGTCATGCACGATCAGATCGTCGCCTGACCACTGGGCAATCGTCGCGGACAGCTCGATCGGGTAATGCGCGTTGACAGGGGTGCGGAAGTACGCACACACCTTCGTGCCGCCGTCCGGTTCGGCGTCGGGACCGCGCCGATCCTGCAACTTCTCCTCCGGCAGCTTGACGAAGTGGTCCGGCCGGTACCGATCATCGGCTGACACATCTGCCATCGCGATGCGTGCCGGCTCGGCAACGTAGTCGAGTTCGAACAGATCGGCTGCAGCTGCCGCGTTTTCGGGGGTGTCGGCCACCACGAGGGCCATGTGCTGGCCCACGTAGTGGACCGACAGGTCCGAAAGCGGAGGCCGCCGCTCCACCGGAAAGTCCCTTGTCAGCTCCTCCGGAAGCGTGTGCAGCGGCGGGCAATTCAGCGGGGTCAGTACATGAAGCACCCCGGAGGCTTCCGCCGCCGTACGCGCGCCGCGACGCAGCGATTCCTCGGTCACTGCGCCGCAGGCGATTTCCGATTGCACGAGCACCGCGTAGGTCACACCTGCTACGGCTGTGTCGGCGGTGTAGACCGCCTTGCCGGTGACCTTGTCGCGACCCTCCACTCGGTTCACCGGCCGGCCAACACTGTCGGCCATCTAGCGGTCCAGCGGGTTGTGCCGGTTGACGATCAGCGGGTCGGACTTGGTGAACGGGAAGTCCGGCAGGTCCTCGATGTGCGTGTTGAAGGTCGCTGCCAGCACCTCACGCGAATACGCGCTGACCGAGGTGCGGTATCCGATGTCGGCCGGGAACGGCTGATCGAAGAAGATCAGGAAGTGCCACTCGGGTGCGTCGAACACCTCGATGTGGTGCGGGTAGGCCCGCGGGATGAAGTAGACGTCGCCTTGATTGAGGTACCACGTGTCCAGGGTGCCGCCTGGGTCCATCACCGTCATGCGCGCCGAACCGCTTTGCACATAACCCATTTCGGCGGTCACCGGGTGCCAATGCGGTTCCCGCATGCCATCCTCGCGGATGCGCAGCGAATACATCGACAGATCCTTGAGTGCCGGCCAGAACTGGACGCGGGCGGTGCGGGCCGATCCGACTGCGGCCTGCACGGGTGGGGTCATGTCCTCGACGCTGAACTTGTGCGGGTCGTTGAAGTGCGCAGTCGACGGCACCGCCGGGTCACCGGTACGCGCGACGATCGCGCGGTCGACGAGGTTTCGGCGGATCGTCGTGAAATCCGAGGCATCGAGGTCGTAGGTGTTGCCGAGCACCGCGTCCGTCATGGCACCGAACGCACCCGCCAGACCGAAGTCCTCGGGCCGCTCGTGGCGGAACGTGATGATGAATTCGGCGGGGTCGGGTCCGATGTTCTCGATATGGTGCAGCGAGCCGGAATCGATGTGGAACATCTCGCCGGCCTTGATCGTGAAACTGGCGAATTGGCTGCCGGTGTCGAGGACGGTGACGAGCGCCGTGCCCGACACGCAATAGGTGAGCTCATTGGCGTTCGCGTGCCAGTGCGGCGTACGCATGGCACCCGGGTTGAGCACCAGGCGCTTGATCGAAAGCCCTTGCAGGATCGGGAAGTTGTCCGCGGTCAGTCGGCGGATCGAACCGAAGTCGGTCTCTTCGACGAGCTCACCGTCGAGTAGAGAGGCGGCGTGGATGCTGTGGGTCAGTGAAACGGTCATGTCCGCGGTCTCCTCTGCGATAGCCCTTCGCGCCGCTGCGGCGTGGTAACCACCTTGGCTGGCCGACGGGTACCGAGTCGTCAATGCTGACCGCCATATCCGGCACACGCTGGCCGGATACCGGGACTCCTGCTAGCCACCATTGACCACGGCCACCGAATGTGCGTCACTCCCGACGGGCACCGAACCACCTGGTCAACGCCTCCCGCAGATCCTTCTGACCGTCACCGGCCCACGCGACGTGCCCGTCCGGCCGCAGCAACACAGCGGGCGCACCCAGCTCGTCGCTGGTGTCACCGATCTGGTCGACGCGATCACCCCAGCCGGCTACGGAAAGCCCGCCGGTCTGGTCGAGGAGCAGCCCCCGGCCCGTGTGCATGAATTCGTAGAGGCGGCCCCGCTGCAACTGGATGTCGCGTAGCCGCCGACCGAGGAGCTCGTGACCGTCGCCGAAGTCGTAGCGGATTCCGGTCGCGATGATCTTCTCGGTCAGGTGCCGGTTCACGTCGTCGAAGTCCATCAGCTCGGCCATCAGCCGGCGGACTGCCCGTGCGCCCGGGTCCAGCGACATCAGCGCCATCTGCGCGCGCGTGTTCTCCAGCACGTCGGCGGCCACCGGGCGGCGCTCGCTGTGGTAGGTGTCCAGTAGACCGCTCGGCGCCCAACCTTCGATTTCGGCAGCCAGTTTCCAGCCGAGGTTGAACGCGTCCTGGATGCCGAGGTTGAGTCCCTGCCCGCCGGCGGGCGGATGCACATGCGCGGCGTCGCCGGCCAACAAGACGCGGTTGACTCGATACCGATCGACCAGCCGGGTGGTGTCACCGAATCGCGACAGCCAACGCGGCGAGTGCACGCCGAGGTCGGTACCCGCGGTCGCCTGCAGTTGGCGCTTGAACTCCTCGAGCGTCGGCGCCGCCGTGCGGTCCTCGGCCAGGCCGTCGGCGGGAACGACGATTCGGTATGCGCCGTCGTCGAGCGGCATCGCGCCGAACCGAACCTGTGCAGTGCGGACTTCGGCCACCACCGCGTCGAGCGTCTCCGGCGACACCCCGATCTCCATCGCGCCGATGAGCGTCTCGACCGTGGCGGGTTCACCGGGAAAGCCGACGCCGAGCAATTTGCGGACCGTACTTCGGCCGCCGTCGCAGCCGACGAGATAACGGGCCTGCAGCTGCGTGACATCGTCGTGCGCCGCGGTTGCGGTCACTTCGACCCGCACGCCGTACTCGTCCTGGCTCAACCCGACCAGTTCGCAGCCGCGGCGTATGTCGACCCCGAGTTCGGCTGCCCGTTCAGCCAACAGGCGGTCGCTGATCGTTTGCGGGATACCCAGAACGTATGCGTGTGCGGTGTCGAGTCGCTTGGGCGCATCCTTGCGGATGGCCGCGAAGAAACCCCCGAGCGGATGCTGTCGGCCGACCGCGAGGAACCGCTCCAACAGGCCACGCTGGTCCATCACCTCGATGCTGCGCGCATGCAATCCGAGTGCGCAGACAACCTTCGTCGGCTCGGCGTCTCGCTCCAGCAAGACGACGTTGACGCCGTGCAGCCGCAACTCGCAGCCGAGCATCAGCCCGGTCGGCCCACCGCCGGCAATGATCACATCGATCATGAATCCCCCAATCTGCACTCCGCTCAGACCACGGATTTCCGCAGGTTCCGGCCTCGGCTGGGAGATTCTGCAGCACGACCCGGGTCTTGCCGCAAGACCGGGGGTGCGCTATATGTTGAAAGTGGCGAGCTGCGAAAGCCGTCCTCTGCCAATCCGATTCCGCCGGTTCACGCCTCGATCATGCGATGGATGGCGTCGGGCGACAATGCGATCTTCGGCAGGAAGCCGACCGCGCAACTGGCTGCGATCATGTCGGCCAGATCCTGTTCGTCGTGGGTCGAGATGAGGATCACCGGAGTCCCCGCTGGCTCGACCCGGTGCAGCTGCTCGGCGACATCGAATCCGCTCTCGATGCCGAGGTCGATGTCCACCAGGGTGACGTCGGGCGGGTGCGCCTCGTAGCACCGCAGCGCCTCGGCTCCGTCGGACGCGACGTCGACGGTGATGCCCGCCCGTTCGAGCATCGCGCTCGCGGCTGCGCAGAACTGTGCGCTGTCGTCGACGATCAGACAGCGCATTGCGGCCCTCCCCGTGCACCCATATGTCGAGCTTCGCATGCCAGCAAATCGACGGCACTACCGTTAGCCGGAAGTTTCTAGGAACGCGAACTACCATCGGCCAGTGCCAGCATCCGACGACAGTCCAGACAGCCGATTGACATCACTGCCACAGCGACTGTTGACGTTCGTCGTGCGGCCCACCGCGCGCCCCCTCCGGTGGGGCGTTCTGGTGGCGGCCGCATTCATCATCGGCGAGACACTTCTGGTGTTCCAGCTCAAGCGCGTCGCGCCCGAGAACGCGTTCGGCGCGATCTTCCTGCTCGGCGTCCTGGTCATCTCGGCGGGCTGGAGTTTTCCCCTTGCGGTCGCGACGTCCGTGGTGAGCGCGCTCGTCTACGTCTATTTCCACCTTGAGGGGGCCGACAGTCTGGCTCCCGCGGTGTTCGTATTTCTGCCTCTCGCGTTGTTGGCCAACGTGTTGGCCGGCCAAGCAAGGTTGCGCGCACAGGAGTCCGAGCAACGACGCCGTGAGGCCGATCTGTCGGCCGAGCTCGCGCGGCTGATGCTGGGGGCCGGTGACTTGCCGCACGCACTCGACCGGGCGGGGCGGCGGATGGCGCAGGTGCTCGACGTGGGCGAGGTCACGCTCACGCTGGGGCGGGTCCAGCCCAACGACGACCAGACTGCGATCCCCCTACGCGACGGCGGGGAGCGGATCGGCACGGTGTTGGTACCGGCGGCGTTGCCGCCGGACACGCTACGCCGGTGGCAGCGCATGGTTCCGTCCCTGGAGGCGCTGCTCATCGCCGCGAGGGATCGCGAACGGATCACCACCGAGTTGGAGACGAGCCGTCAGGAATTGGAACGTTTCTTCGCCGTCGCGTCCGAACTGCTCTACATCAGCGATCACGACACTCTGACGCGGATCAACCCGGCGTTCGTTCGGACGTTGGGTTACTCAGGTTCCGAGTTGATGTCGCAACCGCTCCTGCACCTGGTTCATCCCGAAGACCTCGATCACACCCGGGCCATGCTCGACGGCTTGCGCACCGACAAACGCGAAGCCCGCTTCGAGAACCGATGTGTCCGCAAGGACGGCGAGATCCGGTGGTTCCAATGGAGCGTTGTCTCCGACAACGGGCTGCTGTTCGGGGCCGGCCGCGACGTGACCGAACGACGTGCCCTTGTCGAGCAGCAGACGGCGTTACGCCGCGTGGCGACGTTGGTGGCGCGCGGTGCGGCGCCCGCCGACGTCTACCCTCGCGCCGTCACCGAGCTGTCGGTCGGTCTTGGCGTGACCCACGCGACGCTGATCCGGTACGAGACTGACAACGCATGCGTGGTGGTCGCCGCGCTCGACACCGAGTCGAGCAAGCAACTGGTTGTCGGCGAACGCCTTTCGCTGCACGGCGACAGCCTCGCCGCGCGGATTCTGCGCAGTCGGGACCCGGCCCGGCTCGACTCCTATGCCGGCGTCGAAAGCGAGATCGCGGACCGGCTGCGCGGCTTCGGTGTTCGGGCGGGCGTCGGCGCCCCGATCACCGTGGACGGCCGGATCTGGGGTGCGCTCATGGCGGGGACCTCCCGGGACCGACCGATGCCACCCGGAACCGAGGTGCGGGTAGGCGATTTCGCCGACCTGGTCGCCACCGCCATATTCAACTCCGAATCCCGCGCGGAGATCACCGCGTCGCGGGCGCGCATCGTCACGGCAGCCGACCAGGCCAGGCGCGGGTTCGAGCGGGATCTCCACGACGGAGCCCAACAACGCATCGTGTCGCTGGGGCTTGAACTGCGCGCCGTGCAGGCATCGCTGCCCGCCGAAGAATCTGCGCTGCACGACCAGATGTCGCATGTGGTCGACGGGCTCGCGGGTCTCTACACCGATCTGCAGGAACTCTCGCGCGGGATCCATCCGGCGATCCTGTCGAAGGGCGGGCTGGGGCCGGCGCTGAAAACTCTTGCACGCCGATCGTCGGTCCCGGTGGTCCTCGAGCTCCACGTGGACCGGCGATTGCCCGAATCCGTCGAGGTGGCAGCTTATTACGTCGTGGCTGAGGCGCTGACGAACGCGGCCAAGCATGCGTCCGCGGACGAGGTGACCGTGCGTGCGGCGGCAACCGACGACCAACTCACCGTGTGCATCGCCGACGACGGCGTCGGCGGGGCGATCTCGGGCGCGGGCTCTGGCCTGATCGGCCTCAAGGACCGGGTAGAGGCATTGTCGGGCCGGCTGGAGATTTCCAGCCCGCCCGGCGACGGCACCACCCTGTCCGTCATGATCCCGCTGGAGCCCGAGTAGCCCGGTACTGGGTGACGATCGGCTCGAGTTCGTCGGGCGTGGCGCCGTGCATGATCACCGCGTCGGCGCCGTAGTCGAACTCCTTGCGGATGCGGTCGACGCACTGCTGGGCCGATCCCGTCGCCGACGGTTCGAGCCATTCGTCGGGAATCAGGGTCGCGATGTGCTCGATCTGCTCAGGGGTGGCCTTGTGATCGATGCCGCCCGGGATGGAAGTGACGACGGCGTCCCCGCGGAACCTCTCGAGCACCGCCGGATCCCAGTTGTTGGTGCTGACCATGAGGTCGCCATAGCCCTGCAAGTACGTGGCCAGTCGGGCGACTGTCTTCTTGAGTCTCAATTCCTCGGGCAGATGGTCGCCGACTGTCGCGAAACACGACCACACGCGAACGCTGTCGGGGTCGCGCCCGGCCTGTTCCGCGGCCTCCTTGACGGTCTTGACGGCTCGCTGCAGCGTCTCCGGGGTGAAGTAGGTGTGCAGGATGACGTCATCGAATTCGCGCCCGCCGAGCGCGAGGGTCTGCGGCCCGAAGGCCACGATCGCCAACCGGATGTCCTCGTTGAAATCCGGGTCGAGGAACAGCACCTGGTACTTACCGATCGGCCCGTCGTGGTTGAAGATCACCTCGCCGTGCCACAGCCTGCGCATGACCTGGGCGAAGTCCTCCATCTGGGCCGTGGTGACCGCGGGCACCCCGAATGCGTTGTACATCGCCGCGATTCCGCGCCCGATGCCGAGGGTGAACCGGCCGCCGGACAGTCGATGCATCGTGGTGGCCCACGACCCCGTGATGAGCGGGTGTCTGGTGTTGTGGTTGGTCGCCGCGGTGGCGATCTGCATGCGATTGGTCACCGCGCACGCCGCACCGACGAGCGAGGACGCTTCTTTGACGTTCCACCGTTCCGAGATGAACGCGGTGCCGAAGCCGAGTTGCTCGCCACGGCGCGCCTCGTCCATCAGCGTCGCCGGACCCTCACCGCCAGCGCCGGCCAACAGGTAGTAGCCCAGTTCATCGAGTACTTGGATGCTCACGCCCAAACTCCTTGTTTGTAGCCACAATTCCAGACTTCGGTGATCCGCCCGTCGATCACCCGGAAAATTTCCATGCTGCTGATGGTCATTTCCGTGCCGTCCTTGAGCGTCATCGGGGATTCATACACGATCACGACGTGCTCGCCGTCATCACCCGCCACGACCAGGTTGAGATCGAAGCGGATCTTCTCGAACATCTGGCAGTGGTCGACGATGCGCTGCACGGCCTGCTGATGGGTGAGCGTCTGGGCCTCCCCCACGTCGTGGCGAATGACGTTGTCGCCCATCAGCTCGTCGGCCAGCGCAAAATCTCGCTGGTTCCAGACCACCAGGTTGTAGAGCTCGACGACGTCACGCGCCGAGCGGGTCATCCGAACACCTCCAACGCATCGACGTCCTCGATGGTCGCGACCGCCCGGTCAACCAACGTCACGCACAGTTGGCGCGACCGCTCCGGCAGCGCGTCCCAACCGATCAGCGTGATGACCGGGAGGATCATCAGATAGGCGACACCGAATCGGTAGTGGCGCCACGCCTCGTCGAACGAATAGTCCGTCACTCCCCGCCGTGACAAATGCCCGAGATACTCGCGCACCAACGGTTCGTCATTGCCGCGCCGTTCTTCTGTGGGAACACCTTGGCTCACGAGGTAAGCGATGTCGGCGGCCCCGGCCCCCCTGACGGCCATCTGGAAGTCGACGATCTTGAGCTCGGTTCCCCGGAAGAACATGTTGTCGGCGCGGATGTCGCCGTGCAGCAACATGCTTCGCTCCGAAAGCGCGGTCAGCGCCTGCGGGACCAGTTCGGTGAAACGCTCGGCGAAGTCCGACACCGCCTTTGGCACGAGTTGCCTCGTGTGATCGCGGTACACCTGCCACGCGGGCGCGAATACCGGCAGGAAAAGCTGCCGCGTGATGGCGTTGTCCACCACCGGATAAGCCCCGAGCGCCGCGTCGTCCGCACCGCGCACGGACCAGGCGTGCAAGCCCGCCAATTGGTCGATACACAGGCGGGCGCGATCGACGGACAATCCGGCGAGGTGGTCCGCATTCTCCCAATCCCTCAGGTCCTCCAGCACCAGCACGAAATCGGGCGAGCCCTCGGCGATCCGTGCGACGTGGCAGCGGGCGGTCGAGATGGGCGCGGCCGGCGCGACCTGCCGGTAGAACTCCAACTCCTTGCGGTAACCGCCCAACAGCTCCATCGCACCCCGCGCCTCTGTTTCTGCGGGCAGCTTGACGATCAGAGTCGAAGGAACATCGGCATTTCCGGTCAGGTGCAAGCGGTAGAGCTGCGCCGAGAACCCGCTGTCCTCGGCGATCCGTTCGGCCCGCACGGCAGTCACGACGACAGGCCCGGGCAGTGCATCCGTCAGCCACGCCGGCGTGACGTCAGCGATGGTCGGCGGGATCGCCGCCATGGCTGAAGTCATCCGCGACCTCCGAGGAAAGAAATTTGACGCTGAACAAGTAAGTTAGTTGTCGGGCGTCTAATATGCAAGGGTGCCGTCCCGCATGACCCAACCGGAGCGTGTCGAACTGTCATCGCGCCGCCTGCTGCTGGCTGCGGCCGAGCTCATCGTCGAAAAGGGTTGGGAAGCAACGACAGCGGCAGAGATCGGCCGCCGGGCGGGATATAGCCGGGCCATGGTGCACGCCCGTTACGGAAGCAAAGACGCGATCCTCGACGCCTTCCAGCAGACATATGTGGTGCGCTTGAATCCCGACCCCGAGCCACGGGCCACCGGGCTTGCCCAGGTGCTCGCGCACTTCGACCGCATCCAGGAGATTCACGCCGAGGATCCGGCGCTGATGCGCGCGATGTTCGTCTCCGCGTTCGAAGCCGTCAAGACGACTTCGCCGCTGCGCGACGCAGTCCGAACGCAATTGAGCGGCGCATCAGTCAAGATCGAGGCAGGCATACACACCGGAATCCGGGACGGGTCGATCCGACCCGATATCGACGTCGACACCGCACTGCAGGACATCACGTCCTCGGTGTTCGGCATTGCCTTCCAGTGGGTGGTGCTCCCCGAGGCGCACGATCTCGACGACGAACTCATTTGTGTACGCAGCCGGATCGTTTCACAGTACGGCGCTTGAGCGGAGGAACCGTTCCGTGGCCGCGCATACGCCCGCCGAGAACAGATGCCCCACATGGCTGCCGTCATGCCAATGCAGTTCTCCGCCCCACCGCTCGTGCAGGGCCAGTGCTGAATCACGCATCGCCATGCGGTCGTGCCATGCCCCGACGATGAGGCGGCCTTCGGCCCGCGGCACGGTCCTGAGCGGATCGACGACCGAGGTCAGGGCCGCCACGGTGTCCGACTGCAGCAGCGCTCCCGCCGCCCGGCCCGCGCTCCCCCACCGCCCCAGATGCATGCCGATCATGGTGTTGAGCCCCAGGATCGGCGTGTACACCGCAACCGCGTTCACCCGGTCGTCGAGATGGGACACCAGTCCTGCGACCGCACTGCCCAAGGACAGCCCGCCCAATGCGATCGTCGTCGATTGCGGTACCAGCCAGCCGATCAGCGCGCGCACTTCGGACACCGCGCGCATCATGCCCGCGACATTGGCCAGCGGATCGCGAGCCGGGTACTGCGGCCACGACCGGCGCCGCGCACCGTGACCCGGCTGGACCGGCAGTGCGATATTGAAGCCGAGCCGGGTCTGCAGGCGCCGGGCGCGCGCCACCATCAGGTCCATGGGGTCGCCCTGCCCGGCACCGTGCACCCAGATCAGCCAGGGACGCGCGGCTTCTCCGGACCGGTAAAGCCGCACGCGGGCAGTCGCGACTCCACCGTGCCCGTCCGCGAGCAGCGATGCCGGCAAGCTCGGCTCATGCTCGAACGTGAGCTCCTCGAATTTCAGTGACCCGAACTTCGCCCGCTGAATCTCGGTGATCTCCAGTGGTTGTGGGGATCCATGCGCCCGGTCGATGCCGAGTGCGGCGAGTTCCTCCGCCGCGGCTTCATAGTCGGCCGACGGCCGCGGCAAGTGCGGCGGTGGTCCCGTCAGCGTCATTCCGGTGACCACAAGCTCGTCGAGCGCGACCTCGCCGAGTTGGCGCAGGCCGCACCACGACAGTGGGTTCCAATCGCGCGAGTTCCGAAGCGCACCAACGGAACGGGGCAGCACCCCGCCGAGCTCCCAGACGATCTGGCCCGATCTAAGCAAGGGTGAAGCCCTTGTAGCCCGCCGCGGCGATCTCGTCACAGCGGCGTCGGTACTCCGGGATGCCTCCGGTGTAGCCCATGTACATCCGTTTCTTACCGGGGACGTTTCCGCCGTTGTACCAGGAATTGCAGCTCGGATGCACAAGCACGGTCGACGCCACGAGTGCCGTCGCGTGTTCGATCCACTCCCGCTGCGCTTCGGCCGTCGCCTCGATGGTGCGGTGGCCGTTCGCGCGCAGGTACGCGATGCAATCGCCGATCCAGTCGACGTGCTGCTCCAGAGCAGTGACGAAATTCGTTGCGGCCGAAGGGCTGCCCGGCCCCTGCACGGTGAACAGATTCGGGAAACCGGCCACCGCCAGCCCGAGGTATGACAACGGACCTTCTTGGGCCCAGTACTCACCCAAGCCCAAACCCGCCCGGCCGCGTACGTCGATCTGGCTCAACGCACCGGTCATCGCATCGAATCCGGTGGCATACACGATCACGTCCAGATCGAAGTCACCTTGGTCAGTGGCGATGCCAGTAGGAGTCACCTCGCGGATCGCGCCTTTGCGGAGATCGACGAGTGTGACATTGTCTCGGTTGAACGTCTCGTAGTAGCCCTGATCGATGATCGGTCGCTTGCACGCGAACGGATGGCTCGGGGTCAACGAGGCCGCCACGTCGGGATCGTCGACGATCCGCGCCACCGCCTCCCCGTACAACTCGGCGGCCATCCGGTTGGCCTCGATATCGAAGAAGACGTCACCCCAATTCAACGCGCCCATCACGCCGCTCTCCTCGACGGCACGCAGTTGTTCATCCCGCGAAGCCGCTTTCACCGGCGGTCGACCGAGCATGTCCAGCAGTACCGAGAATGCACTGAGCCGCGCGGCACCCACCGGATGCTCACGTTGAGCGGCGCGGATCTGGTCATAGTCGGCCTTGAGCCGGTCGAGTTCGCCGGGTTCGAAGGGGCGCACCCGCCACGGCAGCGTGTAGGCCGGTGAGCGCTGAAACACCGTCAGCTGTGCGGCTTCTCGGGCCACCACGGGAATGAGCTGGACACCGGTGGATCCGGTACCGATGACACCGACGCGCTTGCCGCTGAGATCGAAGCCATCCCGCGGCCAGCGACTCGTGAAGAGCGATGTCCCGATGAAGTCCGCCATTCCCGCGATCGCGGGCTCCAACGGCACCGACAGTATCCCCGTGGCGGCGACAATGAAGGAAGCTGTGACCGATTGACCCGTTTGCGTCTTCAGCGTCCACAGCGCACTCGCCTCGTCGAATGTCATTGCGACGACTTCGGATTCGAACGCGATGTCGCGCCGCAGGTCGAGCCGGTCGGCGACGAAGTTCAGGTACGCCTCGATCTCGGGCTGGGCCGGCATGGTCTCGGTCCACACCCATTCCTGCTGGATGTCGTCGGAGAAGCTGTAGGAGTACTCGATGCTCTCGATATCGCACCGAGCGCCCGGATACCGGTTGAACAGCCATGTGCCGCCGATGTTTTCAGCCTTCTCCAGCACGCGGACGCGCAGACCGAGTTCTCTGAGCCGGTGCAATGCGTAGAGGCCCGAAAAGCCGGCACCGATGACGATGACGTCGTAGTCGGAGGCTGCCCTCACAGGTCGATCACTTTCTCTTGGCGATTTTTGCGCTCGACGTAGAACTGCGCGGCGCGGGCGATCGACTCGGCAGTCGGCGCAGGCTTCCAGCCCAGATCCCTCGTCGCCTTGCCGTGGTCGGCCGGCGAGGTCATCCACAGCAGCCTCGCGGCGGTCAGGTTCATGGGAAAATCGGTTCCGAACAGTCGATTCGACATACCCGCCAGCCAGCCGAACGCGTAAACCAACGCCATCGGTACGCCGAACCTCGGCGGTCTTGCCCCCACAGCCTCGGCCGCCGCGGTGAACATCTCCCGCTGGGTCATATAGCTTTCGGAGACGATGTAACGCTCGCCGATCCGGCCATGCTCGGCCGCCAAGACGAGCGCCTCCGCGGCATCGTCGATACCCACCACTTCGGCCCCGACGCCCCGAATGTAGACCGGCGTCTTTCCGAACGCGGCCATCGCGATCAGAGCACCCTGCTTGGGTTGCCAATCCGGTGGGCCGTACGGATTCGACACGCACATCGCCACGGCGGGCAGCCCCCGCTCAGCGGCGTAGGACAGCACGAGATCTTCGGCCGCCCGGCGGGATTCGATGTAGGGCCCGCCCTTCCCGGCCCAGTTGAACGGCGTGTCTTCGTCGACCGTCGCACCGTTGCGCCCAACGGCGATCGTGCCGATGGTGCTCAGGAAGACGAAGCGTTGCAGGTCGGCCTTCAAGGCAACATCGAGGACCTTGCGCAGGCCTTCGACGTTCGTCGCGAACAGCGGCGCGGGATCGGCTAGATGAGCCCGGGTGTCGACCACGCAGTAGAAGACCACGTCTCGGTCGGCCATGGCACCCGCCACCGCGCCGGTGTCGAAGATGTCACCGTAATGCCGCTCAATTTCGAGGCCGTCGATGCCTCTCGTGGAACTGCTCCGGCGAAGAAGCACACGCACATCATCTCCGCGTTCGACCAGTTGGCGGGTGACGCATGCGCCCACGTTGCCGCTCGCACCCATGACCAGCACCTTGCGTCCCATGCTGCTCCATCCCATCGAAAGATCAGCAATGGATGTTACGGTAACGATTACAGTAGCGCGGCGGAACGGGAAAATCGATGAAGTTCACTCTGGAATATCCCAGCGAACTCCCCACGGCGCCTGATGATTTCCTGCAACCTGAAGTTATTCGACTGGTCGCCACTCATGCCGAAGCAGCCGGCTTTGCGGCGGTGGCGCTCAGCGAGCATCCCGCTCCATCGGTCAAATGGCGGCGCAACGGTGGACACAACACCCTCGACCCGATCGCGGCACTGAGCTTCATGGCGGCGGTGACGTCGCACATCCGGCTCATGACCAACCTCTACGTCCTGCCGTTCCGCACTCCGTACCTGTCGGCCAAAGCGCTGGGCAGCTTGGATCAGGTATCCGGCGGGCGGCTCATCGCCGGGGTTGGCGCGGGCTATCTTTCGTCAGAGTTCGCCGCGGTTGGCATCGACATCGACCGCCGCGCCGAATTGCTGGACGAGGCCCTGCGCGCGCTGAGGTCGATCTGGACAGATCCGGATCGCCCCGTTGCCGGCCGGGATTTCGCAGCCGTCGGTCCGGTATGGCTGCAACCGCCGGTGCAGCGACCGCATCCGCCGATCTGGATCGGCGGAAACGGTGCGGCAGCGATACGTCGCGTCGTCGAGTACGGCAACGGCTGGATGCCGCTCATCGTCCCGGCCGGAATGGCGTCGGTAATCCGCACCGCGGCGATCGAGGACGCCGCGCAGTTCGGCAACGGTGTACGGCGGCTGCACCGACGCCTGACCGATGCGGGCCGCGACCCGTCGTCAGTCGACATCCAGGTGGTTTGCCCGCATGTCGACCTCGACGACGACGCATCGCTGCGCCATGCCCGGCAGACACTGGCCGAGCAGGCGGGCCTCGGCGCCACGTGGGCCGTCGTGCACGTCGACGGCACCAGCCCCCAGTCCGCGCTCGATTACATCGAGGCATTCGGCGAGGCGATCGTGTCCGCTTAGGCGTTCTTGAACTTCAACAACGTCCGGGTCAGGTGCAGGCTCGTGATCTGCCATGAGCCGCCTCGTTTTTCATAAGTCTCGTGATAGTGGCCCGCCCCGTGAAGCTCATTGCCGTCGGCGAAGAACAACATGTCCTCCATCGCCCAGATGCCGGTCGCCGTCGTCTCAGAGGTCAGCTCGATCTCTGGCGTATGACAGTGATGCACCGTCGCCGCATGTTCCACACCGCCCCAGACGACCGGAAAGAACTCGTCGAAGCCGTTCAACGGCGGCGCGGTCTGCGGATTGGCCCCGCCGGTGGAGACGGCCATGTCCAGCGTGACGACGACATCCTCGGCGAACAGCGCCCGCCATGCGTCGATGTCCTTGGTGTCCAGGAACCGGCAATAGCGGGCCTTGAGCTGTTTGATCGCCTCGATGTCGTCGGACATGTACGCCTCCTCGCGTTTCTCGCGTCGAACGCTACCCGATGCTTCCGCTTGTGGAAACCTATACTGTAATGTCTTCCGTACCTATTGTGAGAGCAGTGAAACACGGGAGGCAGCTGGCATGAAGGTGCCGTTCACCTGGAAGGTCACCGGCTGGTTCATGATCGGCTGGTCGGCCGAGTATGCGGTCGGTGACGTCAAGGCGCTGAAGTACTTCGGCGAGGACCTGGCCGCCTACCGTGACGAGTCCGGCGAGCTTCATGTGCTCGAGGCGCACTGCAAGCATCTCGGCGCCCACATCGGACACGGTGGCAAGGTGGTCGGTGACTGCGTCGAATGCCCGTTCCACGGGTGGCGGTGGGGACCGGAGGGCAACAACACCTACATTCCCTATCAGCCCGACCGGCCCAACCGCGGCCTGCGGCTGCGGTCATACCCGGTCAAGGAGCAGTACGGCTGCATCTTCATGTGGTACCAGCCCGACGGTAAGCCGCCGCAGTGGGAACTGCCCGACATCTTTCACAAATTCCCGCAGTTCGAGACCGACCCGGATGCCTACTACCGGCCCTATCCCGAGTTCTCCAGCCGTGCCGACGCCATCCCGGTGCACCCGCAGATCGTGGCTGAAAACGGCCCGGACAGTTCACATTTCCGCTACGTGCACGGCGCCACCGTGACGCCGGTGTGCCTGCATTGGGAGCACGTGGACGAGGAGTGGCGGTTCCTCACCGGCTGGCCCGACGCGCGCAGCGACGATCCCGACAAGATGGCACTGCGTATTCACAGCCACTTCTCCGGGCTCGGCTTCGCGATGAGCGCGTTCGAAGGCTCGTCGAATCACCGGCTGATCTTCGCCTGCACCCCGGTCGACGACGAGGTGTCGGACATGTTCTATTCGATCTGGTGGCCCAAGCTGCCCGGTGAGACGTCCGACATCCCACCCGAACAGGTGCGCAAGCAGGTCGAAAAGCAGTTCCTCAAAACCGTGTGGGAGGACTGCGACATCTGGCGTTACCAGAAGTACGTCGAGCATCCGCCGTTGGCGAAGATCGACGCGAAACCCTATATGGCCATGCGCAAGTGGGCCACGCAGTTCTACGAGGTACCGCCGGCCGACGTACCCGCTCACGTATGAAGCCTGACCTGAGAGCGCTCGTCGCACCCGGGCGCACCGCGATCGTCACGCAGGAATGTCAGGGAGCAGTGGTCGGCCCGGACGCCGGACTCGCCGCACTCGCCGACGAGGCGCGACGGGTCGCACTGCCCAACATCGGACGACTCCTGCCGGCAGCCCGCGCGGTATCCGCGCACGTCGTGCATTGTCTGGTCCAGCGACGCCAGGACGGGCTCGGTTCCAACCACAACGCGAAGATCTTCGCCATCGGCCGCTCGGACGTCGGCATCCTGCCCGGCACGCCCGGCGCCATGCTGCTACCCGAATTCGGCCCGGAAGCAACCGATCTCGTGCTGTCGCGGTGGCACGGGCTCGGCCCCATGGGTGGAACCGACCTCGATCCGATCCTGCGCAACCTCGGCGTGACGACGATCGTGGCCGTCGGCGTCTCGGTGAATGTCGCGATCACCAATCTCGTGATGGACGCGGTCAACGCCGGCTACCGCGTGGTGCTTCCCAGAGACGCCGTCGCCGGAATCCCCGCCGGGTATGCCGATGCGGTCATTGACAACACCCTGTCCCTGCTGGCTACCGTCACCACCACAGATGACCTGCTGCAGGCCTGGCAGCGCTGACCCACTCGAGGAGACCACGTGCTGTTCACCGTCCCAGCCGTAGCCGAAGCCGTCGCCGCCGCCATCCCGGACCGCCCGCTCATCGTTCAGGGGGACCGGCGCTACACCTACCGCCAGATCGTCGACCGGTCGAACCGGCTCGCCGCCTACCTGCATTCCCGGGGCCTGGGCGCCCATACCGAGCGCGACGTCCTGGCCGGCCACGAGGTGGGTCAAGATCTGCTCGGCATCTACGCCCACAACGGCCCGGAGTACGTCGAGTCGATGCTCGGTTCGTTTCGCGCCAGGGTTGCCCCGTTCAACGTCAACTATCGCTACGTCAAGAACGAATTGCAGTACCTATTGGCCGATTCAGGTGCCACCGCGCTGGTCTACCATGCGACGTTCGCGCCGCGCGTGGCCGAAATCCTGCCGGAGCTGCCCGCACTCCGGGTGCTCATCCAGATCGCCGACGACTCCGGTAACGACCTGCTGTACGGTGCGGTCGACTACGAGTCCATCGTCGCGCGCGACACTGCTTCTCCCGCTGTTGAGCCTTCACCGGATGATCTCTACGTCCTCTACACCGGCGGCACCACCGGGATGCCCAAGGGCGTGCTGTGGCGCCAGCATGACATCTTCATGACCGCATTCGGTGGCCGCAACATGATGACCGGCGACAAGGCGCAATCGGTCGACGAAATCGCGGACAGGGCAACCGAAAACCCGGGCACCAAGCTGATGATCCTGCCCCCGCTGATCCACGGCGCGGCTCAGTGGGCCGCGATGACCGCGGTGACCACCGGTCAGACGCTCGTGTTCCCCAGTGTCGTCGACCGATTCGACATCGATGACGTCGTGCGCACCATCGAACGCGAACAGGTCCTCGTCGCGACGGTCGTGGGTGATGCGATGGCCCGGCCCCTCGTCGACGCCATCCGCAGTGGGATCGCCGACGTGTCGACGCTCTCGGTCGTCGCCAACGGCGGCGCGCAACTGACGCCCCATGTGAAGCAACAGCTCATCGATGCCAAACCCAACCTGATCGTGGTGGACGGGGTGGGCTCGTCGGAAACGGGTGCGCAGATGAGTCACATGTCGGCACCCGGCGCGGTCTCGACCGGCACGTTCAAACCAGGGCCCGACACCTGTGTCGTCACCGAGGATTTCACCGCGGTGCTCGCGCCCGGCCACGACGGGCTGGGGTGGCTGGCGCAGCGCGGCTACGTACCCCTCGGTTACAAGGGCGATGCTGCGAAGACGGCGGCGACGTTCCCGGTGATCGACGATGTGCGGTATGCGGTGCCCGGCGATCGGGCCCGTCACCTCGACGGCAGCATCGTCGAGTTGCTCGGCCGGGATTCGGTGACGATCAACTCCGGCGGCGAGAAGATCTTCGCTGAGGAGGTGGAGGCGGCCATCGCATCGCATCCCGCGGTGCGGGATGTGGTGGTCGCCGGTCGGCCGAGTGAACGCTGGGGACAGGAAGTGGTCGCGATCGTCGCGTTGGCCGACGATGCCGAGGCCGACAACGCTGTCGACGCCGACGAACTCATCCGGCACGCCGAGAAGTCCATCGCCCGCTACAAGTTGCCGAAGGCCGTGGTGTTCCGTCCGGTGATCGAACGTAGTCCGGCGGGCAAAGCCGACTACCGCTGGGCCCGCGAGCAGGCCGTCAGCGAAACCTCTTGAGACGACTGCCGGTTCGACGGCGGGCGCGGCGCAGCGCGAGGTCGGCGCTGACCCGCATGGAACCGGTGAAAGGCTGGGCGGCGCGTGCGGTGATGCTGAACGGTAGGTCACTGCCCACGACCGTGCGGTAGTGACTGAAGGCGTCGAACCCGGCCTTGCCGTGATAGGCGCCCATTCCGCTGCGGCCCACTCCCCCGAACGGTGCTGACGACGGAATCATGTGGGCGGCAAAATCATTGCGGGCGACGCCACCACTGCGCGTGCGCACGACGAAACGCCGGAAGTCGTCGTCGTCAGGCCCGAACCAGTACGCCACCAACGGCGACGGGCGTGCGTTGATGTAGTCGATCGCATCGGTGAGAGCCGAGTAGCCGCGTACCACCAGAACCGGCCCGAACACTTCCTCCTCCGCGATGCGCATGCGGTCATCGACGTCGCGAATGATGGTCGGTGCGATCTTGCGCGAGACCGGGTCCGGCAGGACCTCGCCGGCGGGGACGACGGAATCGATGCGGGCACCATGTGCACGAGCGTCGGAGATCAGGCCGACGATCCGGTCGAAGTTGGCCTGATTGACCGATGAGCAGTAGTCGCCGTTGTCGACGATGGTCGGGAACATCGAGCTCAGAGTCCGGCGCGCGACGTCGACGAACTGGTCGACACGCGCATCGGGGACGAACACGTAATCCGGGCACACGCACACCTGGCCGCCGTTGACCATCCGGCCCTGGGCGATTCGGCTCGCCGCCCGGCCGATATCGGCGCCGGGCGCCACGACGACCGGATTCTTGCCGCCGAGTTCGAGCGTCACCGGGACGAGGTTGCGGGCCGCTGCTTGCTGCACGAGCGCCCCGATCGCCGGTGAACCGGTGAAGAAGAGGTGGTCGAACGGCAAGCCGGCGAATTCAGCTGCCACGTCTGCCCCGCCGGTGACGACCGCGAGCTCGCGCTCGTCGAAATACCGCGGCGCGACAGCCGCCATCAGGTCAGCGGTGTTCGCGGTGACCTCCGACATCTTGATCATCACGCGGTTGCCTGCCGCGAAGGCCGCGGCCGCGGGCAGCACCGTCAGCTGAACGGGGAAGTTCCACGGCCCGATGATTCCCACCACGCCGAGCGGCGACGGCACCACCTCGGCGCGCATACGCGCCAGCCGGGCCGCGCGCATCAGCTTGGTCGAGCGCATCCATTGCGGCACATTGGATCTGGTGTGTTCGATCACCGAGATCATGCCGAGAATCTCGGCGAAGAAGGCCGCTGAGCGCGACCGCGATCCGTAATCGGTGGCGGTGGCGGTGACGAAGTCCTCGCAGTTGTCCAGAATCATGGCCATCAGGCGGTCGATCCGGTTGCGCCGCAGGGCGACATCCGGTGGCCCCTCTGCGATGAAGGCCTCGCGTTGCGACGCCAGGACGCGCTCAGACCCGCCTGATGGCGAGCCCACCGCGGTACGTTCTTCGATCGCGCTCATCGGTGCCGGCTCCTCCTCGAAGGCTGTATGGCCATCCGGTAAGGCTAACGGTAGCACCGCGCTGCGATTCCGAACACGTTTGTCCGACTCACCGGAATTGTTTACAGTCATCCTTACTGTCGTAACTTCAGTGAGGAACCGCGCATGCCGGAAACCCCGCGCAGGATCGTCGTTGTCGGAGCCGGATCCGGGATCGGCGCAGCCACCGCCGCGCACTTCCACGACCGTGGCGACCACGTGCTCGCAGTGGACCTGCGCCCCAACGACACTCCGGCGTCACAGCACCTCACATGCGACCTACGGGACGCCGGCAGCATTACGGCATTGCTGGACGAGATCGGCGGCGGCTGGGACATGCTTGCGCACGTCGCCGGCGTGCCGGGAACGGCGCCCGCGGGTGACGTGCTGCGGGTCAACTATCTGGGCATGCGACTGATGGCGGAAGGCATACTGCCCCTGTTACGCCGAGGCGGATCCATCGTCGGCGTCGCGTCAACGGCGGCACTCGGCTGGGAACAACGCGTCGACATCCTGACCGGATTGCTCGACCTCACCGACGGCGCGGACGTGGACCGGTGGCAGGCCGGCCAGGACCCCGACTTCCCCGTGTACACGACCTCCAAGCAAGCCGCGATCCTGTTCGCCAAGCGGATCGCGGGCCCGGCATGGAGCAAGTACGGCGTGCGCGTCAACACCGTGAGCCCGGGCCCCGTCGAAACGCCCATCCTGTCCGACTTCGAACAGACCATGGGTAAAGACGTCCTCGACATGGTGCGGTCGACGGTCGGCAGGCACGCCACCGTCGACGACGTGGTCCCGCTCATCGCGTTCCTGGCATCACCGGAATCGCGGTGGATCAATGGCCAGGACATCCAGGTGGACGCCGGCTTCATCACGGCCATGACGAGTGGTGTCCCGATAACGCTCTGACGACTCGATTTTCTTACTGTAATATTTACAGTAATATGTTTGGCACAGTTGATCGGTTGCGAGTTGCGGGGTGAGCGTGGAAAGCCAGGTGCAGGACAGCCGGAAAGAGTCCGCCGGCGAACCCGCGGACAACCTGCTGCGTGATCCATATCCGATCTTCGCGCGGCATCGTGCCGAGCATGGGGTGTTTCGCGGGTCGGTGATGGACTGGTCCAAGACTCCGGAATCGCTGCTGCCCGAGCACCAGTACGCCGCAGTCTCGTTCGACGCAGTCAACACGGTGTTCCGTGACGGTAAAGCCTTCAACTCGAAGATCTATGACAGCACGATCGGCCTCTTCATCGGGCCGAGCATTCTCGCGATGGAAGGTAAGACCCATCGCGATCACCGCAATCTCGTTTCGGCGGCGTTCAAGGCACGGTCGTTGCAGCGCTGGGAACCGGAGATCGTGCGGCCGATCTGTGAAGCACTCGTCGACGAGTTCGTCGAGGCGGGTAGCGCCGACCTCGTCCGTGACTACACCTTCGAGTTCCCCACCCGGGTGATCTCCAAGTTACTGGGCCTACCCGAGGACGATCTGCCATGGTTCCGCCAACGTGCGGTCGAATTGATCAGCTATACGGTCAAATACAAACGCGCGTTTGAGGCGTCGGCGGCGTTGAAGGACTACTTCCTCACCCAGATCGAGCTACGGCGGTCCAACCCTACCGACGACATCATCGGTGATCTCGTCACGGCCGAGATCGACGGCGAGAAGTTGACCGACGAAGCCATCTATTCGTTTCTGAGGCTGCTTCTTCCCGCGGGGCTGGAAACCACGTATCGGTCGTCGGGCAACCTGCTCTACCTGCTGCTCACCCATCCCGAACAGTTCGCCGCCGTACAAAACGATCATGAACTCATCGGTCAGGCGATCGAGGAAGGGCTGCGGTACGAGACCCCATTGACCACCGTGCAGCGCTCGGCCAACCAGGACACCGTACTGGAGGGTGTCGAGCTTCCGGCGGGTGCGGTCATCGACGTCTGCATCGGATCGGCCAACCGCGACGATAAGCGCTGGGACCGTCCGGAGGAATTCGACATCTTCCGTAAACGCGTCCCCCACATCACCTTTGCGGCCGGCGAACACACCTGTATGGGCCTGCACCTGGCGCGGATGGAGACTCGGGTCGCGATGGAAAGCCTGCTCAACCGGGTCACCGACATTGAACTCGTCACCGACGACGACCCGCACATCTTCGGCCAACCGTTCCGGTCCCCTACCGCGATACCGGTCACGTTCGAACCGATCGCCTGAGGCGCCTTGACATGGCCACAGCAGCGACAAATGGCGGACGTCCGCGAAGGGAGCGCGGTTCGATCAGCGTCGACGAAATCCTGCGTGGCGCATTCGACATGGCTCGTGAAGTGTCGGTCGACAATCTCAGCATGCCGCAACTCGCCAAACACCTCGACGTGGGCGTCACCAGCATCTACTGGTACTTCCGCCGTAAGGACGACCTGCTCGATGCGATGACCGAGCACGCTCTGGACGAGTACGACTTCAGCGTGCTGTCCATCGACGCCGGCGTGTGGCGAGAGTCTCTACGTGCACACGCGCATCGGATGCGGGAGACGTTCCAGCGCAACCCGATCCTGTGCGACCTCATCCTGATCCGCGGCACCGGAAGCACTCCTGCCGCTCGTCACGCGCTGGAGAAGATCGAGCAGCCCGTGGCCGCGCTGGTGCAGGCCGGTCTGACGGCGCATCAGGCCCTCGAGACCTATACCGCGATCTCGGTTCTCGTGCGTAGCTCAGCGGTCCTGCACCGGCTCGCGACCAAGACGACGAAAACCCAACTACCCCGGGAATACTGGGAGCAGGTCCTCGATCCCGATTCCATGCCGCTGATTTCGTCGATTCCCGGCCACGGTTATCGGATCGGCATGGCCGACGACACGAATTTCGACCATATCCTCGACAGCATCCTCGATCGCGCCCATGCGCTGACCGCATCTCCCGACCCTTGAGCGCTTCCGCCGAATGTGCGGGCCCATGCGCATTACGCGGCGGTTCGCGTATGAAACCGCACGATCGACGTCAGACCTGCCTGCGCGGCCGCCGCCACCCTATGGTCTTGGTCTCGGTGTACTGCGTGAAGCCCTCGATGCCGCACTGCCGTCCCACACCGCTGTTCTTGTAGCCGCCGAACGGCGCGTCGGCCCCGTAGTACATCCCGCCGTTGACACCGATGGCTCCGGTGCGGATCCGTCGGGCGATGCCCATTGCGCGTTCGGGCGACGCCGAGAGCACAGCGCCCGCGAGACCGAAGGCGCTGTCATTGGCGAGCCGCACCGCTTCGTCGTCATCATCGAACGGAATCATGACGAGCACCGGACCGAACACCTCGTCTTGTGCGATCGCCGAGCGCGGATCGGCACCGACGATCACCGTGGGCGCCACGAAGTGCCCGTCGGCGAGATACGGTGGCAGATCGGCGAACGCCCCTCCCCCGACGACGATCTCGGCGCCGTCGCGACGAGCATGATCACACGCGTCCAATACGCGCTGTTTCTGCGCAGCGCTGATCACCGGACCGACCAACGTGGCCGGCAATGCGGGGTCACCGACCGGAACTCCGCCGAACGCCATCGTCACGTTGGCGACGGCCTCATCGAAAAGCGATCGGTGCACGAGCATGCGAGTGTTGGCCGCGCACGCCTGGCCGGCGTGCACGCAGGCGCCGATCGCGCCCGGGATGATGTGCGCCGGTTTGGCGTCGTCGAGCACGATCATCGCCGACTTGCCGCCCAGCTCAAGGAAAGTCCGCTTCATGGTGTCAGCGCCCACCCGCATGAGGTGCTTGCCGACCGCCGTCGAACCCGTGAACGACACCATGTCCACCCGGGCATCAGTCCCAAGCAATCCGGCGACCTCGTTGGACGGCGTTGGCACCACGTTGACGACCCCGGGCGGCATGTCGGTGCGCTCGGCGATGAGCCGCCCGATCCTGGTCGCATTCCACGGCGTGTTCGGATCCGGTTTCAGCACAACGGTATTGCCTGCCGCCAGCGCCGGACCGAGCTTGTTGAGGATGACTTCGATCGGAAAATTGGAGGGCGTGATAGCAGCGACCACACCGACCGGTTCCTTGACGACGGTGCGGGCGTTGCGCTCGCCGAAGAGGCCTCCGCCGTCGAGGGTGCGTTCCCACTCGAACTCGTCGATCAGCCGGGCCGGATAGCGCAGCGCGTCTGCCAGCGGCCAGTCGAGCTGCGCGTTCTGCGTGGTCATCACCGGGCATCCCACCTCGGCGATCAATTCCTCACGGAGGTCTTCCTTTTCGTCCTCCAACGCGTCCTGCAGCTGAAGCAGCGCTCGCTGCCGAAGCCTGCGATTGGTCGACCAGTCCGACTCATCGAATGCACGACGGGCCGCCGCAATCGCCATGTTCATGTCCTCAGGACCCGCTGCCGCCGTCCGGCCGAGCACCAGACCTGTTGCAGGGCTGATGTTGTCGAACTCATCACCCGACGAGGAGGCCGTCAATACGCCGTCGATCAGCATCCGGCTCTCGGCCCGGCCTGCCGCACGAACCCCGATTTCCACGCTCGTGACTGCGGCCACGGCTTCACTCACGACTACCTCCAAGCGCACTTCGCAACCGTAACCATTACGGTATCAGGAACGGGCGGGCTCCACCTGCACCGGTACCCCGGTCAGCCAGGACATTCCGGCCAGCGCTTCGACATCGGCCGGATCGCTGGACATCAGCTTGTTGACGTTGGCCCCGCCGGCCCGGTTGGCGATGTGCCAGCCGCCGCTCCCCTTGTGCCCCCATCCGTGCGGTATCGCCACCGTTCCCGGCACGATGTCGGTGGTGAGCGAAACCGCCACGGCAATCTTGCCGTACGGCGACCGCACACATATCTCGTCGCCGTCCGACAGCTGCCGTGCGGCAGCGTCGTCGGCATGCATGAGGGCGTGCTGAGTCCGCTTGCCGCGCATCAGCAGCGGTGAGTTGTGCAACCACGAGTTCTCCGAGCGCGGCTCACGCATGCCGATCATCCGCAACGGGTAACCGGGCGGCTGACTCCGGGTGGCGAGAGCCGAGATCTCGGTGGCGATGTCCTCATGCGCGAGTCGAACCCGCCCCTTCGGGTACACCACCACGTTTCGCAGTACTCCGGTACGGATCTCGGGGGCGACCACCACGCCGTGCGGGTGACGGTCGATCAGCCGGCGAAACGTCAAGCCTCCGCGGCGCAGACCAAACCGGTCTCCACCATCAGACAGCCGGATCATCAGGTCGATCGCCGGGCGCGGACTGAGTCGCTTGCCCCGGCGGGCAGCGACTTTGGCGGCCGATCGCAGCGCCGCGAAAACCGGTGTGCGGATGGCGGTTCGGCCGATCAGATCGGCGATGATGTCCCATTCGGTGCGCGCCTGACCGGGTGGCGCGATGACCGCGTCCGTCGCCTGCCGGAACGGGGTCGCCTGGAACATCTGGAACGTCACCGCGAAGTCGTCGCGTTCGTACATCGAGGTAACCGGCAGCACGTAGTCGCAGAGCGCGGTCGTCTCGTTGACGTAGAGGTCCAAGCCCACCGACAGGTCGAGTTCGGCGAACGCCGCTTCGAGTTCGTCGCCGTTGGGCACCGACAGCACGGGGTTGCCCGCGCCGATGAACATCGCCTTGATCTGCCGCAGCCCCGGCGTGGAGATCTCCTTGGCCATCAGCGCCGCGGGCTCGGCACCGATGACCGAGCGGAAGCCGCCGACGCGCGTGCGCTTTCGCCGGTAGCTCCGCCGTAGCGAGGCACCCATCGCCATCGATCCCCACTTTTGCCCGGGCATTCCGAGGGTGCTGAAGACACTGCCGCCGGGGACGTCGAGATTGCCCGCGACGAGGTTGACCGCATCGATCAGGTAGGTGGTGAGGGTGCCGCTTCGGCCGACGCAGGTGCCGAGCCGCCCGTAGACGGCCGCGCGTTCGGTGCGGGCGAGGTCGCGAGCCAATGACCGCACGGCCACAGACGCGATGCCGGTGTGGCGACTCGTGGCCTCCGGACTGAACGGTGCGCACCGCTCCTGCAACCAGGCCAGCCCATCGGCCTGGGCGCGGGCGCGCCGATCGACGAGACCCTCGGCGAAGAGCACGTGCAGCAGCGACAGCAACAGGTAGGCATCCGCGTCCGGGACGATGCCGAGCCATTCGAATTGGGCGGCCGTCTCGCTGCGACGCGGATCGACGACGACGACGCGTCCGCCGCGCTTCACGATGTCGTGCATTCGGTCCTTGATACGGGGCGCCGTCAGGAAACTGCCGTGCGACACCACGGGATTCGCTCCGAGCATGACCAACAAGTCGGTGCGCATCAGATCGGGTATCGGCACCGGGAACGGCGCTCCGTACAGGAACTGGTTGGCCAACAGCCGGCTGCTGGTGTCCTGGGTCGACGAGCTGAAGAAGTGACTGTCGCCGCCGATCCCCTTCGCGAACGCCATCGCCGCGAACAGATGCGAGTAGCTGAATGCCGCGGGGTTTCCCATATACCAGGCCACGGCGCCGGAGCCGTGCTTTCGGTGGATTTGGGTGAGCCTGGCCGCGATGTCGTCGAGCGCCGCATCCCAGGAAACGGGAACGAATCCGGTGTCGGTTCGCCGTAGCGGTGTGGTGACGCGGTCTGGATCGTTGACCACCTCGGCGAACGCAATGCCTTTCTGACATGCGAAACCCGCCGACAACGGATGGTCCTTGTCCGGCCGCAGCGCGGTCAACCGACCGTCCTCGACGGTGGCGATCATGCCGCACAACGGCTCACAGATTCGGCAGAACGTGGCTTTGCGCTCAGCCTTGCCCTCGATCACCGGGACTAGGTTACTGTAAGAGTTACAGTTGCTTTACCATTTTCGTTGAACAGGGAGGATTCGGACGAATGCAGAAGGCTTTGGCGCCGGAGATCTCCACCTGGCCCGAGGAGAACCCCCGGCTCATCATCACCTTCGCCTTCACACCCGAAGGGGCCGACCGATGACCAACGACGTCGCGATCATCGGAGTCGGCATCCACCCCTTCGGCCGATTCGAGGGTAAGTCGGCCATGCAGATGGGCGTCGACGCGATTTTCGCCGCGGTCGCCGATGCCGGGGTGGAATGGAAGGACATCGGCGCCGCCGCCGGCGGCAGCTGGACCGTGGCCAATCCGGACGCCATCGTCGGCATGGTCGGCCTATCGGGAATCCCGTTCACGAATGTGTTCAACGCGTGCGCCACGGCGGCCAGCGCCACCAAGGTATGCGCGGACGGTATTCGCCTGGGCGACTACGACATCGGCATCGCCGTCGGACTGGACAAGCACCCGCGCGGCGCCTTCACCGAGGATCCCGCATTGGTGGGCATGCCCAGCTGGTACGCCGAGAACGGCCAGTATCTCACCACCCAGTTCTTCGGAATGAAGGCCAATCGCTATCTGCACGATCACAACATCTCCCAGCGCACCTTGGCCAGGGTCGCGGCCAAGAACTTCCGCAACGGAGCACTGAACCCGAACGCCTTCCGGCGTAAGCCGATCAGCGAGGACGACATCCTCAACTCGACCATGCTCAACTACCCGCTGACGCAATACATGTTCTGCGCACCCGACGAAGGCGCCGCCGCGGTGGTGATGTGCCGCGCCGACATCGCGCACCGCTACACCGACAAACCGGTGTATCTGAAAGCAGTGGAGGTCCGCACCCGCCGCTACGGCGCCTACGAGGTCAACACCACGTGCGCGCCCGTCGAAGAGGATGCCGCGCCGACGGTGTACGCCGCGCGCGCCGCGTTCGAAAAGGCCGGTGTCGCACCGGAAGACGTCGATGTGGTGCAGTTACAAGACACCGATGCCGGTGCGGAGATCATCCACATGGCCGAGTGTGGCTTCTGCGCCGACGGCGATCAGGAGAAGCTGCTGGCCGACGGTGCCACCGAGATCGGCGGCTCGCTTCCGGTCAACACCGACGGCGGGCTCATCGCCAACGGCGAACCGATCGGCGCGTCCGGTCTGCGCCAGATCCACGAACTCGTGCGCCAGCTGCGCGGCGAAGCCGGCGACCGCCAGGTGCCCGGTGAACCGAAGGTCGGCTTCGCGCAACTCTACGGCGCGCCCGGCACCGCCGGCGCGACTGTCCTGACACTGTGACTGTGCTCGCCGAGCAGACGCATATGTACCCGACACGCCGAGCTTTCGGGGACATTCGCGTCTGCTCGCCTGAGAAAAGGAACCTCACACCATGACCGAACAGTTCAGAGACGCACCGATATTCGATGCCGACCAGCACATGTATGAGACGGTCGATGCGCTGACGAAGTTCCTTCCCGAGCGCTACCGGCGCGCCGTCCAGTACGCCCAGATCGGCCGCCAGACCCGAGTGGTGATCAACAACCGGGTCACGGACTTCATCCCCAACCCGACGTTCGAACGGGTCGCGGCGCCAGGCGCGCACGAGAAGTTCTTCGCCGGTGAGAACACCGAAGGACTCACATTGCGGGAGATGCAGGGCAAGGCCATCGAGGCGCCCGCGGCCACCCGCAACCCCGAGGACCGCATCGCCGAACTAGACCGGCAAGGCGTCGTCGAGGCGTTGAACTACCCGACCCTGGGCAGCCTCGTCGAACACTCCAGCGCCGACGACCCACAGCTGACTCTCGCGATCATCCACGCGCTCAACGAATGGATCCTCGAGCACTGGACCTACAACTTCGACAACCGGGTGTTCTCCACGCCGATCATCAACCTGTCCGAAGTCGACGCCGCGCAACGCGAATTGGAGTACATCCTGGCCAACGGCGCCAGGGTCGCGTTGATCAAGCCGGGCCCGGTCAACGGTCTGCACGGCTGGCGCTCCCCCGCCCTGCCCGAGTTCGACCCGTTCTGGCGCGACGTCGAAGCCGCCGGATTGCCGATCGTGTTACATGCCAGCTTCCCGCCGCTCGACGACTACGTCGGCAAGTGGGAGCCGCCCTACACGCAGAACTTCATGACCCAGAGCGCCTTTCGCTGGATGGTGCTGGGCCACCGCGAGATCGCCGACATGATCACCGCACTGATCTGCCACGGCACGCTGACCCGATTCCCCAAACTTCGCATCGCCAGTGTCGAGAACGGCAGCAGCTGGATCTTCCCGCTGTTCCAGGATTTCGCCGACCTCTACAAGAAGATGCCGCAGAACTTCCCCGAACACCCACATGACGTGTTCCGGCGCAACATCTGGGTCAGCCCGTTCTGGGAGGGCTGCGTGTCCGATGTGGTCGAGACGGTCGGGTGGGACCGCGTGCTCTTCGGCTCGGACTACCCGCACCCCGAGGGACTGGCCGAGCCTAAGGGATTCTGGAAGTACGCCGAAGGCATGGACCTGCGACGCACCTATGACTTCATGGGCGACAACGCTCGACGGTTCATGGGCCTGCCGATCGCCAACCCGGACCCCGAGGCCACCAGGCCGCCCGCGCTTGCCGGCACTTAGTCCGGCAACGGCGGAAGCGGTTGAGCGTCGGCCGGGTTGAGCGCGTCGAGCATGAGGCTCAGATAGCGACGCCGCAGCGCCGGGGGCTGCTCGAGGGCGACCGACGCCGCGGTCACCATCGCGACGAAGGTCGGCACATCTTCGACGGTGAGATCAGTGCGTAGCTCGCCCACCTCCTGGCCTCGCCTGACCACCGCCGCGAGGAGTTCACGCTTCCTGCCGAACAGCCGGGATGTCAAAGCGGTCAGGTGATCCAGCGACGGCAGCAACGGACGCTGTGCATACATGAGCTCGGCCATGCGCTCTATGACATCGATGAACGCCTCGCGCGGCGCGTCACTGTCGACCAATTCGAGGACCACCGGCTCGATCTCGGTCGCGAATACGTCTTCATACACCGCTGCTGCGAGCGCCTGCCGGTTGGGGAAATGGCGGTACAGCGTCGCGTTACCCACTCCGGCCCGAGCCGCCACCTGAGTAAGGGTGGCGGCCGCCCCGTCCGTGGCGAAGATTTCGCGTGCGGCGGCGATGATTCGACTTTCGTTCGCGTATGCGTCTGAGCGGCGACGATCGGTACGTGCGGTCATTTCTCCAGTTCAATGGACGTGGCGTAGGTCATGTCGGTACGCCGGTGGTGGGCTTGGCAACAAATGATAGCTGACTCCCATATTGGGAGCCTACTCTCACTTATATGTCGACCTTTCTATACCGCCTGGGACGCTTCGCGTTCGGCCGCCCGTGGCTCGTCATCGGCAGCTGGTTGGCGCTGATCGGGGTCGTGGCCGGGTTCCTGGTGCTCAACCCACCAAAGATCTCGAACGAGATGCGCATCAACGGCACACCAGCACAAGAGGTGATCGACGACCTCGCGCAGCGCATGCCGGAATCGTCCGGTGGTCAGGGCCTGATCGCGTTCGCAGCCCCTGAGGGCCAGCGCATGGACGACGGCGACAACCGCGCGGCACTGCTGCGTGCGGTCGACGCGGTGTCGCATACCGACCACGTACTCGATCCGGCCAAGCTGGCACAGGCCGAGCTGGCCAAGGGCCCGGCGAGCCCGACGTTGGCCGCGTCGGCGGCCATCGCCAAGACACAGACCGCCGCGCCTGCAGCCGCAGACGCTCCCCGGCCGTTGGTCATGAACGGACAGCCGGTACCCGGTGTCCTGATATCCGCCGACGGTGCGGCCGCGCTGTATCAGTTCCAATTCGACAAGCAGACAGCCGAATTGCCCACCGGCACGGTCGAGCACACCGTGGACGCCGCACGTGACGCGGTGGCGCACACCGACATCGACGTGCTGCCCTCGGCAAGCATGGTCGAAATGCCCGAACTCGTCGGCGCCGGCGAGGTCATCGGCTTGGCGGTCGCCGCACTCGTGCTGATCATCACGCTCGGCTCGCTCGTGGCCGCAGGCCTGCCGCTGGCCACCGCGCTCAGCTCGGTTGCCGTCGGTGTCGGCGCAACGTTCCTGTTCTCGCATCTGGTCAACATGCAGTCGATGACCGCAGTTCTCGCGTTGATGCTGGGCCTCGCCGTCGGCATCGACTATGCGATGTTCATCGTCAACCGGCAGCGTCGCCTGATCCTCGACAAGGGACTGAGTGCCGCCGAGGCAGCTGGCCGTGCAATTGGCACGGCGGGGAGCGCCGTGGTTTTCGCGGGCACGACGGTCGTCATCGCGCTCGTCGCGCTGACCGTGGTCGGGATTTCCCTGCTGACGCCGATGGCTCTTGCCGCGGCAGGCACCGTGGTCGTCGCGGTCATCGCGTCGCTGACGCTGCTGCCCGCGCTGCTTGGACTCGTCGGTGAGCGGATCTGCTCCGAGAAGGCCCGCAACAGCCAATCCGGACAAGACAATTCGAATCACCGCTTCGCGACGGCTTGGGTCGGCGCCGTGCTGCGCCACCGCGTGCCGGTCGCGATCGGCGGTGTCGTCGTCGCTGCGCTGCTGGCATTGCCCGCGCTCAACATGTCGCTGGGGCTGCCCGCGGGCTCCAGCTACAACGAGGGCACGCCACAGCGCGCGAGCTACGATCTGGTCGCCACCCACTACGGCGACGGATACAACGGCCCGCTGATCGTCGTCGCCGAGCCGGGCGCCGGCAACACCAAGCTGTCGACCGCTGACCTGGTGAACACCAACAGCGATTTGCAGCGTCTGCCCGGCGTCGAATCGGTGAGCCTGCAAAAGGTCAGCGACGACGAGGAATTCGCGTTGTTCTCCGTGGTCCCCGCCGACGGCCCCACCGACGACGCGACCGCACAACTGGTCCGCGACATCCGTGCGCACGCCGGTCCCCTGGCCGAACTACGCAACGTCGACCTCGGGGTCACGGGCATCACCGCGATGGGCGTCGACACTACGGACCGTCTCGCCGAAGCCGTTCCGCTGTACATCGGTGTCGTCGTCGGACTGTCACTGCTGGTCCTGCTGGTGGTGTTCCGCTCGATCGCGGTGCCGGTGAAGGCCACCCTCGGATTCCTGCTGAGTGTGCTCGCCACGTTCGGCGCCACGACCGCGCTGTTCCAATGGGGCTGGTTCCAGGAGCTGTTCGGCCTCAGCGCCACCGGACCGATCCTCAGCCTGCTGCCGATCATCGTGGTCGGCGTGCTGTACGGCCTCGCAATGGATTACGAGGTGTTCCTGGTGTCGTCGATGAAGGAAGCGCACGTACACGGGCACCGCGGCGACACCGCCGTCACCCACGGGTTCGCGCAGGCCAGCCGCGTCGTCGTCGCAGCGGCTGTCATCATGATGTCGGTGTTCGCCGGGTTCGTGTTCAACGCCGATCCGATGATCAAGCAGATCGGCTTCGCGCTGGCCTTCGGTGTCCTGATCGATGCCTTCGTGGTGCGGATGACGGTGGTGCCCGCCGTGATGTCGATGCTCGGCGACCGCGCTTGGTGGCTGCCCAAGCGCCTCGAGCAGGTGCTGCCCGATCTCGACATCGAAGGCGACCAGCTCAACCGGCAGCTGTCGGCAGGCGAGCCATCGCGCCTGGTCCACCGCTGAGCAGTCCCCCGCAAGCGGGAGGTGCCCCCAGCGTGGGTACCCGGGAACGCGCGTTCTCGGGTATCCGCGTGTCTGCTCGCCACAAGGTGAGTAAATCTCCGGTTCAGTCTCTACAGCCGTCCGGCCTCGACACCGTGCATGAAGCCGGCGACGAGATCGGCACATTCCCGGGGATGGGTTTCCAACAGCTGATGGCCGCTCTCGAATACATGGATTTCCAGCGAATCGAGCACCTCGTTGTAGGCCATGATCTCGTTGAGGTCAAAGAACGGGTCGTGGCGGCCCCACAGGAGAAGGCATGGCGGTTGGTGATCGCGGTGGTAGGACCTGATGGTCGGAAACCGAGCGATGTGTGACCCGTAGTCGGAGAAGATCTGGAACTGAATGTCGGTGATGCCCGGCCGCGACAGGCGCTCCCAGTCGAGGTGCCAGCCCTCCGGGGGATAGAGACATGCCACGCGCTCCGGCTGATTGCCGACGTACTGGTATCGGGTTGTCTCGAAATTCATCCATTCGGTGAGCTTCGCCCGGTTCGCCTCGGTGCGATCGGCGAAGTATGCCTTCGGCGCGTTCCAATCCGGCCCGAGCCCCTCGTCGTGGGTATTGCCGTTCTGCACGATAAGGCCCCGGATCCGGTCCGGCCGGCGCGTGGCGAGGTGGTAGCCGACGGGCGTCCCGAAATCGGTGACGAACAGGAAGAAACTCTCGACGTCCAGCGCATCGAGGAAGGCGTCGATCGTGTCGGCGAGGTTCTCGAAGGTGTAGTCGAATGCGTCGCAGGAGGGCGCGGAGGAGAATCCGGAACCGGGCAGATCCGGCGCAACGACATAGGCGGCTTCTGCCAACGGCTCGATGAGGTTGCGATAGGCGTAAGACGAGTTCGGATAGCCGTGCAGCAGGAGGATCGTCGGCATCGTCGGGTCTCCGGCATGCCGGTGGAAGATGTCCAAGCCGTGGACGTCGACCGTCTCGTGACGGGTCTTGTGGCGTGAGCTGTGCATTTCCTCTTCTCCTTGTCGGACATGGCGGCGGTACCGCCTACCGGATAAGCTCCTTATAGCGGTTACCGCTCGCTGTAACTGCTAAACATGCGAAGTGGGGTTACAGTCGTGTCGGACGTAGAGACGAAATGGGTGCCCGAGCATTTCATCGGTGGCCATCCCGCCCTCGACCTCGCGAACGCCGTTTTCGACCGGCGGGCGCCCGAAGCTGACAACGAGTTGTTGAAAACCACCCGCGACATCGGAAACTGGTTCAAAGCCTCAGGGATTGCCAGCGCGCGCGAGGCCGCGGCAGTCACCCGAATAGCAGACGAATCATTCGTGGAGCGGATCCACGCGGTACGGGAGGCATCAGCCGAGATCTTCGGGGCGATCGCGGCGGATACGACGCCCGCGGCGGACGCGTTGGCAGTACTTTTCACGTCCGCCACACGCGGACTTGCCCTAAATGCGGTCAAACTGGACTGCACGAGACCCCGGCTGGCACTTACCCGCTGGCGAGACCCCGACGCCGTCGCGGCCGTCCTGGCGATGCTCGCGATCGAAGGCTTCTACACCCTGCCGCGCGAAAGGCTGCGTTCCTGCCCTCGCTGTGAGTGGCTGTTCCTCGACACGTCACGCGGCGGCAAGCGCCGTTGGTGCAGCATGCAGATCTGCGGAAACCGCGAGAAAGTCTCACGCCACAGGGAGCACGCCTAGAGAACTCATGGCCGCGGGCCGAGGCGCGACGTCGAGCCATCCGCTCACTCGTCACCATGACAACCCCAGACCACCGACCGTCAAGCCGTGGCACAGGTCGCACGTCACCGCCGACCGTGGGTTGGGTAACAAATGCATGGTGTATGGGTTTTCCGACGCCTACCGTGTCGTACGGAACCTGCAGATGCGAGCCATCGTCACCCCGATACTCGGAATTTGCTGAAGCCCGTCTGAAATTCCACATACCGCTCGGGGCAAAAGCTAAACAGCACCTTGGGCGCTGACAGACGAAGCGTCTTGCCGGCGAGTCTTCAGCCGAAACACATGGCTTCGCAGATATTTTCACCATGCTGACGCGCCGCGCCATCGCGCACGTGCCAGAAATCCGCATGAAGGAAAGCTGAATAATCAACGGAGCCGCGCATTTGACGCGACTTTGCCTTATGTTCCCTTTGTCATATATCGACATTGGGGGGAACATCCACATGGCCATACAACCGTATCTATCCGCTGGAGCGGCGTTGGCTGCGGCCGGCGTTCTTGTTGCGGTACCGGCGATTACGCCACCGTTGTCGGCGCGGGACCAACAGGTCGTCTCGCAGACGAGCACCAGATTGTCGACAACCGATGTCACCCTCACCGCGTCGAACCAGCCGCTCGTAGTAGATCCGGCGAGCCTGCTGCAAGGATTGACGCTCGTCAATCAGATCGACGCGGGCACGACAGCGCTGCCGCAAGTGATTCCGGCGCAAGACCAGCCCGCCGCGGCCGACAACACTGCGCTTGTCGTCGACGATCCGGTGGACTTCATCGGCGGCCTGCTGCAGGCGTACATCACCGGCGGATCCCCCAAAGCGGTGGCCTACGTGGCTCTTGCCGTCAGCGACGAGGTGTTCGGCGAAGATTCCCTGCCGTCGGTGCTGCTTGACACCTACGTCACGCATGGGGTGCCCGGCATCGCGGGGCTTGTCCTGGTGGCGGCCAGCGATGCGATTTTCGGACCGGACTCGGTGCCGTCGCAGGTGATCGAGGACGCGTTCACCGGCGGCATCAACCAGGTGATCGGCAACGCGCTACTCGGTGTGAGCGATCAGGTGTTCGGCGAAGATTCGATCCCGTCCGGGCTCACACAGGCGTACTTCATCGGTTACCCAGAGGATGACGAGGACGCGCCGACGGGCGTCGCCGGCGTCACCCGTTACGTCATCGACTCGCTGATCGATGCGATCACGCAATCGGCCAGTACACCGACGGTGTCGACGACAGGCGCCATCTCGCTGCAGCCCTCGACTTCATCGATCTCATCGGGCGAGACCCCGAGCATTCAAGGGGCGTTCAAGGCAGTGGCCGAAAAGGTCTCGTCCGCCGTCGACGAGACGGCGGACGAGGTGAGCGCCGGCGCGAATACTCGATCCGACGAGGCCGCTAAATCACGCACTGTGGCCGAGAAGGTCGGCAGCACCGTGGCCACGACGGTTGAGAAGGTCACCGAGAAGGTCCAGAACACCGTCGAATCGTTGACGCCCGGCACCCAGACAGGTGAGGAAATCACACCCGAGAAGACAGACAAGCCCATCAAGGATGCGGCCACGCCGGCAAGCGACAAGGACACCGAGCCGAGAGGCAAAGCGAAAGACGCCACGTCTGACCGACAGTCCGCCGCGGACGGACAGACCGGAAAGACTGTGAAGAAGGCCGAGGACAAGCCCGACGCCAGGCCGAAGTCCGACAAGCCCGGATCCAAGACTAGTGAGGCAGGCTCTGGCGGGTCGAATACCGACTCCAAAGACAGTGACTGAAAACCGCTGAGCAGACGCGTAGGTACCGGGAACGCACGTTCCCGGTACCTATGTGTGTGGTCGCGCTAGGAAGCCTTCGCCTTCGGCGGCGAATAGTTGGGCCTGCCGAGCCCGAGCACGTACTGCCCGATCATGTTTCGGAACACCTCGAGCGTGCCGCCGTAGATGCCGACCAGCGGCGCGAATCGGTACACGTACTCGCTGCGATCGTCGGCTCCCCCGTCGGCCCCGATCGGCAGTGCGGATATCGATCCGGCGATGTCCATGAGATCGGGCGCGATATCGCGCATGGTCTGAGCGATCGCGACGCGCCCGAAGATGCTCGGACTGGACAGCGCCACCTCCATGCGGGCGTGACTACGCCCCAGCCGATAGGCCACGGAAGCGTCGTCAATCCCACGGTGGCCGTTCGCATCTGGCTTTGCCAGCAACGCGGCGACGTTGTCGGCGGCCTCGGCCATGAAGCCGGCTTGGTGCATCATGATCGACACGTCGGCAAGTCCGTCGACAGCCGCGGCCACGGCGCCGTGCTCGGCGTCGAGTGGCTCACGGACCACCGCCCAGCCACCGTTGACCTCGCCCAGCCGATACTTGTCGTCGATGCGCACATCGCTGTAGTAGACGATGTTGGTGCGGTCGCCGTCGACGGTCCGGATGCCCTGGATCTCGATGCCCGGCGAGTCGAGCGGAACCAGAAACATGGTCAGGCTCTTGTGTTTCGGCGCTTCAGGATCGGTGTTGGTGATCAGGAAGACGTACTGGCAGTTGTGTGCGCCTGTGGTGAACATCTTGGAGCCGTTGATGATCCAAGCATCGCCATCGCGCACCGCCCGGGTCTTGCACGTTGCGACGTCCGAACCGCCCTCGGGTTCCGTGTAGCCCAAGCAGAGCCGGACGGTGCCGTCGAACACCCGAGGCATGACCTCGTCCTTGAGTTCGGGTGATCCGAATTTGGCAACCGAGCGGGCCACCATCGACGTGGTACCCCATGTCACCCAGGGCACTTCGGCGCGACGCTTCTCCAGCTCCCAGATCCGGCGACGCACCCGGGTGAACCCGCCGTCGGCCTCGGCCTTCCATTCCTTCTCCAGATAGCCGGCTGCGCCGAGCGCCAGATGCACGACCTCATCGAAGTTGTCGCCGGTTTCCCGGTCACGCCGGATGACGTCCTCGGTGACCTGGGCAGCCAGAAAGCTCCGCACCTCGTCGCGAAACGCAGCGTCCTCCGCGGAGAGCTCAACCCGTGAAAAATCCATGTCTAGTCCTTGCTTTCGCGTGCGGCGACGATTCCGGCGATGTGAACGGCCGTGGCGGCGGGATCTCCGCCCGCAAGTGCCCAGCCTCTCGCCCGGACGAGGTAGGCGGTCGCCGCGGCTTCCGCCGACACACCGAGCCCGCCCTGGATGTGGACAGCCATGGTGGCGGCTTTCGAGGCCTCCTCGGCCATGAACACGAACGCCGACGGCGCGAGTTCGGGACGCTCGTCGGGTTCGTTGTCGAGGAACCACGCTGCGCGACGCGAAAGCCCGCGCCCACCTTCGACTGTGATCGCCATGTTCGCCAGCGGATGCGATATCGCCTGCAGCGTGGAGATCGGAACACCCAACGTGTAGCGGGTTTTGGCGAACTCGGCGGCGATCGTCATGGTCTCCTCGACGAGCCCCACCAATGCCGCAGCGGTGAGCAGTCGCCATTCATCCAGGGCTCGCTGGTAGGCCGCGAGCGCGTCCGATCCGCTTGCGACGACGGTGCGGCTGTCCGCGACGGCCGGGTCTACCCATGCCATCGGCAGTTTGCCGATGTTGTCCACCTTGGCCGGACGGGTGTCGAAGCTCAGCTTCACCACGTCGTTGCCGTCCCGGACGACGATCTGGTCAGCGATGGACCCGGCCGGTATCAGCCGGGTTCCGGACGGCGCAACCTGCTGCGGATCGAATGCCACGAGTTGTGTTCCGTTGAGGATGTCTTCGGACTCCAGCGCGCCGAGCGCTGCGAGCAAACGGGCCGCCACGATGTGGTCGATCCACGGCACGGGCGCCAAGGAGCGACCGATCTCCTCGGCAACCAAGGTCAGGTCGACGAGCGTCGCGCCGTCCCCGCCGACGGATTCCGGCAGCGCCATCGTCGTGGCGCCCATGGCACACAACCGCTCCCACAAGCTCTTGTCGAATCCGCCCGGTTCCGCGGCCCGAACCGTGTCGATCGAGCAGTGGGTCTTGAAAAACAGTTTGTACGCGGTCTGCAGATCGAGGTGGTCCTCGCTCAGGCTGTAATCCAGCCTGCGCAACTCGAAACGATCCATCAGATCTCCTTCTCCTCGCCGAAGAAGAACTCCGCGGCGTTGTTGTAGAGGTAGTTGTCGAGGACTTCCGGCGGTAGGTCGAGTGCCAACGCCTCCGGCACCACGCGCTGCATCCGCAGCACCGGGAAGTCCGACGCGAAAATGATCTTGGTCTGCCCGCGCGTGCGCATGAAGTGCAACAGGCTCTCCGGCAACCGTTTCGGCGACCAAGCCGACGTCATGAGCCGCAGGTTCTGATACTTGATCAACATCCGGATCGCGATGTCCCACCAGGGATCGGCCCCGTGGATCATGCACAACTTGAGTTCGGGGAACCGCACGCACACCCGGTCCAAGTGGATCGGGTTCTGCACCTCACCAGGAATCGGCGGGCCCGGAATCCCGGTGTTCACGCACAGCGGCAACTCGAGCTCGGCACATTTCGTGTACAGCGGGTAATACACCGCGTCGCTCGGCGGATACTGCCCGTCGGCCCAGAAGCTGGGCCCCACAACGGCATAGGCGACAGGCAGGTCATTAGCTGCCGCAGCAAGTTCGCGAAGCGACGGCATCGGTCGCAGCAGGTTCACCCCGCCCATCGCAAGGGCGAACCGGTCCGGGTGGGCCTCGACAAACTTGCGTGCCGTCACCGACGGTTTGGTCAGCGAATCCATCAGGATCGCCTTGCGCACACCGTGGGTGTCCATCTCATCGAGGAGTTCCGACAAGTCGATCGGGTCGTACATCGACTTCGGACCCTTGAAGTAGTCGTCGCGCACCTTTTTCATGAACGTCGGCTGATTCTGCGTCTCGCCGAAGTGCACATTCGCCAGACAGTCGATCACTTTGGGGGTCATGCCCGAACCTTCCCATCGTCGCGTGCCGCCTGGGCCTTGGCCCAGCGGTAGTCGGCCTTGCCGTTGCCGAGCCGGCGAACCTGATCGACGAACTGCACTTCCTTGGGGGATTTGAACCGCGCCAACCGCGACGAGCAGTGTTCCCGAAGTGCCTCCCCCGAGACCGCGGAACCGTCGCGCAACGCGACCAGCGCCACGATCTCCTCGCCCCACCGCTCGCTGGCCCGGCCGACCACGAGCGCATCGGCGACATCCGGATGCGCACGCAGAGCCTCTTCGACCTCTTCGACGAACACCTTCTCGCCACCGGTGTTGATCACCAGCGAGTCACGGCCGTACAACCGCAGGGTGCCGTCGGCATCCAACGCTGCCCGGTCACCGGAGATGACCACGCGCTGCCCTTCAACCTCGGGAAAGGTCTTCGCGGTCGCGTCCGGATCGTTGAAATACCCCAAGGGGATTCGGCCATTGCGCGCGACCCATCCCACCATGGTCTCACCCGGCTGGAGAAATCGGGAGTAGTCCTCGGCCAATACCAGCCCCCCGGCCCGCAGCTGGAATGTCTCGGCGTGCGTGCCACGCTGGCTGTGCCCGAATCCCATGTTGCCGGTCTCGGAAGAACCGAATCCGTTGATCAGGGTGATCTGCGGGATGTGGTCGAGCAGTGCGCGCTGGTGTTTGAGGTTGGTGGCCGCGCCACCGGTGCCGATGGCGAACATCGAAGACAGGTCGTAGGACCGCCTGCCAAGTTCTTCCACGATCGGCGCCGCGTACGCATCGCCGACCATGGTCATGAGCCCGACCTTTTCGCGCTCGGCGGTTTCCAGCACCGCGCGCGGGTCGAATTTTGGCTTGGTGTCGTGCAATACGACGGTCTGGCCGGAGAGCAGTCCGGAGAACGCCGTCCACATGCCCGCGGCATGCATCAACGGTGACACGGCGAACCACGGCGGCCCGGCATTGGCGACCTTGTCGTGGATTTCCGACACCGCTACGTGATCGGCGCCGTTCATCGACGACACGTAGATGTCGGCCTGGCGCCAAATAACGCCTTTGGGTCGCCCGGTGGTTCCGCCGGTACAGATCATCAGCAGATCATCCGGCGACGTGTGCGGTGTGCAGTCCGAATTGGAATGGGCCAACGCATCTTCCAACGCAATCGCGCCGGGAAGGTCGGGGCCCGGGCCGTCGTCCACGGCGATGAGCAACTGCGCGCCAGGTGATGGCAGCACGTCGGCGAACTTCGCGCCCAACGACCGGTGATAGATCACCGCGCGCGGCTGGAGGTAGGCGAGCAGTTCGGCTACCTCGCGCGGCGAGTAGTAGTAGTTGACGTTCACCGGCACGGTGCGCGCTTTCAGGCAGCCGATGACCATGTCGGGGTACTGATCGTTGTGCATGATGACTGCGACGCGATCCTGCCCGCACTCCCAGCGATCGAGCTCGCCGCGTTCGCGGTGCGCACCCAGGCCGTGTCCGGACAGGAAGTTGGCCAGCCGCCGCGTCCGGTCCGCGCCCTGCGCGAATGTCGTGCGGCGAGCACCGCACACCGTCATCTCCCGGTCGGGCACCGCATCGGCGATGGCGTCGACGACGGCACCGATCGTCCATTCGGCCATGGTCGCGGTTACACCGACACCAGATGCGACACACCGGGTGCGGTGCGGGTGACATCGCCGAGCAGTTCGAGTGCGTTGTCGCGCATGACCTTTCGGGTGTCCTCGAGGCTGAACTCGGGGAACTGTGGAATGTCGGCGGTGAACGTGGTCGGGTCGGCGAGCCCCTCGCCGTGCGGCCAGTCCGAGCCGAACAGAATTTTGTCCACGCCGATGGTGTCGGCGAGTAGCTTCACGTCGTCCTCGTAGTACGGCGCAATCCAGACGTTGTTGCGCAGTTGCTCGACCGGGTCCTCCTTGAAGTGGTACGGCGCGTTGTTTGCAGCCTTCTTGAGGCGCTTGATCAGCCGGTAGACGAAGTACGAGCCGTTCTCGATGCTGCACACCTTGAGCGTGGGATGCCGGGTGAACACCTGGTGCACGATCATCGAGGCCATCGTGTCGTGGATGGCGCGGTCGTCCATGATCACCATGTCGAGCGGGTCTCGCTTGCCGAATCCCTTGAATACGCCGCTGCCGCCCCATAACGCCGGGACCGCCATGTAGCCGGAGTCCGACAGGTGGAATACCACCGGGACGCCTGCCTCGGCCAGCCTGGCCCACACCGGATCGTGGAGTGGATCACCGAGCGACCGTGGCCTGACCTCGCCCGGCACCGGGGCCGGGCGCACGCACACCAGCTTGGCGCCGCGCCCGAGCACGAACTCGACCTCTTCGACCGCCTTCGCCGGATCGGCCAGCGAGATGATCGGCGCGGAGACGAAACGCCCGTCGGGCCGGTCGAAGCCCCAGTCCTCGTCGAGCCACAGGTTGAAGGCGTGCACCGAGGCCATGGTGGCCTCGATGTCGTGCTTGAGCCCCTCCTCCACGCCGCACGCGAAAGTCGGCAGCATGAACACGGTTTCGAGACGCTGCCGATCGAGCACCGCGATCCGGGCATCGCGGTTCTGGTACTCGGGGTGGTCGGCGAGGCGGTCGACCTTCATCAAAGAGGCCGGATCGACGCCCTCGGGGATCTCGCCCCGGAACAGCAGATCGAGGCAGCCCGGTTCGATGATGGGGTCGAACGTGGGGTTGGGGATGAAGTGGTTGACGGTCCCGCCCATTACCGCGAGGGTCCGCTTGCCGTCCTGGACCATCTGCACGCCACGGCTGCGGAACTCCTTGGGCAGGTGCCGGGTGAAGGCGTCGATCGGTTCGTAGTAATGGTTGTCGACGTCGACGGCCAGGTACGGCAAACGTTCTGGTGTGTCGGTCATTTCATCAACCTTCTTTCAGGGGCGGGAAATTCGGGGGCCGTTTCTCGAAGAATGCGGTGATGCCCTCGATCAGGTCGGGCCGCACCATGGATTCGTGCATGAGCGTCTCTGCCCGCGCGCTGACGTCGGTCACATCGTCGTTGGCATCGCCGTAGAGCTGCAGTTTGATCACCGCCATCGAGGCAGGCGAACAGTTACGCGCCAGATCTTCGGCGTACTCCAAGGCCCTGGGCAGCAGATCGTCGGGCGCCACAACTTCTTTCACGAGCCCCAACTGTGCGGCCTCCTCGGCGAAGAACGTCCGGCCGCTCAACAGCAGATCGGCCGCCGCGCCCCAGCCGGCGAGTCGCGGCAGGATCCAGGTGATTCCGTACTCGCCGATCAGGCCGCGACGCGGAAAAGCAGTGGCGAACTTGGCGCCCGCCGCCGCGAACCGCACGTCGCACATCAACGCGTGTGTCAGGCCGATGCCCACGCACGCGCCGTTGATCGCGGCGATGACGGGCTTGCGTAAAGTGGTGAGGAAGTGCGGATGCCGCTCACCGACGATTTTGCTGACGTCGGTATCACCGTCGATCGATTCGCCAAGCGCTGCCATCGATCCCATGTACGCGCCTGCACAGAATCCCCTGCCGGTCCCCGTCAACACGATGGCCCGCACCTCGGGATCGCCCTCGGCACGGTCGAATGCCGCATACACGCCGGCGGAGATGTCGGCACCCCATGAGTTCAAGCGGTCCGGCCGGTTGAGCGTGATGATCGCGACGCCGGCATCGTTGACGTCGTAGAGCACCGCCTCGGTGGCGACACCGTCGTCGGCGAGGGTCATACGCGGGCAAGCTCTCGTTCAGGCACACATACTGTATACCTATCGGTAGAGCATTCCGCAAGCTCCCGTCCGTACTCCGATCCGCCTGCGACCTGCGCAAAGTACCGTCAGGACGGGATCAAACCGAGCCCGCGATACGCTGCGGCAATCTGGTCCTTCGCGGCATCGGGCAGCACAGCCTGCGGAGGCCGGGAATGCGGGTAATCCCCGATCGGCAGGCCCAGCACGGACGCGGCGTACTTGAAGGCGCCGGCCCAGTGCGTGAAGTAGTCGGCACGGCCCGGATAGCAGGTGAACCACGACCCGATGTCGAGGTCGAACTGGTCCAGTCCGCAGTCCCGCGCGAAATCCATCGCCTCGATGAGCTTGCCGGCCAGGATGAGGTCCCAGTATTGGCTGAAGATCGGCCGCTGCGGAGTTTCGTAGAGATAGCCTGCCGTGCCCAGTTGTGCCGGGCACACGATTCCGTCGCGCAGCCAACCCGCGCGGTAGACCGTCCGATCGCATTCCCAGATCACGAGCTCGGGCGCGAGCTCATGCAGCAGCCGGCTGGCAGCGGGACGAAATGCGCCCTCTTTGGTGGCGCACACCGCCGGGATCTCCTCGGCGATGCGCGCGCCTTCGGCCGGTGTGAGCACATAGCCCGATGACGGCGAGTTGAACATGCCCAGCGCGATATCGGTGCGCTCGGCGATGTAGCGAAAGAACCGCAGCACCCCCTCACCGCCGTGCGTCTCCATCATCGGTGTCTGGATGTAGACAATGTCGGCGCCGACCTCCTGAGCATGCCGAGCCAGTTCGAGGCAGTCTTTGGCCGACGTCGCCGCCGTGCACGCCTGGATGACGACATTCGGGTTCGCCCGGCGCCCCTCGTCGACCGCGACTTCGAGCAGCTGCTTGCGCTCCGCGAGCGTCAGTGCCCAGAACTCAGCCAAACCGCTTGTGCACCACAGCATCTGATGGTCGAGGTCGGCGATGCAGTAACGCACCAGGGTGCGGTACGCGTCCCAATCGATGTCGTCTCCGTCGGCACCGCTGAACGGCGTGTAGAGGGAATCCCCGATACCCCGTAAGGCGCCGCGCGCCCAGTCCCGAGCTTCCGCGGCTGTCGCCATGGTGCACCCCTCTAGATGAAGTCTGACCCGCCGTCGACGTTGACGTTCGCACCCGTCATGTACGAGTTGCGCTTGGAAGCCAGGAAAGCCGCCACCGGACCGATCTCGTCGGGCAGGCCGGCGCGCGGCAGATGCGCGGGATGGCCGAAGTGCTCGTCGATCGCCGCCATCAACTTGTACGGATCGGAACCGTCGACGCCCACTGAATCAGCCCATCCGAGAAGGGCTTCCGACGATACGCTGCCCGGCGAAACAACGTTCACCATGATCTCGTCCTTGGCCAGCAGCAGCGAGAGGTTCTTCGACACACTGTTCACCGCGGCCTTGGCGGCCGTGTAGGCAGGCAGCCGGGTGCTCTGCCGCTGGGTGGAATGGGCCGAGAAGTTCACGATCCGTGCCCATTCCGCCTGTCGCAGCAACGGTAGTGCCGCCCGGACACAACGCACCATGCCCATCAAACCGGCGTCGAACGCCTCCTGCCACTGCGCGTCGGTCAACTGCTCGAAGTTGCCCGCGGCCCCCGGCCCCACCGTGTTGATGAGCGCGTTAAGCTCGCCGCCCCATCGCTCACCGATCTCGACGAACGCCCGCTCAACCTGGACCGCGTCGCCGGTGTCGGCGACGATGCCCACCGCGTCCGGGCTGCCTCGGCTGCTCAGGTCCGCTGCAGCGGCATCGAGTATGTCCTTCGAGCGCCCGACGATCGCGATCTTCGCACCGTCGTCGGCCAGACACTGCGCCGTCGCGAAACCCATGCCGCGGCCACCGCCGACAACGACGGTGGCCGCGCCTTCGAAACCGAGGTCCATCGTGAACTACCACTCTCCCCGGTCGCTTCGCTCCTGGCCGCCGAACGTCAAGAACCGGTCCAGTTGGGGGCGCGCTTCTCGGCGAACGCCGTCGCCCCTTCGATCGCGTCCTTGGACGAGAAGACGGGCATAATCAACTCGCCCTGCTTCTTCCACATCTCGTCCTCCGACCACGCGGCGGACTTGATGATGATCTCTTTTGTCACCGCGACCGCAAGCGGGCCGTTCGCCGTGATGCGCTCGGCCAACTCGATGGCGCCCGTCAAAGCCTCACCGGGTTCGGTCAGCTTGTTGACGAATCCCCACGCGGCGGCTTCCTCGGCGGTGAAGTTGTCGCCGGTGAGCGCAAGCTCGAGCGCCTTCTGGTACGGGATGCGATGCGGGAGCCGCAACAGGCCGCCGCCCGCTGCGACAAGTCCACGCTTGACCTCGGGAATGCCGAACTTGGCAACCTTGGAAGCCACCACGAGATCGGTGGCCAACACGATCTCCGTACCGCCGGCCAGCGCATAGCCCTCGACCGCCGCGATGAGTGGCTTGCGCGGAGGCTGTTCGGTGAATCCGATACCGCGGCCGGGTACGTGGGGCACCTCGCCCGACGCGAACGCCTTGAGGTCCATGCCCGCGCAGAAGTTGCCACCGGCCCCTGTGATGATCCCCACGGACAGCTCGGGCGTCGCATCCAGTTCGTCCATGGCGTCGGCCAGACCCTGGGCCACGGCGAGATTGAACGCATTGCGCGCTTCTGGCCGATTGATCGTGATAATGAGCGTTCTACCTCGACGCTCCCGCAGAACTACTTCCGACACCATCGCCCCTTCGCTCGCGGTCCGGTAACCGCCGAAAAGCCTACTATAGGGATTACAGTACAAACCGGACACCCCGCACGCAGCACCGCAGCGACGTGCCGAGGGCAACTGTAGAGCGGAGCGACGGGATGGCTACCGGTAAGGTTGACGGTGACAACACCCGACGACACGCGTCCATAGGCGCAGTTCAGGCGGTAGCCGACGGTAAATTCGGTGGTACTGACCCGCGGCGCGGGACTGCTTGAGCAGTATCGATTTTGATGGAGGTGCCCGCAGTGGCAAAGCAACCGACCGCTGAGAAACGCCAACGGCGCGAACGCGGTTCCATCAATCCCGACGACATCATCAAGGGTGCTTTCGAACTGGCCGAGCAGGTGTCGATCGACAACCTCAGCATGCCGTTGCTCGGCAAGCATCTCGGCGTCGGTGTCACCAGCATCTACTGGTACTTCCGCAAGAAGGACGATCTGCTCAACGCGATGACCGATCGCGCGCTGCGCGAATTCGTCGTCGCCACCCCGTACGTCGAGGCCAAGGACTGGCGCGAGTCACTGGCCAACCACGCCCGAACCATGCGAAAAGCGTTCATGGGCAATCCCATCCTGTGCGACCTCATTCTCATCAGGTCGGCGTTGAGCCCGCGGGCCGCGCGGCTCGGGGTGCAGGAGATGGAAACCGCGATCGCCGGTCTGGTCGAGGCCGGGCTCTCGGTGGAAGACGCGTTCGACACGTATTCCGCGGTTTCGGTGCACGTCCGCGGTTCGGTCGTGCTGCACCGCCTCTACGAGAAGAACCGGGCCAACGACAACGCGCCGGGCGATTACGAAGAGACCATGATCATCGACCCCGATGTCACCCCGCTGCTGGCTCAAGTGACCAGCGAGGGCCACCGGATCGGCGCCGCCGACGAGAAGAACTTCGAGTACGGCCTCGAGTGCATCCTCGACCACGCCGCCCGGCTCATCGAGTCGAATGCGGCAGGCACCAAGGCCAAGAAGGCCCCCGCGAAACGCAAGGCCGCCGCCAGCTGACTCTGCGCGCTAGACCTCGAGAACGACCGCGCCGCCCTGACCGCCACCCGCGCACATTGCGGCAACGCCGATACCGCCGCCACGGCGCTGCAGTTCGTAGACCAGCGTGGTGACCATGCGAGCCCCGGACGCCGCGATGGGATGGCCGAGACTGCATCCGCTTCCGGAGAAGTTCACCAACTCCTCGTCCAGGCCGTACTCACGGCACGCCGCGATGGGCACGGACGCGAACGCCTCGTTGATTTCCCAGAGTGCGACGTCGGATGGCTTCAGCCCGGCGCGGTCGAGCACCTTGCCGATGACCTTGACGCCGCCCAGGCCGGTGTCACGCGGTGCGACACCGATGGCGCCCCACGCCTTGACCGTCGCGAGCACACTGAGGTTCTCAGCCGCCGCATAGTCGGCCTCGACGAGCGCGACAGCAGCGGCAGCATCGTTGGTGCCGCTGCTGTTGCCCGCGGTGATGGAGAATCCTTCGATCTCCGGGTGCAGGACCTTGAGGCCGGCCAGCTTCTCGACGGTGGTGTCGCGGCGCGGGTGCTCGTCGACGGTGAACTCGGTGACCGAACCGTCGGGCAGGCTGACCTTGAGTGGCACGATTTCGTCGACGAACTTGCCCGCATCGATTGCGGCGACGGCGCGCTGGTGTGACCGCGCGGCCCACGCATCCATCTCTTCGCGCGTGATCCCGACGGCCTGAGCGGTGTTCCATCCGACGGTGATCGACATGTCGCGCGTCGGGGCGTCAGGAGTCTCCACGTGGGTGGGCGGCATCCACGGCTCCTGGAATGTCAGCTCCGGGCCGGGCACGCGCCACTTCATCAGCGGCATCATCGACAACGACTGCACACCGCCTGCCACCAGGACCCGCTCCATGCCCGAGCCGATCTGGGCGGCGGCATTGCCGATCGCGGTCAGGCTGCCGGCACAGTGCCGATTGACGGCCTGACCGGAGACCTGCTGCCAGCCGACGGCATCGGCGGCGTACCGAGCGAGATCGCCACCGCCGTAGTGGGACTCGGCGAAGATCAGGTCGTCGATCGCGTCCGGGGAGATGCCCGCGCGGCGAACCACCTCGGGAAGGACGGTGGTGATCAGGGTTTCGGCCGGGGTGTTGGCCAGCGTCCCTTTGAACGAACGGCCGATCGCTGTGCGGGCCGCACCGACGATGACGGGTGTTGGCATAGTTCCACCTTTACGTTATTCGCGATTTATGTAAACCCTACCAGCTACCGTACGCGCTGCGGTAGCGGGTCTGCTAATGCGGCTCCGGTACGTGGAAGTGCTCGTCACGCAGCCGGAACGCCTCCTTGGTTCCGTGCTGGGCACGGGTCTTGACGAAGTTGAACTCGCCCGGCGAGAACTGCAGGTTGGTGCCGTAGGCATGGAAGATGTAGCTCGCGACTTCCTCGCCCTGATACGCCTGACTCTGCTCGACCAGCCGGAACGCCTCCTTGGCGATGACGACGCCGTCGGCGGGCATCTTCGCCGCTTTCTGCGCCCAGTACTGCGCACGCGCCGCCACCTGGTTGGCGTCACAGGTGTCGGTGAAGATGCCAAGGTGCTCGATCGAGCCCGCCTCGATGATGTCGCCGGTCAGCAACATCCGCCGCGCCAGCACCGGGCCGAGCCGGTGGAAGAACATGTGCAGGCTGCCCAGCGCCGGGCCGAGGAACCGGGTGGCCGGCATTCCGATCTTCGTGTCCCTCGCGATCACGGATATGTCTGTCATCAAAGCCATTTCGAATCCGCCGCCCAGTGCGTAGCCGCTGATCTCTCCGACCGTAACCTTCGGGAAGCCCATGAAGTTGTGGTAGAAGCCGAACGATTTTCGGTCGACGGTGAGGCGGCGGCGCTGGCTCGGGCGGGATTTCTTCTGGGCGGATTCTTTCTGATCGCCAGTTTTCTGCTCTTCGCGCGAGCGCTCATCGCCATACCAGCCGTAGGCATTGTTCATGTCGGCCCCGGTGCTGAACACCCCCTCGGCTCCGCGCAACAGCACCACGGTCAGATCGTCGTCTTCTGCGACGACGTCGAGGTAGCGGGCGATCTCGTCGCGCATCGCCGCGTCATACGAATTGCGCTGTTTCGGGTTGTTGAGCGTTATGGTCGCTATCCGGTGGTCATCGTCGACCTCGAACAGTACGCGGTCATCGGTCATTCGAAATCAGCCTCGCTTCAATGGTTTTGTCGGTTCCGGCCGCCAATGTGGTGCGGCGCGCCGCGGTCAGGTGGTCGGCAGCGAGCTTGACGGCGCCCGCGGCGTCGCCGTCGGCGATGGCGTCGAGCAACCGCTGATGGTCGCGCAACGCGGCCCGCATCGTTTTCTCGTTCATCCCGTCATCGACTTCGCCACCCCACACCGACGATTCGTGCGCAGACCAGATCAATTCCAGGGATCCGATCAGCAGAATCATCGGCTCGTTACCGCACCGCGCCACCAACACCTCGTGAAACCTCCGAGCGTTCGGCACGAATTGTGACGTGTCCCCGAATTGTGCTGTCTGGAAATCGATCTCGGCCAGTAGATGCGGCACCACCTCGGTCGCGCGGTCCGCTCGGGCCGCACACATTCCCGCGCAGATCGGCTCCATGTGCAGCAGGGCCTCGCTGACGTCGGCCGGGGTCGCCGATCGAGACTGCAGAACCATGCCGATCATGTGAGCGGTCCGATCGGCAGAGGGCTGACGGACCACGGCGCCGCCCATGTTTCCGCGGCGCACCGAGATCAACCCATCGGTCTCCAACAGGTGGATGGCTTCACGCAATGCCGGTGGACTTACTCCGAACTGCTGAAACAGGCTTTCCTGCGTCGGCAGTATGTCGCCTTCGCACAGGCGGCCGGACAGAATGTCGTCCCGCAGTTTCGACGCGACGATCTCGGCGACCCGCGGTTGCCGTATCCGGTGTGCCGGCACCCGTTCCTCCACTGTTCCGCCGAGGGCTTTTCCTTGCTAACTTGTACAGGATAGTAATCGCATCGTCTACTGTATGGGCAACTGTATAGATTGTGGAAGCGGGTGAGCGGTGAGCGACGAGGCGGTTTCCACATCCCGCGAAGGCGCCGTCCTGCGGATCGTTCTCGACCGCCCGGATCGACGCAATTCGTTGAGCCACCGCATGATCGATGATCTCGTGAGCGTCCTGACGGCCGCCGCCAGCGACGACTCGCTGCGCGCCGTCGCGATCACGGGCGCAGGCGGAGATTTCTGCACGGGGGCAGACTGGGTGGCCACCAACAGCGGCGGGCAGCGGCCCCGCACGGGTGACCTGGTCCGGCGCATTCCCCACACCGCACACCGCGTCATCGAGTTGGTCGCCACCATCCACCTGCCGGTCATCTGCACGGTGCGAGGATGGGCCGTCGGTCTGGGCTGCAATCTCGCATTGGCCGCGGACTTCACGATCGCCGACGCCAACGCCACGTTCTGGGAGCCGTTTCTGAGCCGAGGGTTCAGCCCGGACTCCGGCGCGACGTGGCTGCTGCCGCGGCTGGCCGGAGTGTCCAGGGCCAAACGCATGCTGCTGCTCGGCGAGAAGGTGAACGGCACGCAGGCGGCCGATTGGGGGCTGATCCACAACGCCGTCCCCGCCGGCGAACTCGACGACGCGACCGAGGACCTGATCACCCGACTGGCGGCCGGGCCCACCGTCGCGATCGGGTTGGCCAAACAAGCGCTGGCCTACGGCCAACACGCCACGCTGTCGGCTTCGCTCAGCCAGGAGCTGTCCAACCTCGAACTCTCCTGCCGAACAACTGATTTCAAAGAGGGTCTCGCGGCCTTCCGGGAACGACGCGACCCAGACTTCGAAGGCCGATGAGCGAAGGGAACCCATGACTGCTTCTGCTACGTACGACACCATCAAGTACGAGGTCGACGGGCACAAAGCGACCATCACGCTCAACCGCCCCGAGGCGCTCAACGCCTTGTCCCCACACATGATCAACGAACTGCGTGCGGCCTACGACGAAGCCGAGAACGACGACAACATCTGGCTGATGATCGTCACCGCCACCGGCCGGGCGTTCTGCACGGGCGCCGACGTCAAAGAAATTCCCGACGACGGCAAGGTCATCTACGAACGGCCCTACCTGTCCACCTACGACCAGTGGGAGGCGCCGCAAGAGGGCACTCCCCCGTTTCGCCGGATGGCCAAACCGGTGCTGGCGGCCATCAACGGCATCTGCTGCGGCGCCGGCCTGGACTGGGTGACCACCGGCGACATCGTGATCGCCTCGGATAAGGCGACCTTCTTCGATCCGCACGTCAGCATCGGCTTGGTCGCGGCGCGTGAGATGGTGCGTCTGGCCCGTGCCCTGCCTCGTTCGGTCGCGCTGCGAATGGCGTTGATGGGCAAGCACGAACGGATGAGCGCCGAACGCGCTTACGAACTCGGGATGGTCACCGAGGTCGTCGAACACGACAAGCTGCTGCAACGGGCACACGAGATCGCCGACGTCGTCAATTCCAATGCCCCCCTCGCGGTGCGGGGCACCCGACTGGCCATCCACAAGACGCTCGACCTACCTCTGCTCGAAGGTGAGATTCTGGCCGAGACGTTCCGGGAACGGGTGGTCCGTACCGAGGACGCTCAGGAGGGTCCGTTGGCGTTTGTGGAGAAGCGTGCGCCGAACTGGCGGTGCCGATGAGCGACTTCGGGACGATTCTGCTCGACCTCGACCACGACGATCGGGTCGCGACCGTCACGCTCAACCGGCCCGAAGCGCTCAACTCGTTCAATCGCAGAATGTGCGAGGAGATGCGCGATGTCTGGCAGACGGTCAAGGCCGACGAGAGCATCAACGCCGTCGTACTGCGCGCGGCGGGCGACCGGGCGTTCAGCGCCGGACTCGACGTCAAATCGAGTTACGGGCAACCGAATATCGTTTGGAACCACGAGGATCCGGGTGAGCTGCTCAGCCCGAAGTGGCAGAAGATGTGGAAGCCCGTCGTGTGCGCCGTTCAGGGCATGTGCACCGCGGGCGCGTTGTACTTCGTCAACGAGGCCGACGTGGTGATCTGCTCGCAGGAGGCCACGTTCTTCGATTCCCACGTCAGCGCCGGCCTGGTGTCCGCACTGGAGCCGGTCGGTCTCATGCGTCGAGTGGGCCTCGGCGACACCCTGCGAATGGCGTTGATGGGTAACGACGAACGAGTCTGCGCCGACACCGCACTGCGGATCGGTCTGGTGACCGAGGTGGTGGGTCGCGACGAATTGTGGGCACGGGCGCACGAGATCGCCGCGACCATCGCCGCCAAACCCCCGACCGCCACCCAGGGCACCGTCAAGGCGATCTGGGAATCCCTCGACAAGCCGTATCGGGCCGCCATGGATCATGGTCTGATCTACACCCGGCTGGGCAATCCGATCGCCAAGGCAGAACTGGCCGAAATGAACCCGTCCAAGCCGGCACCTCGGATCCGCTGATGACTCACCCGCTTTCGCAGCGCATCGACCACGTCCTCGATCTGGATCCGACGGCACCGGCCATCCAATACGACGGTCGGTGGTGTACGTGGGGACAGATTGCGACGCTCGCGCGGCGCATCGGCGCCCTCACCGGCGGCTCACGGGTGGGCATCATGCTGCGCAATCAGCCTGCGCACGTCGCCGCGTTGCTCGGCGTGCTGGCAGCCGGCGGAACGGTCGTCGTCATCAATCCATCCCGCGGCGACGACCGCACCCGCGCCGACATCGCGACCATGGCGTTACCGGTGATCGTCGGGCTCGCCGTAGACATCGACACCCTGGTCGCGCCTTCACCGGCGACGACGACCGTCGCCATCTCCGATGTGGACAGCCCACCGGCCATCAGTGCAGCTGCGGCACCAGCCGCTGACGACGGTCGGCCAGGTGTCGCGGTGTGGATGCTGACGAGCGGCACCACCGGGCCCCCGAAGCGAGTCGACCTCACCTACGACATGTTGGCCCGCAGCGTGATGGGCCGTGAGCCCTCGCCGGCACCCGCCGAGTTGCGGCGTGGGGTCGCAATCGTCAACTCACCGCTCGTGCACGTCGGCGGCGTGTTCCGAGTGCTGCTGTGCATCGCCGAGGCCCGCCCGTTTGTATTGCTGCCGAAGTTCGACCTCGAGCGCTGGGCCGCCGCGGTGCGCGAGCACCGGCCCCGCGCAGTGTCGCTGGTCCCGGCAGCACTGCGCATGGTGTTGCACTCTGACCTCACCCGCGACGATCTGGCGAGCATCCGTGCCGTCACGTCCGGCACCGCGCCGCTGTCGGCCGACGATGCCGACGCGTTCACCGAGAAGTTCGGCATTCCGGTGCTGACCTCGTATGCGGCAACGGAATTCGGTGGCGGCGTTGCCAGCTGGACACTCGCCGACCACCAGAAGTATTGGAAAGCCAAGCGGGGCAGCGTCGGTCGCGTCAACCCAGGCGCTCAACTGCGCGTCGTCGACGACGACGGTAATCCCCTCGGGCCCGACCAGCAGGGCCTCCTGGAGGTCAAGCCCGCACAGCTCGACCCGGCGTCGGGCTGGTTACGCACGACCGACCTCGCACGCATCGACGCCGATGGCTTCGTCTGGATTCTGGGACGCGCCGATCAGGCCATCATCCGCGGCGGGTTCAAGGTCATGCCCGACGATGTCCGCGCGGCGCTCGAAAGCCATCCCGCCGTGCGCGGCGCCGCCGTGATCGGGTTGCCGGACGAACGGCTCGGTGAGACTCCGGTGGCCATGGTCGAACTCCGGGCAGAAGCATCGACGGACGAGCTGGCCGAATACCTGCGGGGCCGCCTCGCCCGGTACGAGATTCCAGCCAGGATCGCGATCGTGGAGACGATTCCCCGGACCCCTTCTGGCAAAGCAGATCTGGGCGCCGTCCGTGACCAACTCGCAGCCGGTGTCTGAATCGCTCATCGACCTGCTCGCGGGTCTCCGCGGACGGGGAGATCACCCTCTGCTCATCTGCGACGACACCAGGATCAGCTATGCCGAAGCCGAGGACCGCTCGGCCCGGCTGGCCCGCGGGCTCACGACGCTGGGCGTGGGAAAAGGAACCCACGTCGGGCTGCTGTATCCCAACGGCATCGAGTTCGTCGTCGCGATGCTGGCCGCCGCGCGGATCGGCGCGGTCGTGGTGCCGTTCTCGACGTTTCTCACCTCCGCCGAGTTGCAGGCCCAATTGCTCGACAGCGACGTGGCGGTCATGCTGTCGGCGCGGTCCTTCCGGAACCATGACTATGCGGAGCGGTTGGCTGAGGTCGGCGACGCTCCGTGCCTGCGGCACGTGCTGTTCGAGCTGCCAGATGCGGTCGAGCCGGACATCGCGGGCCTCGAAGCCGACGTCGACGGCTGCGATCCGTTGGCAATCATCTACACCTCCGGCTCGACGGGGGCACCCAAAGGCGTCGTCCACTCCCACAACGGGCTGTTGGCACATCAACGCAACCTCAACGCTATTCGCGGGTTCTCCGCGTCGGACCGGCTGTTCTGCAACTCGCCGTTCTTCTGGGTCGGCGGCTTCGCGTTCGGCTTGCTGGCCACGATGGTCGCCGGTGCGACCCTGATCTGTTCGAACGCCACCGACGCGGGCGCGACGCTGAACCTCCTGGAATCCGAGAAGCCGACACTGACCAACGGTTTCGCCGCGGGTATCGCCCATCTGAGCCGCCATCCAAGCTTCGCTCATCGTGATCTGTCCTCGATGCGTCGCGGCAACCTGTACCCGATCATGGCGCCCGATGCCAGGCCCGCCGATCCCGAGCTGCGCCACAACATGCTCGGCATGACCGAGGCGGGCAGCGTCGTACTCATCGACGCCGACGGCGGCGATCAACCCGAACACCGCCGCGGGTCCTACGGCCGCCCCGCACCTGGTTTCGAGACGAAGGTCCTGACCTCAGGCGAACTCTGCATCCGTGGGCCGTACGTCATGCTGGGTTACCACGGTCGCAGCCGCGAGGACTGCTTTGACGCCGACGGTTGGTTCCACACCGGTGATCTCGTGCGTGTCGACGACGACGGGTATTACTACTATCTGGGCCGGGCGGGCGCGATGATCAAGACGGCCGGCGCCAACGTCACCCCCGCCGAGGTGGAGAAGGCGCTAGTCAAACTGCTGGGCTGTAGCGCCGTCCACGTTGTCGGGCTGCCCGATGCCGAGCGAGGCCAGGTCGTGGCGGCGGTCATCGCCATGGACGATCCGTCCGCGTTCGATGAGGTCGCCACCCGCACGGCACTGCGCGACGAGCTGTCGGCGTTCAAGGTGCCCAAACGCTGGGCAGTGATCCGGCCGGCAGAGCTTCCCGTACTTTCCAGCGGCAAGGTCGACATGGCCAGGTTGGCGGGATTGTTCGATGATTGACACGATCGACGCACTGGTCCGTGCCCATGCCGCCGCCACACCCGACAAGGCGATGGTGATCGACCCGAACACACGCCTCAGTTACGCCGAACTCGATTCAAGCACACGGGTTTTAGCCGACCGATTCCTTACCACCGGGATCGGCAAGGGGACCCGAGTCGGCCTGATCATGCCCAACGGGGTCGAATGGGTGCGGATCACCATCGCCCTGACCAGAATCGGTGCGGTGCTCGTTCCGTTGAGCACGCTGCTGTCCCCCGCCGAGCTGACCGCACAGTTGCGCATGGCGTCGGTGCAATTCCTGATCGCGGTCGACGAGTTCCGGGGCCGTCGTTACCCGGTGAACCGTGCGCAACTCCCGGCACTGCGAGAGGTCTGGACGGATTCCGAAGCACGGGCGCTGCCTGCAACCGAAGTCGGCCTGGTCGATGCGATGGCCGCACGGGTGCGCCCGAGCGACCCGCTCGTCGTGATGTTCACCTCCGGAAGCAGCGGCCCACCCAAGGGCGTCATCCACTCGCACGCGAACGCGCTGGGCGCCGTGCGGTCCGGTCTGAACGCCCGGTGCATCACAGCTACCACCCGCCTGTACCTGCCGATGCCCTTCTTCTGGGTCGGCGGCTTCGGAGCGGGCATCCTGTCCGCACTGCTGGCCGGTGCGACCCTCGTCACCGAGCCGATCCCGAGCCCCGACTCAACGCTGAAACTGCTTCAGCGAGAACGCGTCACCCTGTTTCGAGGCTGGCCCGAACAAGCTGAGGCATTGGCTCGCCACGCCGACGCCGCTGACCTGTCGGCGCTGCAGCCCGGAAGTCTCGAGGCGCTGCTGCCGCCCCGCCTGCGGTCGCGGCCAGGGGCGCGAGCATCGCTGTTCGGGATGACCGAATCGTTCGGACCGTACTGCGGCTACCCGGCCGACACCGACATACCCCGGTCAGCGTGGGGCAGCTGCGGTAAACCGTTCGCGGGCATGGACGTGCGCATCGTCGATGCCGACGCGGGTACGACGCTGCCGTCGGGTGCGGTCGGTGAGATCCAGATCCGCGGCCGACACGTCATGCGGGGCATCTGCCGTCGCAGCCGTGAGGAGGTGTTCACCGCGGACGGCTATTACCCGACCGGCGACCGCGGCCATCTCGACCCCGACGGATTCCTGTTCTACCACGGCAGATCCGACGACATGTTCAAGGTCCGCGGCGCCACCGTGTATCCGAGCGAGGTACAGCGTGCGCTGCGCAGCATCGCCGGCGTGCAGGCCGCATTCGTCACCAATGTTTCTGATGGTGAAAGCAATCGGGTGGGAGCGGCCGTGGTGTCCGACATACCTGTCGAGGTATTGCGCACTGCCGCGCGGGAAGCCATGAGCTCGTTCAAGGTGCCCACGGTGTGGCTACTACTCACCAACGAGGAGGCCGTACCCCGCGGGCCGACCGGCAAGGTCGATAACGGTCGACTGCGAGCCATGCTCCTGGCACGTTGATACTGCGCTTAGGGCTGTTGTTTCACGAACTTCGCGACCCTGTGCGCAATCTCAACGGTTTCACACGATCCAGTTCGCACGCAGCTTCGCGATCTCGTCGGCACTGTAGCCGATTTCCCCGAGCACGTCGTCGGTGTGCTCGCCCAGCAGCGGAGCGCGGTGGCGGATGGTGCCGGGCGTCGCCGACATCCGAAAAGGGGTCTCGACAATCGGCACGTCGCGTGCCGCTCCGGGAAAGGCCACGCGCCGTAGATAGCCCATCGCCTGCACATGCGGATCATCCAGGACGTCCTGCGTCGAGTGCAGCGGAGCAGCAGGCATTTTCGCCTTCTCCAACAGCTTCAGTACTTCGGCCTTGGTCTTGTCTGCACACCAGGACTGCATGATGTCATTGAGGTAATCGCCGTGCTGCCAGCGTGAGTCGTCGTCGGCGAACCGCGGATCGTCGAAGAGTTCTTCGCGGCCCACCAGCCGGCACCAGCGTTTGAACATCGGTTGACCGGCGACCTGCAGCAACACCCACTCGCCATCCGAGGTGCGGTACAGATCGCACGGCGCCACCGAGGCGCCGCGATTGCCCATCCGAGGTTTGTCGACCTGCAGCAGCTCGCGCTCGATCAGGAACGCGTTCGACAACATGAGCGCGGTTGGTAGCAGCGCGCCCTCTACGTGCTGCCCCTCTCCCGTCCGATCCCGGTGATAGAGGGCCATCATCACGCCGATCGTCAATGTGAGTGCAGTCCCGAAGTCCGCGTAGGGCACCACGGTTCGGATCGGCTGGTCTGGCAGACCCTGCCGGTAGACCGCGCCCGACATGACCTGACCGGCACCGTCGAAGCCGATCCGGTCACTGTATGGACCGCCCTCCCCGTAGGCCGTGGCGCTGGCCAGAATGATGTCCGGCTTGACGGCCCTCAATGTGTCGTAGTCCAGTCCGCTCGCCCGCATTCCCGCGGCGGGCATGTTGGCAATGACGATGTCGGACCGAGCCACGAGGCGCCGGGTGATCTCGGCGCCTTCGGGTTTCGTCGAGTCCAGCGTCAGCGACCGCTTGTTGCGGTTGCACTGCAGAAAGGTCCCACCTTCGCCGCTTTCGGTGACGGCCTGCACCCAGCGGTCTTCGCCGCCTTCGCGCTTTTCCACCCGAAGTACGTCGGCGCCCATATCCGCCAAGATTGCACTGCACCACGGCGCCGCGATGAAGCGCCCGTAGTCGAGCACCCGAATCCCGTCGAGCACACCCGGCATCGCTCACCCACCTTCGTCGAATGGTCGACTGTAAGTATTACAGTACGTCGCCGAAGGCTCCTTGCCGCCCAATCCGGCCGGCCTCGGTAGAGTCAGGGTCGGCAACTGGCGCAGGTGGAACACCACCGGGAAGCCAAGCACGGAAGCATCGACCGCCTGGGTGCTCCTCACCTTGAGGAGAACTACCATGCCCGTCACAATCATCGATGGCGTACACGTCGCTGGCGAAATCCTCGCCGACACTCGCCGACAAGCTGCCGCCTTCGAGGAGCAGTCAGGCCGAAAGCCCTGCCTGGCAACTGTACTCGTCGGCGACGACCCCGCCTCCCATACGTATGTGCGAATGAAGGCCAACCGCTGCCGCACCACCGGGCTGGACTCACGCAGCCACCAGATTCCCGCCACCGCGACGACCAGCGAGGTCGTCGCATTGGTGGACCGGCTTTCTCACGACGACAGCGTTGACGGCATTCTGGTCCAGCACCCGATGCCTGCGCATGTCAATGAACGTGCCGTGTTCGAGGCCATACTTCCAAGCAAAGACGTCGACGGAGTGACCATGGCATCGTTCGCCACAATGGCCCTTGGCGGTAGCGGCTTCCAGTCGTGCACCCCGGCAGGAATCATCCACTTGCTCGATGCCTACAACGTCGATCCCACCGGCTTACACGCGGTCGTCGTCGGCCGCAGCCCCATCCTGGGCAAGCCGGTCGGAATGCTGCTACTGGCACGAAACGCCACAGTCACCTACTGCCATTCGAAAACCCGTGACCTACCCCAGATTGTCGCTGGCGGAGATATCGTCATTGCCGCTGTCGGACAGCCAGAACTGATCAAAGGCACCTGGATCAAACCGGCCGCTGTGGTTATCGACGCGGGCTACAACCCCGGCAATGTCGGTGACGTCGAATACTCCTCAGCTGCCGAGAAAGCCAGACTCATCACACCGGTACCCGGAGGGGTCGGCCCCACGACCATTGCGGTCCTACTCCAACAAACCGTGATGGCCGCCCGACAAGCATCCGAACGTTCCCCGGCGTGAGCACCAGCGTCACTCAGAGCGCGCCCGCGCACGCCTCGGTGATGTGGTCGACCCACACATGCGGGTCGGTCGACCACAGATTGTGGCCGACGTCGGGTATCTCCTCGAACCGTCCACGCCGCACCAGCGCGGCGAGTTGGCGCAGCGGCCATGGTGGACGGATGTCGTGTTGAGCGGCCATGAACGTCATGGGAACATCGGAGTCGGCCAGTCGGCGCAGCAGGCGCGGTTCGTGAATCCACTCCACGAACGATGCGGTCAACGCGGCGTGAACCCCTGGCTCCCAAGGGATCTGCAAATCTGCTTCGAGATGGCGTGCCGCCTCATACGCCTGTGACCAGGTTCGGTCCTTGTGCAACCCGTGTCCGGCGATGCCGACGACCGATGCGACCCTGTCCGGATGGTCCAGCGCGTAACGCACGGCCAAGTCGGAACCCCAGGAATGGCCCAGCGCCACCCATCTGTCGATCCGCTGCGATCGCCGTACCGATTCGAGATCGGATACCGCCTGTGCGAGGTCGTGTGGCCCACCCGCGGAGCGCCCTACCCCTCTTGGCTCGGGAAACCACGCTCGCATCTCGCGAGGCGCGAGCGCGTCGTCTTCGAGGTAGTGGACACACCCCGGTCCGCCGGACAGCACCACGACGTCGGGACCGTCCCCGGTGACGCCGACGTGCAGCACCGTGCCGTCATCGGCAGTCACCGTCTTCGTCCGCATATTCACCCCCAGCTCGAACGTCCTATTCCAGCACGCCGAGCCGGGTCAGATGGTCGGTCAACGGCTGCGAGGCCGCACAGAGATGCTCGGCCATGGCCTCGCGCGCCTGATCCGCGTCACGTGCTTTGAGCGCCGCGAGTATCCGTCGGTGGTCATGCGTCGAGTGTTCGGGCCAGCCCTCGACGGTCGGGTACACGGATTCCAGTGCGTATCGGGTGATCTGGGACATCAGCTGGGCCAGCTTCGGCGACTCCGCGGCAAGGTTGACGCCGCGGTGGAACGCGTGGTTGAGCCGCACCGCCCCCTCATGGTCACCTCGGGCGTAGGCGTCCTCCAGCTCGCGCTGGACCTGCTCGAGTTGGTCGAGTTGCCCGTCGGTGATCTGCACTGCGGCCCGGGACGCCAGTTGCCCGCCGATGTGTGCCTGCACCCCGGCAACGTCGTCGATGTCACGCCGGGTGACCGGCAACACCACGAAACCGCGCCGAGGTTGTTGAGTCAGCAACCCTTCTGCGCGCAGCCCGAACAGAGCCTCGCGCACCGGCGTCACGCTGATGCCCAACTCGGCTGCGAGCTGTTCGAGCCGAATGTAGTTGCCCGCCGGGTAGGTGCCGTCGAAGATCCGCCGACGGATCAAACGCGCCACATCTTCGGCAAGCTGTGGACGGGCGGCGAAATCCGGGACGGTCATGCGTCAGATCCGGTAGTCGGCAAGCAGGCGCTTGCTGATGATGTTCTTCTGGATCTCGCTGGTGCCCTCGCCGATGAGCAGGAACGGCGCGTCACGCATCAACCGCTCGATCTCGTATTCCTTGGAATACCCGTAGCCGCCGTGGATCCGGAAGCTCTGCTGCGTGACCTCCGAGCAGAACTCACTGGCCAGATACTTGGCCATGCCCGCGGCCACGTCGTTGCGCTCGCCCGAATCCTTCAGTCTGGCCGCGTTGACCATCATCAGATGGGCTGCCTCGACTTTGGTTGCCATCTCGGCCAATTGGAACGCCACCGCCTGATGCTCAGCGATGGGCTTGCCGAATGTCTGGCGCTGCTGCGCGTAACGCACCGCAAGCTCGAAGGCCCGGATACCGACACCGCAGGCGCGTGCGGACACGTTCACCCGCCCGACCTCGACACCGTCCATCATCTGGAAGAAGCCTTGCCCCGTGACACCGCCGAGGACGTCGTCGGCACTGGCCCGATACCCGTCGAAGATCAGCTCGGTGGTATCGATGCCCTTGTAGCCGAGCTTGTCGAGCTTGCCCGGAATTATGAGGCCGGGAACGACTTCGCCGAAACCAGTTGGCTTCTCGACCAGGAATGCCGTCAGGTTGCGGTGTGGTTTGTCGGCACCCTCGTCGGTACGCACCAGGGCCGCGACCAACGTCGAACTGCCCCCGTTCGTCAGCCACATCTTCTGGCCGTCGATGACGTACCCACCGTCGGCCTGCTTGGTGGCACGGGTACGGATGGCCGCCACGTCGGAGCCGAGCTCTGGCTCCGACATCGAGAACGCGCCGCGCGTCTCACCGGTCGCCATGCGCGGCAGGAAGTTCTGCTTCTGGGCATCGGTACCGTGCTGGCGGATCATGTAGGCGACGATGAAGTGGGTGTTGATCACCCCGGACACGCTCATCCAGCCACGTGCCAGTTCTTCGACGCACAGCGCATAGGTCAGCAGGGATTCGCCAAGGCCGCCGTACTCCTCGGGAATCATCAACCCGAACAGGCCCATCTCTTTCATCTGGTCAACGATGGCCTGCGGATAAGTGTCGGAGTGCTCCAACTCCTGAGCCGCCGGGATGATCTCTTTGTCGACGAATTGTCTTACCGTCGAGACGATCTCGGTCTGAAACTCGGTGAGTCCCAGGGTCTGGGCGAGTCTGGTCACGATGCCACCCTTTCGAAAACGGCGGCCAGTCCCTGCCCGCCTCCGATGCACATCGTCTCCAGGCCGTACCGGGCCTCGCGGCAGTGCAGTTCCCGCGCAAGTGTGGCCAACATCCGGCCACCGGTGGCGCCGACCGGGTGACCGAGCGAGATCCCCGATCCGCGGACGTTGGTGCGCTCGTGATCTGCCGCACCGAACTTCCACTCTTTCATCACCGCGAGCGCCTGCGCGGCGAACGCCTCGTTGAGCTCGATCAGGTCGATGTCACTCAGCTGCAGGCCGGCTTTCGCGAGCGCGACCTCGGTGGCCGGCACCGGACCGATACCCATGATGTTCGGCGCGACGCCTGCCGAACCCCACGACACCAATCGCACAAGTGGCGTCAGTCCGAGTTCGGCAGCCTTGTCCGGTGTCGTGACGATGCACATCGAGGCCGCGTCGTTCTGGCCGCTGGAATTGCCCGCCGTCACGGTGGAATCCGGGTCTTGGTTGAGTAGAACAGGTTTGAGCTTCGCGAGCGCCTCAACCGTGGTGTCGGCGCGCGGATGCTCGTCGACACTGACCGTTTCGTCACCTTTGCGGGTGCGCACCGTCACCGGGATGATCTCCTCGGCCAGCACGCCCTCGGCCTGGGCGGCCACCGCGCGCTGGTGTGACCGCATCGCGAGCTCGTCCTGCTCGGCGCGGGTGATCCCGTACTCGCGGCGCAGGTTCTCCGCGGTCTCCAGCATCCCGCCGGGTACCGGATAGAACTGCCCGCCCGCCGTGGTGCGTCCGCGCGCGAGTCCGTCGTGGATCTGAACACCCGTTCTGGCTCCACCCCATCGCATGTCGGTCGAGTAGAACGCGACGTTGCTCATGCTCTCCGCACCGCCGGCGACGACGAGATCGTTGTCGCCACTGCGCACCTGCAGGCAGGCCTGGATCACGGCCTGCAATCCGGAGCCGCAGCGCCGGTCCACCTGCATGCCCGGGACCGTCACCGGCAGGCCGGCATCGAGGGCCACGACGCGGCCGATCGCCGGTGCCTCACTATTCGGATAGCAGTGCCCGAGAATCACATCCTGCACCTGTTCCGGTGCGACACCGGTGCGCTCGAGCAGGCCCTTGAGCGCGGCGACACCGAGCTCGACCGCGGTGAGTGTCTGAAACATGCCGCCGTAGCGGCCGATCGGGGTGCGGACCGGTTCGCAGATGACGGCGTCGCGCGTTGTCATACGTACCGACCACCCGTCACTTCGAGGACGGTGCCCGTCATGTACGACGACAGGTCACTGGCCAGGAACAGCGCCACCTTGGCAACCTCGTCCGGTTCACCGGCCCGGCCCATCGGCACCTCGGCCAGCTTCTGGTCCCAAATCCGTTGCGGCATGGCCTCTGTCATCGCGGAACGGATAAGGCCCGGCTGGATGGCATTCACCCGAACCCCGAGATGCGCCAGTTCCTTGGCCGACGCCTTCGTCATGCCGACGATGCCTGCCTTGGCCGCCGAGTAGTTCGTCTGACCGATGAGCCCGACCTTGCCCGAGATCGACGACATGTTCACGATCGCCCCGCGCTTGTTTTCGCGCATGATCGCCGCGGCCGACTTCGTGCCGTTCCAGGTGCCCTTGAGGTGCACGGCGATGACCTGATCGAACTGTTCTTCGGTCATCTTGCGCAGGGTGGCATCGCGCGTGATGCCTGCGTTGTTGACCATGATGTCCAACCCACCAAAGCGCTGCACGGCCGCGTCGACCAGCGCTTGTACGTCGGATGCGGACGTGACGTCGCAGCGCACGGCCGTTGCGACGTCGGCACCGCCGAGTTCCTGGGCAGCGGCCTCGGTCGCCTCCACGTTGAGATCTCCGAGCACCACGCGAGCACCCTCGGCGATGAAACGTTTGGCGATGGCAAGGCCCAAACCCTGGGCTCCACCTGTAACCACCGCAGTCTGGTCGGTCAGCAATGACACCTGATCACCTGTCCTAACTCTCGAAGCCGGGGCGCTGTTAGAGCAGGATCATATTTCATATACGATATTGGCCACGCGCGGCCCCCTATGCGATGACGCGAAGGAGTCAACTCTGTGACCGAAGTCAGCAACGAGGATTTCCAGGAGATCCTGGCGCAGACCCGCAGCTTCATCCGGACTGCCGTCGTTCCACGAGAAAGCGAAATCCTCGCCACCGACGCGGTCCCCGACGATCTGCGGGATCAGGCCAAGAAGATGGGCTTGTTCGGCTACGCCATACCGCAGGAGTGGGGCGGCCTTGGCCTCAACCTCGCCCAGGACGTCGAACTCGCAATGGAATTCGGGTATACATCACTCGCGCTGCGGTCGATGTTCGGCACCAACAACGGCATTGCCGGCCAGGTGCTCGTCGGCTTCGGCACCGACGAGCAGAAGACCCAATGGCTGGAGGGCATCGCGTCCGGCGACGTGGTCGCTTCTTTCGCGCTCACCGAGCCCGGCGCCGGGTCAAATCCGGCGGGCTTGCGCACCAAGGCTGTTCGCGACGGCGACGATTGGGTCATCACGGGCCAAAAGCGCTTCATCACCAACGCGCCCACCGCGAACCTGTTCGTCGTGTTCGCGCGCACCCGCCCGGCCGACGATGACGGCCCCGGAATCGCGGTGTTTCTCGTACCGGCCGACGCCGAAGGCGTGGAGGTCGGCACGAAGGACGCCAAGATGGGCCAGGAGGGCGCCTGGACGGCCGACGTCAACTTCACCGACGTCCGTGTCCCGGCGGGCTCGCTCGTGGGTGGAAGCGAGGATGTGGGGTACCGGGCCGCGATGACCTCGCTGGCCCGCGGGCGCGTCCATATCGCCGCATTGGCTGTCGGCACCGCGCAACGTGCACTCGACGAGTCGGTCGCGTACGCGGCCGCCGCCACTCAAGGCGGTCAGCCCATCGGCAGTTTCCAGCTCGTGCAGGCGATGATCGCCGACCAGCAGACCGGTGTCCTGGCCGGACGGGCGTTGGCTCGTGACGCCGCAGCCAAGTGGGTGTCCGGCGAAGACCGGCGCATCGCTCCTTCGGCGGCCAAGCTCTTCTGCACCGAAATGGCAGGCAACGTCGCCGATCTCGCGGTTCAGATCCACGGCGGCACCGGATATATGCGTGAGGTCCCCGTAGAGCGGATCTACCGCGAAGTTCGGCTCCTGCGCCTCTACGAAGGCACGAGCGAGATCCAGCGCCTCATCATCGGTTCGAACCTCGTCAAAGGAGCGCAGAAATGACCGAGCGGCTCACCGGAAAAGTCGCCTTCATCACCGGAGCGGCCCGCGGTCAGGGCCGCGCCCACGCGGTGCGGATGGCCAAGGAAGGCGCCGACATCATCGCGATCGACATCGCCGGTCCACTTCCGCCGAGCGTCCCCTACGACTCGGCGACGCCGGAGGACCTCGCCGAGACCGTGCGCCTGGTCGAGGACACCGGCAGGCGAATCTCGGCTGCCGCTGCAGACACTCGCGATCTCGAAGCTCTGCGGGCTGTGGTCGACAAAGGCGTGGCCGAGTTCGGCAGGCTCGACATCATCGTCGCCAACGCGGGCATCACGGTCCCCGAAGCCTGGAACGAGACCACGCCGGAGTCGTTTCGCGATGTCATCGACATCAACCTGACCGGTACCTGGAACACCGTGATGGCGGGTGCCCAGCACATCATCGACGGCGGCCGCGGCGGCTCGATCATCCTGATCAGCTCAGCAGCGGGAATCAAGATGCAGCCGTTCATGGTTCACTACACTGCCAGCAAGCACGGGGTCACCGGGCTGGCCCGTGCCTTCGCCGCCGAACTGGGCAAGCACAAGATCAGGGTCAACAGCCTGCATCCCGGCGCTGTCAACACCCCGATGGGCACCGGCGACATGATGGCCGCCCTCAACCGGGCCAATGAGACGAATCCCGGCCTGATGAACATGGTCACGCCGTTCCTGCCCGACTTCATCGCCGAGCCCGAGGACATCGCCGACGCCGCCGTGTGGCTGGCCAGCGACGAGTCGCGGTTCGTCACGGCCAGCCGCGTCGCGGTCGACCTGGGTGCCACGCAGTTCTGACCGGATGACCGCCGACTTCGCCGAAATGCTCGCGGCCGGATTGGCCGGCTACGGCGAACGGCCGTTTCTCGAGTTCAATCGAACGTGGCTGTCGGGCAACGCTATAACGAATTACATCGGCCGGATCTCGACGGCACTGCGCGAGGCCGGCGTTGGAGACGACGAGGCGGTCGGCATCGTGGTGCGCAACCGCCCACCGCACGCCGCGGCCATTCTGGGATTCATCGCCGCGCGCCGTCCCGTGGCGATGATCTACTCGTATCAGTCGACAACCTCGATCGCCCGCGACGCCGAAAACCTCGGAGTCGCAGCGATAGTCGCCGGCACCGAGGACTGGACACCACAGCTGCGTGCCGCGGTACGATGTGCCGGGTCCGCAGGCATCGCGTTGTCGAGCGAGCCACTCGCGGTGACCGAGACGGCGCCCCGCGGCACCGTGCGCCCCGAGCCAGCACTGGGCGGCGCCGGCCTACACATTCTCACCAGCGGCACCACGGGCCCACCCAAGCGGATCCCGGTGGCAACACACGTGCTTGCCCATACCGTGCTCAGCATGACGATCGGGACCACGACGCAGCCCGACGATCCACCGGAGCTGGTGTACTGGCCGTTCGGCAGCATCGGCATCTGCCAATTGCTGGCCGCGCCCTGCAACGGCAAGCGCATGGTCCTGCTGGAGAAGTTCACCGTCGAGGAATGGGTACGGGCGGTCAAGACCTACCGGATACGCCGGACTGGCGTCCAGCCCGCGATCATCCGGATGCTGTTGGAAGCCGACGTGCCCAAAGACGATCTGGCCTCACTGGAGTATCTGCCCGGCGGTTCCGGGCCGCTGGAACCCGAACTGAAAGCAGAGTTCGAGAAGCGCTACGGCATACCGTTGTTATGGGCTTATGGCGCAACGGAATTCGCTGGATCGGTCTGCGCCTGGACGCCGGATCTGTACCGCGAGTACGGTGCCGAGAAGCCCGGAAGTGTGGGAAGACCCCTGCCGGGCGTCCGGGTCCGCGTCGTCGATCCCGACACCGGCGATCCGGTCCAGGCCGGCGCCATCGGCCTGTTGGAGGCCAGTGTGGAAGTCATCGGACCGGATTGGGTACGCACCACCGATCTCGCATCGATCGACGTGGACGATTTCGTCACCCTGCACGGCCGTGGCGACGGTGCCATCAACCGCGGCGGCTTCAAGATTCTGCCGGAAACAGTGCGGCGGGTGCTGATCGCACACCCGTCGGTTCGCGACGCCTGTGTCGTCGGGGTACCCGACTCGCGTCTCGGCGCGGTCCCATTCGCCGCGGTGGAACTGAGACAGGGTGCGCCGCCACCGACCGAGGCGGAGTTGAAAGACGTGGTCCGGGAGGCACTGCCGAGCCACCACGTGCCGGTGGCGATAGCGATCGCCGACGCTCTGCCCCGCAACGCGGCGATGAAGGTTCGCCCGGGTGACGTTGCGGCGCTTTACCACTCGCGAGCAGACATCTAGGTACCGGTATCGGCGGGAATTTGGGTACCTTCGCGTCTGCTCGCGGATATCAAGGAACGGGCGAGGAACCGCAGCTGATCCTCGACCGCGGTGTCGAACCAGTCGTGGCCCGGCCAGACATCGAAGTGGTCGCACGGGTAGTGGTGCACCTGGGCTCTGGCCTGCACGGCGGTCTTGACAACCGAGTCGGCCGGGACGAACCGGTCGAAGTCGGCGATCTGCACCAGGACAGGGCATTTCAGGCTTTTGGCGGCCGCGGCGGTGCGGATGCGCACCAGCTCCATGCCGATACCCGCATCAACCTCGTTGCGCCAGGTTGGCCCGGCGATCGACAGGTAGCTCTCGTAGGCGCCGTCGAGGGCGAGGGCACCCGGCTCGCCGGGCCGCGCGGCCAACGGCATCAGCGTCGGAGCACCACCCCGCGCCACGGCCACGCGGCTCTTGAGACCGGCCAACGTCCAGCGCAGCGCCGAACCGACGTCGCGGTGGGCCACCGCGGCCCGGCTCGCAGCCAGCCCGCTGGTCAGCGGGGTCATCGCGATGACTGCCGCGACGTCGCTGCATCGCGCCGCCGTACGCAGCACATGGCTGCCCGAGAACGACGAGCCCCACAACACCACCCGCCCCGGGTCAACCCCGGGCAGGCGTTGCGAGGCGGTGAGCGCGGCGCCGTAGTCGGCGAGCTGGCGGTCGACCGAAACACTCTGCCGCGGTGAGCCTTCTGAGGCGCCGAAGCCGCGGTAGTCGAAAGCCAAGACATCCAGTCCGGCGGCGCTGAACCGGTCGGCGAAGGGTTGGAGACCGGAGTCCTTCGTGCCGCCGAAGCCGTGCGCCATCACCACCACCGGGCGGCCTGCCGGCCCGGCGAACGCGTCTCCTACGCCGGGAAAGTGCCATGCATTACACCGATCGCCCTCGGAGTAGAAGGTGACATCGTTGTGGGTCATACGGTCTGGGCCCTACTCGCGCCGGCAGGCAGCTCACGCTTCTGGAGATCGTGCTCGTAGTAGAAGTAGTCCACCTGCTGGGTGTGGCGGGGCCGGTCGGTGCAGTGCCCGGCGTGCAGTTGCTGATCGGCGTCGATCACCCGTTCCATCTCGGATGCCGACGGCAACGCGTAACGCCCGACCGCGTAGGCCGCGAGCAGCCGGGACTGGCATTCCACGAACGGGAACAGCGTCGGAATCGCCTGTGCGAAGCCGATGAACACCAGATCCGCCATTCCCGGCTTGAACATGCGCTTGTAGAGCCGGATGTGGTTGTCGGGAGCGCTGACGACATCGGGATCGAAGAACGGGAAGGTGATGTTGTACCCCGTCGCATACACGATCGCGTCGAAGACACCGCTCGTACCGTCTTCGAAGTGGACGGTGTCACCGTCGAGCCGGGTCACGTTCGGCTTGGGCTTGACATCACCGGATCCGAGCCGCAGCGGCAGTTCCACCGACTGGGTCGGATGCGCTTCGAACAGCTTGTGATTGGGTGCGGGCAGGCCGTAGGCAGTCGGATCCGTGCCGAGCACCGGCGCGATCAACTGCGCCGCCTTTCGCTGCCATGACAACGGCAGGTAGGGCGTGGTACGGAAGAACTTGTCACCGGGTTGTCCCGCAATGAATTTCGGGACGATCCAGGCGCTTGACCGCGTCGACAGCGTGACCTGGTTCTGCAGGGCTTTGGAGGACAGCTCCACGGTGATGTCCGCGGCACTGTTGCCGATACCAACGACAAGGATCTGCTTGCCGATGAGGTCGAGCGGTGAGGTGGGGTCGATGTAGTGGTGCGAGTGGATCGCCTGGCCGGTGAAGGTGCCAGGGAAGTCCGGCAGCCGGGGATCCCAGTGATGGCCGTTGGCCACGACGAGCAGGTCGAACCGGCGTCGCGCACCCGCCTGGTCCTCGATCTCCCAGCCGCCGCCGTCGGCGCGCGACGCGTGCACCACCCCGTTGTTGAACTCGATGTTGTCGAGGAGTCCGAACGCATCGGCGTAGGCGTCCAGATACGCCTTGATATCGGAGTGGTGCGGGAACGACGGATAGTGTTCGGGCATCGGAAAGTCCTTGAACGACAGTCGATGCTTGCTCGTGTCGATGTGCAGCGACCGGTAGGCGCTGCTGTGTCCGTTGGGGTTTCCGAAAGCCCAGTTTCCGCCGATGCGGTCGGAGGTCTCGAAGGTCGTGTAGGGCACCCGGTAGTCCTTGAGCATCTTGCCCGCGGTGAGCCCGCTGATGCCCGCCCCGATGATCGCGGTCCGCGGTGGCGATTGCTGAAACACAGTGCTCCTCACGTTGTGATGCAGCACACTAACAGCGCCATTTGACGGACGTCAATGAAATCTGACAAGTGTCAGCCACAGCGTGCGAGCAGGCACAGAATCGCACCGGAGCAGGTGCCCTGAGGCCGATTCCGTGTCTGCTCGCGAAAGAAAATCAGCCGATGAACCGGATGATGGACTCGGCGACTGCCGCCGGCTTGTCCGAACCCTCGATCTCGACCGTCACGGTCATCGTTGCCTGCACCGCCCCGTCGAGCTTGGCGACATCGGCGATCTGGGCGCGGGCCCGCACCTTGGCTCCGACCCGCACCGGCGTGATGAACCGAACCTTGTTGTAGCCGTAGTTGATCGCCATGGCGACGTTGTCGACGCGGTAGAGCTGATGGGTGAAGTACGGCAACAGGGACAGGGTGAGCAGACCGTGGGCGATCGTCCCGCCGAAGGGGCCGGCGGCGGCTTTGTCGGGGTCGACATGAATCCACTGGTGATCGTCGGTGGCGTCGGCGAACAGATTCACCCGATCCTGGGTGATCTCCGTCCACTCAGTCGGCCCCAGTTCGCTGCCCGCCGCCGCGACCAACTCGTCAAGATTCTCGAAGACCTTCACCGTCACTCCTCTCGGACCGTGGTCAGAAGACCACCGTTTGGTTCCCAAACCGGATTACGCGGTCCTCACAGTGCCACAGCACCGCACGGGACAACACCAGCCGTTCCACATCGGCACCCAGCCGCACGAGGTCGTCGACCGTGTGGCGGTGATCCACCCGGACGACATCCTGTTCGATGATCGGCCCTTCGTCGAGATCCTCTGTCACGTAATGCGCTGTCGCGCCGACGAGTTTGACCCCGCGCTCCTTGGCCCGGCGGTACGGGGCCGCACCGATGAACGCCGGCAGGAACGAATGGTGAATGTTGATCAACGGGCAACCCACCGCGTCGAGGAACTCCGGGGTCAGGATCTGCATGTAGCGGGCGAGCACCACCAGATCGACATTGCCCCGCAACAGGTCCAAGAGCCGTTGTTCGGCCTCGGCACGGTTCTCTTTGGTGGCCGGCACATAGAGAAACGGAACGCCGAATGCCCGGACCTGATCGGCCAGGTCGGGGTGGTTCGAAATCACCATCACGACCGACATATCGAGCTCACCGCGCCGATTGCGCCACAACAGGTCCAAAAGGCAGTGATCCTCGCGCGACGCCATCAACGCCACCCGCTTGGGTTTGGACGCCTCGGTGAGCCGGAAATCCATGTCGAATGGACCCGCCACCTGCTCACGGAAGTCACGTTCCAGGCCATCGCGCACCGCCGTCAGACCGGGCAGGTGGAAGATCGTGCGTTGGATGAAGGTGCCACCGGACTGCTCGGTGGAATGCTGGTCCAGAGACACGATGTTCGCGCCGGCGCCGGTGAGAAAGCTGCTGATCGCCGCGACCAACCCCGGCCGGTCGGCACACCGCAGCAGCAGCCGGCCCATGTCCTGGGCCGGTAGGGCGTTTGCTTTCGGATACTCCTGCGCCATCACCACCAGATTCTCCCCCGGCGCGGGTCCGGGTTGCAGAACCGGCCACGTGCCGGGCGGTCGAAATACCGCGAAGAAGACATCGCCATTTACCGATCCGCCGCGCAGGCGACCGCGGTGGGCCCATTCGAGTTCACGTTCGCCCACAAGACGCGAAGCGGCTGGCTCGCGCGACGACAGCAAAACTGGCCGAAACTGACGCCAACAAAGATCATTCGACGTCAACGTCAATATGAAAATTTGCTATCCGCACCGATTGTCCATCGTAAACGCCATTTATCGGCAGTTCCGAATTTGCCATAATCGCACTTACCTGCAGGTAATTGGGCTACGGGAGTGCGAAATTCAACACGCCGCTGGACAAGCTTTCTCGGCTAGCTGGAATTACAACGCTGACCGGCGGGATACTCATGTCGCGTATTCGCACAACCGTGCTGCGCACCAAAATCAGCCGTACCAGTCGGGGGTGCGGCTGACCGGACGAAATGGACACCACATGACCGCTCCTCATCTCGATGCCGCAGGCAGCTCCCCCGTCGCTCTCGAAAAAAGCCCGAGTTGGTGGGATCCCGGAAGCGAATGCACGATCGTGGTGGCCGAGCCAGGTATGGAGCGCGAACTGTGGTCGGAATACGTCCGCGGCGCAGAACGCAACTATCTTAAGCACGGTGTTGAGCGCGCCCTCGATATGGAGGCACTGCACACCGGTGCCGACACCGCTTTGTTCTGCGTCGGAATCAACGACGCCGGACACGTGGTCGGCGGTCTGCGAGCCAAGGGTCCCTACCAGAACACCGAGGAATGCCATGCGGTCGTTGAATGGAGTGGACAGCCGGGGCTCGATGCGGTGCGCAAGATGGTGGCCGACCGGCTGCCCTTCGGTGTCGTCGAGATGAAAACGGCGTGGGTCTGCGATGATCCGGAACAGAGTCGCGCGCTCACCGACACGCTGGCCCGGATGCCGTTGCACTCGATGACGTTGCTCAACACGCAGTTCGCGATGGCGACCGCGGCCGCCTATGTGCTCAAGCGATGGCTGTCGTCGGGCGGGGTATTGGCCGCCAAGATCCCGGCGACGCCCTACCCGGATGAGCGCTACCAAACAAAGATGATGTGGTGGGACCGCCGAACCTTCGCCAACCATGCTGATCCGAAACAACTTTCGTCGTACTTTTCCGAGGCACAGCGGATCGGTCCACGGCTCGACGACAACGATGACTCCGACACTTCTACCGCGGCAGGGCAATGACCTACAACGACGATCTCACCGACATCGACGGCAGCGCACCGCACAGTGCCGTCATCATCGACGCCGACAGCGCATCCGGTGTCGGCATCCTCGAGAAGCTACGAGCCGATCCACGGGTCACCGTCATCGACGACTGCCGACAGCAGCAGGAGGCCCTTGTCGGGCTCGTACCGAAGGTCGAGCCCGACATCCTCGACGAGCCGACCAGATGGGTGTACTACCCGTGGCGACGCAGCGTCGTGCACATCGTCGGCCCGCGGGCATTTCACCGGCTACGCCTCGACCGCAACCGCAACCTCATCAGCGCCGCCGAACAACAGCGGCTGGCGAAGCTCAAAGTCGGGGTCATCGGGCTCAGTGTGGGCCATGCCATCGCATATAACCTTGCCGCAGAGGGCCTTTGCGGCGAGTTGAGGCTCACCGACTTCGATGAATTGGAGTTGCCCAACCTCAACAGGGTGCCTGGCACGGTGTTCGACCTAGGCGTCAACAAGGCCGTGGTGACTGCGCGCAGAATCGCCGAGATCGATCCGTATCTACCGGTTCGGGTCGATCTCGGCGGCGCCCAGCCGGAGTCGATCGACGAGTTCGTCCGCGGCCTCGACATCGTGGTCGAGGAATGCGATTCGCTCGACGCGAAAGTCCTTGTACGCGAAGCGGCCCGAGCCCGGCACCTTCCCGTGCTGATGGCAACCGCCGATCGGGGATTGCTCGACGTGGAGCGGTTCGACCTGGAACCGACGCGGCCGATTCTGCACGGCCTGCTCGGCGACATCGAAACCGCACAGCTGGCGGGACTGAGCAGCAAGGACAAGGTGCCGCATGTGCTGCGGATACTCGACGCACCGCAGTTGTCGCCTCGGATGGCCGCCTCGCTCGTCGAGGTCGGCCGGACACTGACGACCTGGCCGCAACTGGCCGCCGAGGTGGTACTCGGGGCCACCGTCGTCGCCGACGCTGTGCGGCGCATCGGGCTGGGCGAGCCGATGCGCTCCGGCCGAGTGCGTGTCGACATCGCTGACACGCTCGACCGGATCGACGACCCGCTGACCGCGCGGCGCGAGCCATCCGAACCTGACGACGATCAGCGGCCGACTGAACCGACTGACGTGGCCGAGATCATCGCGATGGCCGCCGCCCGTGCACCGTCGGGAGGCAATGTCCAACCGTGGCACATCGAGTCGAGCGACACCCAGCTCAACCTGCGGTTGGCGATCAAGTACACCAGCACGATGGACGTGGGCTACCGCGGCAGCGCGGTGGCATTGGGCGCCGCGGCGTTCAATGCGCGGGTCGCCGCTGCCGCACACGGGCTGACGGGGCGGATCGAGTGGTCGCGCGGCGATGAAGGTACGCCGCTGTACGGCACGATGAGCATGTCTCCCGGCGCGGCACCGGAACTTGCGGCGCTGTACGAACCCATGCTGCAGCGCGAGACCAACCGACTGCGGGGAACCGCGGCCCCGATCGCGCCGGACGTGCTGGAGACGCTGCGCACGGCAGCCCTTCAGGAAGGCGCCAGGCTGACGGTTCTCGACACACGGGCCGATATCGAAACGGCGGCAGGCCTTCTCGCCAAGACCGACCGGATCCGCTATCTCACCCCGACGCTGCACCAGGAGATGATCTCCGAACTGCGTTGGCCCGGTGACCCGGCTCAGGACTCCGGGATCGACGTGACGACCCTCGGACTCGATCCGGCCGACCTGGTGCTGCTGGACATCCTGCGCCGCCCGGACGTGATGGCGAAGTTGTCGGACTGGGACGCCGGGGCGGCGCTCGGCGACGACACCTACGAGCGGGTGACATCGAGTTCTGCCCTCGCAGTCGTCTCGGTACGGGGACGCCGGCTGACCGATTACGCGCAAGCCGGTTCGGCAGTGGAGTCGGTGTGGGTGGCCGCGCAGCAGAACGGGCTTGCCGTTCAACCGGTGTCGCCGGTGTTCCTCTATGCCCACGACGACCGTGACCTCGAAGAGTTGTCCATGGCCCACGCCGGGACGCTGCGCGATCTGCAGTACTCTTTCCGCAGGTTGACCACGACCGAGCGCGACGAATCGCAGGCGTTGGTGCTCAGGTTGTCCTTCGCACCGCGCCCGACCGTACGCAGTCGGCGTCGGGCCCATCTGCCGGGTCAGACGCCGCAGTACGGCTGACGAAGACCGGAGGTAGTCGGTGCCAGGCAGCCTGGACTTTCTTGTCACGTCGGTGGCCACGCAACTGATGGCGGTCGACGCGGCAACCTCGGTGCCGGTCAGTCAGCAGGTACTGGCCGAACTGGTGTCCTTCTTCGACGTCGATGTGAGCTTTCTGCGGCACAACGATCATCGAGCGCACGCGACGCGGTTGGTCGCCGAGTGGCCACCGCGTCCCCTGGACTCGCCGACCGATCCGATCGCCGTCATCCACTTCGCCGACGCCGACCCGGTATTCGCGATGGCCGAACATCTCAAGGAGCCCGCGGTGTTCCGGCCAGAGCCGGCCACCGACGATTACCAGCGCACCATCGAGGCCGGGCGGCACATCCCGAGCACCTCGATGGCGTGTGTTCCGTTGCTTTCGGGCGACGTCACCACCGGTGTACTGGGCTTCGTCAAGTTCGGCGACCGCGAGTGGCAGCCCGCCGAGCTCAACGCACTCAAGGCGATCGCATCGCTGTTCGCGCAAGTGCAGGCCCGCATCGAGGCGGAGGAACGGTTGCGTTATCTCGCCGACCACGACCACCTCACCGGGCTGCACAACCGGCGCGCTCTGATGGCGCACCTGGAGGCCCGGCTGGCCCCTGGACAGCCAGGCCCGGTGTCGGTGTTGTTCTTCGACCTCGACCGGTTGAAGGCCATCAACGATTACCTGGGTCATACCGCCGGAGACGCATTCATCAGCATCCTGGCCCAGCGGCTTCAACGCGGCGACGACCAGCCGAAGCTGATCGCGCGGCTCGGCGGCGACGAATTCGTCGTCGTTCCCGCGGCTCCGATGTCGGCCGAGGCGGCTACCGCACTCGCCTACCGGCTGCAGTCGGTGCTGCGCGAGCGCGTGACCGTCGACGGGGAGATGCTCACCCGCACGGTCAGCATCGGTTTGGCCGAAGGCATTCCGGGCAGGGATTCGACATCGGACGTGCTGAACCGCGCCGACCACGCGGTGCTCACCGCCAAGAGCTCAGGCGGCAACAAGGTCACCGTGTTCTCCGATGCGATGGCGATGGAAATCGACTTCCGCAACGACATCGAACTGCACCTGCAGAGCGTGATCGAAAGCGGCGCACTGCTTCTGCACTACCTTCCCGAGATCGACATGCGCACCGGCGAGGTGCTGGCCGCCGAGGCGCTGGTCCGCTGGCAGCATCCGACCCGCGGTCTACTGGCCCCCGATTCGTTCATCGGCGTGGCCGAATCGATCAACCTGGCGGGCGAGTTGGGTCGCTGGGTGCTGCGGACGGCATGCGCCGAGTTCTCCCGCTGGCGCGCCAACGGCGTTGGCCGCAACATCGTCCTGCGGATCAACGTGTCGCCGGTTCAGCTGGTGACCGACGGGTTCGTCGACTCGGTGGCCAGCATCATGAGCGAGTTCGGTCTGCCGCGCGGTTCGGTGTGCCTGGAGATCACCGAAAGCGTTGTGGTCCAGGACATCGAAACGACCCGCACGACGCTGACCGGCCTGCACAACGTCGGGGTCCAGGTGGCCATCGACGATTTCGGCACCGGATACAGCGTGCTGTCGCTGTTGAAATCGCTGCCCGTCGACACCCTGAAGATCGACCGCAGCTTCGTCGCCGAACTCGGCTCCAATCCCGGCGACCTTCCGATCGTGCGGGCCGTGATCGCCCTCGCCGGAGCATTCGGGCTGCAACTGGTTGCCGAAGGCGTCGAGACCGAACGCGCCGCGCTCACCCTGTTGCGCCACGGGTGCTACCGAGCGCAGGGCTTCCTGCTTTCGAAGCCGATTCTGGGCAGCGAGATGCAGACGCTGCTAGCCAAGGGGCGGGTACCCGTGCACTTCTCGGCTGCCCCGCGCATGTGAACGCCCGGCCTCGTGCAGCCCGTCGTGCAGACGGTTGATCCGGCAGTAGCCCGACCGCGATGGTTTCGGGGAGTCGGTGGCCAGTAGTTCGACCCGGCCGAATCTGCTCGCGCTGTGGCCCACCAAGGCGACCTGCAACGAGTGTCGGTGTTCGGGCAGCGCGTGGGCGGCACCGGCGCCATGTCGGCTCGGCATGGCGATCGCGATGCCGTGACGAGCGCGCAGTGCGAGTGGACCGTCGGCGGTGGTGAGCACCGCGCCCACAATCTCGCCTTCCTCGAACACGATGCGTTCCAGTGAGATGCCGTCCGATATCTGAACGCCGCGCTCACGGGTCTGGCTGAGCAGCCATTCGTTGACTGCCGATGACGCGCTGATGCCGTGGTCGGGTTGGATCGCACCGATCACTTTGACGTCGATCTCCGCGCCGGCCGGTGTCCGCATCGGGGTGGTTCCGCGGTCGAGAAGCCGGGTGTAAAGCACTCCGTAGGGCGAGAGCAGGCAGCGCGAGGCCCAGTCCCTGAGACGTGCACCGTAGAACGGGGGCACGGGACCGCTGAGCTCAGCCGGACTGAGGTCACTCATCGCGCGGATCGACACATCCGCTTCGACCGCGGCGGCTTCTCGTGGGCCCAGGTCCTGGGTCAGGCCGTCGAAATAGTCGCGGGTCTCCGGATCTTCGATCCTCTCGCCCAGCCACCGGCTGGGCGTGGTCGCGTCTTGCTGCCCGGCCCGGGCCACGAAGACCTCAAGGCCGGCGTCCATCGCCGTGATGGCCGTCGCCAGAGCACCGAAGCCCGTGCCGCAGCAAACTACATCGAATTCGTCGTCCCACATCATCTATCGACGTCCCGACCCATCGGAAGCGAGCGCGGTTGTGGCTGACGGACAGGCCGGTACCAGCGTCATCCGACGCGGTTGATGCCGAAGGTATGAGGTTGCCACGGCCCGCACCGGGATTCGAGGGGGATTGCCGGTGCAGGCCATGGCAACGCACACAGGATAACTCTGCGCGAACGCCGACGGCGTTGTTGCACGGTCCGTCGCAGCACCGGCAGCGGGGGCGCGATCCAACGCTGCTCGGCTCAGCCACGGCGAACCAAGAGTTATCACGCTACGCACCTTACATACCTTTAGAATGTTCTGCACGTGCCACGGAGACTTTGAGTATTTCGACGCGACGGCGAGGCCAATGAGGACACGACCGCTGGTGTGTCTGCCCCAGGAAGACCAGATGAAAGAATTGCCGTACCCCGCACCCGACGGGATCCGCATATTCGCCCGACATTGCAGTCGCAAAGATTTCGAGGTTGGTTGGTGACCGAGCAGCTCGACCGCCGAGCACACCTCACCCGGCTTCAGATCCTTCAAGCCGCGGCCGGTCAGTTCGCACGCAAGCCATACAGCCTGGTCAGCCTTGACGACATCCTGGCCGACGCCGAGGTGACCAAGGGCGCGCTCTACTTCCACTTCCGGTCCAAGCATGCGCTGGCATCGTCGATCGTCGATCACCGCGCCGAACAGTCGCGTCTCGCCGTCGAAGAGGTGCTGGCGCGCAACCTGTCCGGTCTGGAGACACTGATCGACATCACGTGCCTACTGGCCGCGGAAGACATCGGCGACACCATGGCGCGCGCAGGCCTGAACCTGGTCGAGTCCATCGGCCGCACCGACGGGTTGGGACCGCGCGTGCTGGACGCCTGGGTGCACGGATTCACCGACATCGCGCGACGGGCTGCCGATGAAGGGGACATCGCCCCCGAAAGCGACCCGCAGACCGTCGCAAGACTGCTGGTGTCGATGTATCTCGGCACGCGCCAGACAAGCGACCTCGACGACCCGCAGCGTTTTCTCACCGACCTCGAACAGAGCTGGAAGCTCGTCCTGCCGGGCTTCGCCAACCCCGACCGACTCGGCTACCTCGGCCAGTTCATCCGGCGGCGTACCGCGTTGGCGATACGGAACGTAGAACCGCTCAACGTCGGAGAAACCGGCTTCGACACGACCGCCCGCACCGGGTCAGGGTGACCGGACCGTCAAAGACATCGACATGCCACGCCAAGCCCGATCCGGGATCACCAGACGCAAGATCATTGCCGCCGCCGTTGACGTATTCAGCGAGATGGGTTACCCCGCAACGGGTCTGGGCGAGATCATCGAACGCGCCGAGATGACGAAAGGCGCGCTCTACTACCACTTCGACTCCAAGGAATCCTTGGCAGAGGCGATCATCGACGAGTGCGGAGCCAGCATGCTGGCCGCTCTCCGCTCCATCACCGAATCGGCGTCGCCCGCACTGGAGAACGTCATCCACGGGATGTTCGTGGTGTGCGATTTCAGCCGCACCGACAAAGTGGCAGAGATCGGCATGCAGTTGCTGCGCACGTTCACCGGAATCAACGAGGTCGCCGGACGCGTCTATACGAGCTGGCTGGACGAACTGACCGAGCAGATGGGCAAGGCCGCCGCCGAGGGCGATCTCCGTGCGGAGTTGGACGTCCAAGGCGCCTCCGAAGTCATCCTGGGCTCCATCCTCGGCGCCGAAGCGCTGTCTCAGGCCGGTGTGACCGGGGTAGCTCTCCGACAACGGGTGGCCCACACCTGGGAGTTGTTACTGCCGGCGATCGTCAGCGAAGAATCGCTTGACTACTTCCGCGAGTTCCTGGCTCGCGAATCGCTGCGGCGGTCCCCCACCGCCCAATAGAACGCGATTACAGCTCGTCCACCCACAACCGTTCGGTGAGGTCCTGGAACGTCGCGAGCGCTACGGGGTCGTCGCCCCGCAGCAGTGCCGACTTGCTCATTCTGGCCCGCACGATGGAGCCATCGTGATGTACCAGATCGACGATGAGATCGGCGTGTGCGCGTACGACGGATACGGCCGACTCGTCAGCGGGCAACGAGTGAAAAATGTCAGCAAACTTCATCATGTTAAGCGCGTCGGCGCTGTGGCCGACCATTTCGGCAAAAGCGCTGTTGGCGAAGAGGATTGCTCCGTCCGCGGCGATTGCGAGCACCGGAACTGGAAACCGCTCCAAAACGACGAGCGCAGGCATTTGCTGCAGAAGTGCCATCGGTGAGTCAGTGCCCTGACCGTTCTGTCGCCGCTCCACGCCTCCGATTATTGCCCCTGCGCCGCGCGGGTTACCAGCCGTGGCCAGCACCTTTGGAGAGAGGGAGCGTCAGTGGCCGCTCATGAGCCGGGGTGGCGCACGCCACATGACTAACTAGGTTTACTCTGTGGGGGCGACATCGGCAGACAGGGGCATGGCATGGACCTGAAGTGGTCGAAATCCGACCAGGAGTTCCGCGACGAAGTGCGCGGCTTTCTCGCGCAGAAGCTGACTCCGGAACTACGGCGGGCCGGTCGGCTGATGACGAGCGTGTATGCCGATCACGACGCCAGCATGGCCTGGCAGGCGATCCTGCATGAGCGCGGGTGGGCGGCCCCGGCCTGGCCGGTCGAGCACGGCGGTTGCGACTGGAGCCTGACGCAGCATTACATCTTCAGCAGAGAATCGACGCTGGCCGGCGCACCGTCGTTGTCCCCCATGGGTATTCGGATGGTGGCCCACGCGATCATCGCGTTCGGCACCGACGCGCAGAAGGAGTACTTCCTTCCCCGCATCCTGACCGGTGAAGTGTTCTTCTGCCAGGGGTATTCGGAACCCGAGGCCGGCTCGGACCTTGCCGCGCTGTCGATGTCGGCGGTTGCCGACGGCGACGACCTCGTCTGCACGGGCAGCAAGATCTGGACGACCCACGCACGCGAGGCGAACTGGATGTTTGCACTGGTCCGCACGTCCCGCACGGGCAAGAAGCAGCAGGGCATCACGTTCGTGCTGATCGACATGTCCTCACCGGGTATCGAGATCCGGCCGCTCGTCATGACGTCCGGCGAGGAGGTCCAGAACCAGGTCTTCTTCGACGAAGTGCGCGTGCCGAAGTCCAATGTGATCGGCACGATCGACGACGGTTGGACGGTCGCGAAGTACCTGCTCGAGTTCGAGCGCGGCGGCGGCGCGTCTGCCCCGGCACTACAGGTGCTCGCCGAGGAAATCGCGGCGGCGGCCGCGGACCAGCCGGGTCCGGGTGAAGGCCCGCTGATCGATGATCCAGCGTTCAGCCGTAAGCTCGCCGACGCCCGCATCCGCACCGACGTGCTGGAAATCCTGGAGTACCAGGTGCTGGCGGCAGTGGCCGAGGGACGCAATCCGGGCACCGCTTCTTCCATGCTCAAGGTTTTGGCCACCGAACTGAGCCAGACGCTGACCGAGCTGTCGATGGAAGCGGCCGGCCCACGTGGCCGGGCCTATCAACCGCACGCGACGTGCCCGGGCGGTCCGATCGCCGAGTACGAGCCCCCGGCGGACGGCTATGTCAGCGGCGAGCCGTGGCAGGCCGTGGCACCGCTGCGGTACTTCAACGACCGGGCCGGCTCAATTTACGCCGGCAGCAACGAGATTCAGCGAAACATCCTCGCCAAAGCGGCCCTCGGACTCTGACGGGAATCAGTGATGGACTTCAACCTGACCAAGGAACAGGAACTGCTGCGGGACGGGCTAACCAAGTTCCTGTCCAGCCGCTACGACCTGCAGTCGAGCCGAACCGCAGCCAAGCTGGGCGCGGGCTGGCAACCGGAGATCTGGCGCGGATTCGCCGATGAGCTCGGAATTCTCGGCGCGACCCTGCCCGAGGAAGCCGGGGGAATCGGCGGCGGACCGGTCGAGGCGATGGTCATCGCCGAGGCCCTGGGGCACGCACTCGTGGTCGAACCGTTCGTCGACACCGTCGTGGTTGCGGGTGGCCTGCTGCATCGCGCGGGCACCGAACGCGCCCAGGCACTCCTGGAAGACCTGGTGTCCGGCGCAGCAGTCGTCACACTCGCGGCTACCGAGCCGGAATCCGGGGACAACTGGGGCGACGCCGCCACGACCGCTCGGCGCGATGGTGACGAATGGGTGTTGCATGGCACGAAGATCATGGCCGTGAGCGCACCGCTTGCTACCCACCTGCTGGTCACGGCGCGTACCTCGGGGGAACGCGGCGACGCCGAGGGCATCTCGTTGTTCCTCGTCGACCTCAGCTCGGCGGCAGACGGTTTCACGGCTCATCACTACCGCACCGTCGATGACCGCAGGGCATCGGATCTGAGCTTCGACGGCTTACGACTGCCGGGCGATGCGCTGCTCGGCGAAGAAGGCGGGGCCTGGCCGTCCCTGGAACTGGCCCGCGACGAAGGTGCGGCGGCGGTGTGCGCGGAAGCCGTTGGCGGGATGCGCAAAGTGCTCGCCGACACCGTCGAGTACTGCAAGCAGCGCCAGCAGTTCGGCCAGCCGATCGGCAGTTTCCAAACGCTGCAGCACCGCATGGTCGACATGCTCATGGAGGTCGAACAAGCCTCGGCAGCGGTATACCTGGCGGTGTTGAACCTGGACTCCGGACCCGCCGCGCGGGCCCAAGCGGTGTCGGCCGCCAAGGTGACCGTGGGCCGAGCCGCCCGCTTCGTGGGCCAGAACGCGGTGCAGCTGCACGGCGGGATGGGCATGACCGAAGAGCTCGCGATCGGTCACTACTTCAAGCGGCTCACGGCGGTGCAGTACGAGTTCGGCTCGACCGACCACCACATCACCCGATACGCACAGTTGACGCGGCCCTGAGGTCTGCCGCCCGTAGGGTGGGACGGTGAGCTTTCGCGGCTGGTTGCTGTTCGGCGCGATGAGCATCATCTGGGGCATTCCGTACCTGCTGATCAAAATCGCGGTCGAAGGGGTTTCGGTACCGGTTCTGGTTTTGGCCCGCACGGCGGTCGGCGCGGCCGTGCTGTTGCCGCTGGCGATGTCGCGAGCGGCCTGGGCTCCGGTTCTGCGGCATTGGAAGCCGGTGTTGGCTTTCGCGTTCTTCGAGATCATCGCCGCCTGGCTGTTGTTGACCGACGCCGAACGGCACCTGAGCAGCTCGATGACGGGCCTGCTCATCGCCGCCGCCCCCATCATCGCCGCGGTTCTTGACCGCCTCACCGGTGGCGAGCGGCTGGGCGTCAAACGAATTGTCGGCCTCGGCGTCGGCCTGTCCGGGGTCGCGGTGCTCGCCGGGCCCGGCCTGGCCGGTGGGCACGCCTGGCCGATCGCCGAGGTTCTGCTGGTGGCGACGTGCTACGCGATCGCGCCGCTCGTGGCGGCCCGCTATCTGGGTGACGTTCCGACGCTGCCGTTGACCGCGGCGTGCCTGACGGTCGCCGCACTCATCTATGCCACCCCGGCCGCCCTGACGTGGCCCGACCAAATGCCATCCGAACGCGTGCTTTTCGCGCTCGCCGCACTCGCGGTCATCTGCACGGCGCTGGCCTTCATCGTGTTCTTCGCGCTCATCCGGGAGGTCGGCGCCGCACGGGCCCTGGTCTTCACCTACGTCAATCCCGCGGTGGCGCTGGCCGCGGGTGTGATCGTGCTGGGTGAGCCGTTGACCGCATGGAACGTCGCGGGCCTCGCGCTCATCCTGACCGGATCGGTACTCGCCACCCGCAAGCCGCGGGAACCGGAGCCCGAGCTTGCCGAACCTACGCGGGCCGGCCCGCGGTGAGCAGTTCGTCGATCGTGACGAACTTGATCCGCGGTCGCGCTTCTTGCTCGCCGCGGGTGCGTTCGGCGGCGTCGATCGCACGCCAACCGGTCCAGCCCACCGCCTCGCATCCACGGCGGGTCAGGAGCGCATTCAACGACTCTCGATCGTCGATCTCACGCTCGAGCAATCCCGCATCGAAGTCCGCCCACACTTGTGCGACGGTCTGTTCCGCGCACAGCCGATTCGTGCCGATGACACCGCGGGGTCCACGTTTGATCCACCCCGCGACGTAGGTGCCCGGTGCACTGGCGGCGACTCGGCCCGCGTCGTTGGGCACCGTCCCGGTCCGATCGTCGTACGGCAGCCCATTGATCGGCAGGCCGCGGTAACCGATCGAGCGCAGAATCAGCGATGTCTCGATCAAGTCTGTGCCGTGCCGGTCGCTTCGCACCTCCAGGCCTTCTGCGCGATGTTCGCCAACGACGGCAACCGGTGACGTGCCGAACCGAAACACGATGCGCTTGTTACCCGCAACCTGTTCGCGGTGTGCGTATTCACGGGCAACCCTCAGCTTGAACGAGGTTTCGACATCGTCGTCCTCGTCGGTGTCTGGCAGGTCGGCTGGATCTATCACGACGTCGATGCCGTCGAGGTGTCCCAGGGCCAGGAACTCGCCGACCGAGAACGCCGCGTCGCGGATACCGCGCCGGGCGATCACGACAACCTCGTCGATTGCGCTGTCGGCCAACGCTTCCAGGGTGTGTTCGGCGATATCCGTCGCCGCCAGCGCGTCGCGACTCATCAACATCACGCGGGCGACGTCGAGAGCGACATTGCCGTTGCCCACGATGACCGCACGCTCGGTGGACAAGTCGAACGTGTGCCCGGCGTGGTCGGGATGGCCGTTGTACCAGCCGACGAAATCCGCTGCCGGATGATTGCCTGCCAACTCCTCACCTGGGATGCCGAGCCGCCGACTGTCTGGGGCGCCAACGGCGTAGATGACCGCGTGGTGGTGCGCCATCAATTCCTCGTGACTGACGTCGCTGCCGATCTCGACATTGAAGTGACACGTGAACCGGGGGTTGGTGAACATCCGATCGAAGATGCCGACCACTGACTTGGTGTGCTGATGGTCCGGCGCCACCCCAGCGCGGATCAAGCCGAACGGCGTCGGCAGCCGCTCGAACAGGTTGATCTCCACGCCGTCGACATCGATGAGTTCGGCGGCCGCGTAGCAGGCCGCCGGACCGGAGCCGACGATCGCCACCCGCAGCGCGCCCGCCGCGATACCCGGTCGGGACGCGCGCACTGGCGTGGTGTCGGGCTGAAGCGGGTGCCGCGCGAAGTATTCGGCGTTGAGGTCTTTGAACCGCCGTAAATCGTCGGGCAGGTCTTCCTCGTAGTGGATCGCGCCGACGGGACATTCCTCGAAGCAGGCGCCGCAGTCGATGCACGACTCGGGGTCGATGTAGAGCATCTCGCTGCCGCTGAACTCGCCGAACCCGTCGGCCGGACGGATGCAGTCCACCGGGCACACCGGTACGCAGCTGGCGTCTTTGCAGCAGTTCTGGGTGATCACATAAGCCACGCGGCCCCCTCTCATCGATCGGCAAGCTTACTGGACACCTGTCCGATTTGCACAAGCAAAGTTCCAGCTGGCGATCCCGCACCACAGCTTCGGGTACCTCAACTGGACGCGAAACTCGGTGATGAGAAGCCGCTTTGACCAAGCCATTGCCATGCGCCAGGATGGGTCTTACCCTGGACACATGTCCAGGTCAGCGATGACAGCTGTCACTCGGCTGCGCGACGCGCATGCGCAACGCACGCACACCTATCTGCGGGTCTTCGGTGCGGCCGCACAGCTGCTCGACACGCAGAGCGACGTCTCGGTACCGGCGCTGGCCGCACGCGCCAAGATCGCACCGGCAACCCTGTGTGCCCATTTCCCGACGGTCGAGGTGGTGTTCGCCGAGCTCTACCTGCACCGGCTCTCGGTGTTGCCGCTCGTCATCGATCCCGCCGCGAACTCTGCCACCCGAGTCGGCGAGCAGCTCTCGGCGATCACCCTGCTGCTGGCCGACGAACCCCGGCTGGCGCGCGCGTGCACCGAGGCACTGGTGCGCACCGACGATGACGCGGTCGCCGACGTCCGGACACGGATTGTGACCGAGGTACGGCGACGTATCTCGACCGCACTGGGCGCGGGCGCATGGCCCGAAGTGCTCGCGACGCTGGAGTCGGTGTTCTGGGGCGCGTTGTTGCAAGCGCAGACCGGGGCGATGAGCTACCGGCAGATGGCCCGCCAACTCGAGACCATGGTCGCGGTGATCGTGCCCGACGCTTAACGGCTACCTTCCGCGCCATTGTCACGCTGGCGTGACACTCGGACGTCTGCGCCACGCTGGCGTGACACCCGCGGGCCTGGCGCCAGAGCCACGGCCCAAGTCAGACCCGCGTCTGCGCTGCCAGCCAACCTCCGAATTCCGTGATGTCGCGACCCTGCGCCGGCACGACATGGTCGCAGCCGAAGCCGGTGATCCAGCTGCCGTCATCGAGTTCGACCTTGCCCAGCTGCATCGGGGTGGGCAGCTCTGCCAGGAACTCGCCCAATGCCGCAACAGAAAGCACCCACCGCTCCCCTAGGATCGCCGCACCGCCGTCGTCGCGCACGAGGCCCGGTTTGGGCGGGACGGTGTCGAGTGCAAACAACCGGTACCGAGGCGCGGTCGCGATCGGCCCTGCCCACCGCGCCCCTCGTTCGATCAGCTGGTGCTCCAGAGGCTGGCCGCGCAGGTGTGCGCCGAACACCGCGAGTTCGGTGACGGGTGCGCCTGCCGATTCGGGCCAGGCCGCACCCGCGGGCTCGGCAAGGAAACGTCCCGCCAAATCGGCGATCACGCCGTCGTGGAACGCCGGCGCCAACAGCGTGACACCGAACTGAGCACCGTCGGCCACCGAGCCGGCCGGAATCGCGATCGCACACATGTCGAACAGATTGCAGAAGTTGGTGTATCGACCCATGCGGCTGTTCACCGCGATCGGATCGGCAGCGACTTCGGCGATCGTCGGATGCGCGGGTGCCGTCGGCACGAGCAGAGCGTCACAGCCGGCCAGCTGCTCGAACGCCTCATGCCGCAGTTGTTCTACTCGACGGCGGTCGCGCAACAGATCCGCCGCCGAATGCCTACCACCCGCAGTGACGATGGCCGTCACGGTGGGGTCGAGACCAGCGTCTGCCGATGCGGTGGTTACGAATTCGCCGACGGCATCAAATCGTTCGGCGACGAGCGCGCCGTTGTACAGCAACTCGGCCGCCGCGAAGAACGCGTCCATCGCGATCGGCACCGTCTCGAACCCGGCCGCCTGCGCCTGGCGCACTGCCGCGCCGAACGCGACTCGCCACTCCGCATCCAGACCGGGCAGCTGATCGGGCACCGCCACGCGGGGCGACGTTCCGGCGGCGAGCGGCGTGTCCGACGGCCAATTGCGGTGCGGAGCACCGGCACTCATGACCGCCATCGCCCGCTCGGCCGTCCCGAGGTCCCTGGCGAAGATCGTCACACAGTCGTAGCTCGCGCACGCAGGAATCACGCCCGCCGCGGACACCACGCCGATCGTCGGCTTGATCCCGACGATGCCCTGTAATCCGGCAGGCACCCGTCCCGATCCCGCGGTGTCCGTGCCGATCGCGATGTCGGCGAAACCCAACGCCACCGCTACCGCCGAACCGGAACTGGAACCGCCCGAGATGTAATCGGGCCGACGTGAATCCCGCACCGCGCCATAGGGACTGCGTGTTCCGACGAGGCCGGTCGCGAACTGGTCGAGGTTGGTCTTGCCGATGACGACGGCACCGGCCGCCTTGAGAGCGGAGACGACCGGTGCGTCGGCATCGGGGGTGTAACTGAACCCGGGGCACGCTGCTGTCGTCGGCACACCGGCGACGTCGACATTGTCTTTGACCGCCAGCACCAGGCCCGCCAGCGGGCCTTCGGCAGCACGATAATCGGCCTCAACCTCGGCCTGTGCACGCAGATGGATGAATACCTCGGTGCGTCCACTCTGCTGAATCTGGCCGAAGATCTCGGCGATGCGCGTCATGGCCGATGATTCGTTCGCAAGATCGCTCATCATCGATGATTCGTTCGCAAGCTCGCTCATGCGGACTCCTTTCTCACGAATTCGCCTGCCGCCGCCCAACGCTCGCGCTCCTCGGCCCGTGCGGCCTCCATCGTGGCACGGGTAGCGGCGATGTCGTCGGCGTTGGCGGCCAGGAACGCCTCATGCTCGGCAAGGGAGAACACGCCGTCGCTGATCTCGACATGACCCCGACCGGCGGCCATGTCGGCGCGCAGATCCAACAACTCCTCCGCCGACACGGGGTACCACTGAATCCGGTCGAAAAACCGCAACAGCCACGGATGCTGCGGTTCGAAGCCCTGCGCGGCGAGCGGATGACGATGGTTCCAGATTTGTGTTGTGCGACCGACGAATTGGTAGCCACCGGGGCCCTCCATGCCGTAGATGCACAGGTAGGCGCCACCGATACCCACCGCGTTCTCGGGCGTCCACGTGCGCGCCGGGTTGTACTTCGTGGTCACCAGGCGGTGCCGCGGATCCAGCGGCGTGGCGACCGGCGCACCGAGGTACACGTCGCCGAGCCCGAGCACGAGATACTCGGCGCCGTACACGATCCGGTGCACATCGTCGGTAGAGGCCAGCCCGTTCATCCGCCGGATGAACTCGATGTTCCACGGGCACCACGGCGCATCCGCGCGCACACCGTGCATGTAGCGTTCGATCGCTTCACGGGTGGCCGGGTCGTCCCAGCTCAGCGGAAGCCGGACCGTTCGGCTCGGTACCACCAGCTCCTGCGCGGTCGGCAACGACGCCTCGATCTCAGTGAGCATCGGCACCAGCGCGGACAGTGGGAGGCGACCCGGATTCACCTTGACCTGCAACGACCGCACGCCGGGTGTGAGGTCGATCAGCCCGTCCGGTCGATCCTGTTCCAGCGCCGCGTGCAGCGCGTGGGCACGGGCCCGCAACGTAAGGTCCAGTCGCATATCGCCGTACTCGACGAGGATGTTGTCGTCGCCGATCCGGCGGTAGGTCACGCTCGTCGTCTCGTCCGAAGATGTTGTGCGGGCGAGGATTCCGTTGTCCGCGTCGCCACCGGCGGAGAACACGGCGGGGATGAAGGCACGGCGCTCACGTCCGACCGTCGCGACGGGCGGTGCGGCCTCGGCCCGCACCGGTATGAACCGCACCGTGGCGCCAGGAGCCAGCTGACCCAACTTCCACCGGTCGGCGGCCGTGACCGTGACCGGACAGACGAAGCCACCCAGGCTGGGCCCGTCGGGACCGAGCAGGATCGGGGTATCGCCGGTGAAATCCAGCGAGCCCACGGAGTACGCGTTGTCGTGGATGTTCGAGGGATGCAGCCCGGCCTCGCCGCCGTCAGGCCTGGCCCATTCGGGCTTCGGCCCGATCAGCCGGACACCCGTGCGGTCGGAGTTGAAGTGCACTTCGTAGTCGTGGCTCAGCAGGGTGTCGATGTCGTCGCGGGTGAAGAACTCCGGCGCCGAATGTGGACCGACGGTCACGGCGATGAACCAGTGCTTGCCGATGGCAGGCTGCTCGTCGAACAGAATGCGCCGACGCCTGCCCACCGGCGTCGCGGCAGTCTCCAACTTGTCGCCGGCACACAGCACGCGACCTTCATGGCCACCGAAGCGGCCCAGCGTGAATGTCGCTGCGCTGCCCAGGTATTCGTCGGCGGCGAGACCCCCGCCCACGGCGATGTAGATCCGCAGGCCCGGGCCGTCGACCATACCGACGTCGAGCACCTGACCCGCCTCGACCAACACCGGTTCCCACTGCGGACCTCTTCTGCCATCGACGGTCACCGGGGCCGGCGCGCCTGCCACACACACCCACGTATCGGTGTCGAAACGCAGCGCCGGACCGCCCATCGTGGCCTCCAGACCCGCAGCGCCCTCTGGATTGCCCACCGCGATGTTCGCGAGCCGGAAAGACACATCGTCCATCGGTCCGGAGGGCGGCACGCCGACCTGCCAGTATCCGAAGCGGCCCGGCCAGTCCTGGATCGTGGTGGCCATGCCGGGGCGGATGATCTCGATGCCGCTCGTCATGAGCGAGTCACGACCATCCGCACCGCCGTAGGGTCGAATCCGTTGCAGGGGTTGTTGATCTGCGGACAGTTCGAGACGAGCACGAGCGTGTCGATCTCGGCCCGCAGCGACAACTTCTTGCCGGGAGCGGACAGCCCGTCCACGATGCCCAGCGATCCGTCGGGATCGACAGGCACGTTCATGAAGAAGTTGATGTTGCTGACGATGTCGGCCTTGGTCAGGCCCCACCGCGCGCCCTCCCCGATAAAGTTCTCGACACACGCGTGCTGGTGTTTGGTGTGGTGGCCGTAGCGCAGGGTGTTCGACTCCTGCGAGCATGCGCCGCCCAGCGTGTCGTGGTTGCCGACTTCATCTTCGACGATCGTCAACATCGGCTCACCATCGCTGTCGCGGAGTACCGATCCGGTGGTCAGGAAGATGTTGCCCTGCGCGGCGACGGTGGCGGGCGCGCTGTAGCGGACACCGTGGTCGTCGGCACCGTAGAACAATGTGTCGACAGCCTGATTGCCGTGGAGGTCGATGATGGTGAGTACATCGCCTGCCTTCACGATCTTCGACCACGGCCCCCGCGGGGCGACGATCTCGTCAACGATTGTCGCGGTCATCGGGCGCTCCAGACGTCTTCGGAGTTGAGGTAGGCACGTTGGTATTCGGGGTCACGCTCGGCGATGTGCGCACCGATCTCGGCGAGATCTTCAGGTGCCGACCACGCCAGCACCTCCAGCGATCCGACGTCGAAGGCCGGTGCCGGATCGAGCGGATGCGCGGTGTTGGCTATCGCGACGATGACCGGCAGATGGAGGATCAGTTCAACGGCCTTGCCGGCGCCTGCCGATCCGGTCGACACCAACTCACCATCCGGTTGCACCCGCACGCCGTGGAAGAACGACACGCTCGGAGCCACATCGCGTCGCGTGAGACCGTTCTTGAGTGCGGCGAGCGCCAGCAGTTCCCGCCCGGCCGGGCTGGCCGACTCTGGGCTTCCCGCACCGTATTTCGTGATGTTGCCGGACAGCGTCGTGGTTCCGCAGACGGCGTCGTGATGGCTTGAGGTGTCTGCGGCGATGGTCGCGAGCACCCGGCCCTGGTCGCTCAGCAGCGGATGTCCGGACGAAAGATAGGCCTGCCATGGCACTTTGACGGTGTCGGCGACGTTGAGTCGCTCCCAGGATGCGTCAGCACGCCACAGCATCAGATGCGCGCACGCCGTGCCCTGCAGGTCACGCAACCGCAGCCGGGTACCGCGGGCCAGCACCTTGCTGGTGTAACGCCCGCCGGGAACGGTTTCGGCCCACGTGAGGTTCTCGGCGGCGATCCCGTCGGGCGGCGAGGGCCAACTCGACGCCGGCACCACGGGCATCGAGTCGGTGATCGTGGTCGCCTGGGCTCGCGCGTGTTCGCGCGCGCCCGCGGTCGTGGATGTCTCTGTCGTGACGGACATTCAGGCTCCAATCGTGACGGGCTTCGGATGGGTCTTGCCGCGCGGGAAGCACAGCGCGCCGAGCAGGACGGCAGCCGCGATGGACAGCGGCCCTGCCCACTGCAGGATGGGCAGTTCCCCGGTCGGGTTGAAGATCTCAGCGCGGGGCCAGCCCAGGTTGACGATCATCAGTGCGCCGTATGCGACGGCGAGCACGTTGACCACCAGGCCGAACCGGCCGAGTGAAAACAGCGGCAGCCCTTCGGCGTCCACCTGGTTGCGCTGGGTGGGCCACCCTTTGAGCCGGCGATACAGCAGCGGCGCGGTCACCAGCAGGTAGGCCAGGTAGATCAGGATGATGCAGACGCTGGCCAGAGTCGCGAAGATGGCCGAGTTGCCCACGTTGACCAGCAGCACCGCGATGCACAGGACGCCGATGAGCACCGACGGCCAAATCGGGGTACCGGTACGCCCGTTGACGCGGGACAGGATCGCCGATGCGGGCAACCGGTTGTCGCGGGCCATCGAGAACATCAGGCGCGAAGCCGCGGTCTGAATTGCCAACGTGCAAATCATGATGGCGATGCAGACGTCGATCAGCAGGATCGTGCCCCACGGCGAGGACAGCACCGTATCGAGCACGTACGGCAGGCCCTCGGTGGCCAGCCTGCCGTCGGTCAGGCTCGGCGCGGCCATCAGCGCGCCGAGGATCATCAGGCCACCGCCGAGCGCCGATACCGACAGCGCGAGGCGAATCGTGCGCGGCGCGACCCGGCGTGGATTGCGGGTTTCCTCGGCGAGTTCACCTGCCGAGCCGAAGCCCACCATCACATATGCCGCCATCAGCCCGGATACGATCCAGGCCCAGATGTAGCCGGGTTGCCCGCCGGCATGCCCGGTGTCGAACACCACCTGCGGTCCGCGCTGGGCGTGGGTGAAGAACACCCCGATGACGGCGACGACGCCGACGATCTCGCAGACCACGCCCGCGCTGTTGACACGCGACATCCACTTCACGCCAAGGCAATTGATCGTCGTGGTGATCACAAGCAGGACGGTGCCGAGCAGGACGGCGTTGGCGGCACCGCTCGGCGTGGTCAGCGCCGGATCGTCGCCGATGATCTGGAACCCGGACCAGATCGAGGGCAACACCACCTGCAGTGCGATCGCGGCGGCGGATGCGGTGACGATCTGCGCCAAGATCATGAACCAGCCACCGAACCAACCGACCACCTCGCCGCCCATACGCCGCGACCACTGGTAGATGGCCCCCGAGATCGGGTAGCGCGCGGCAAGCTCGGCAAAACAGAGCGCGACGAGAAACTGTCCGAGAAAGACCGCGGGCCACGTCCAGAAGAACGCGGGTCCGCCGAACCCGAACCCGAGGCCGAACAACTGGAAGATCGTCGTCAGAATCGAGACGAACGAGAAGCCCGCGGCAAAAGACTCGAACTTGCCGAGCCTGCGGTGCAACTGCTGGTCATAACCAAACTCGGCCAGGTCTTGATGATCGCCGGAGTGACCATCCGCCACGTCGGGTCCCGGCGCGGTTGCGCTGCTGGTCATAAGCGTTTCTCTCGGGTTGGGGCGCTGCCGCCACGGGCTTAACTATCAGACGACAGATAACCGCTCGCGCATGTCCAGAGCGTCACCCAGATGTTTCGTTCATGTAGCCGCCGGTAAGGATCTGGTTGCCGAAACCTCACGACGCTCGGGCCTGTCAGAATCGCCGGTATGCCAGAGGGTCCGCTGGAACGCGCGCAGCGCGAGGTCGCGGCGGCAGACGACGCACAAGCCTTGCTGACGGCCTGCCGGTCAGCGCACGACACCGTGCGTGAGCTGGCCGAATCCCGTACCGGCGCAGCGACCGTCGCGGCCGCCTGGTCCGCACTCGGACGATCGGCGCTTGCCTGCGCCGGGCGGATCCTGTCCGGCGCAGCGGGCACCTGGTACGCGTCGGGCAGCATCGGCAGAGGCGACGCACTGCCGGGCTCTGACCTCGACACCCTCTTCGTCCGTGCGGACACCATCTCCGCCGATGCCGCGGTCAGCCATGCGATCGAGGTCCATGACCTTCTCGCCGAATGCGGCTTTCCCGCCGACGCGAACGGCGCGACCGCCGCCCGGGCCCGGTTCAACCGCGCCGCGCACGAGTGGAACGCCGGCATCGGCCGCTGGACCGCCGACGCGGCGGCCGACCGCGGCGTGGTGATGATGGGTCTGCTCGCCGATGCCGTACCGGTCACCGACGGACCCGACCTCCGCGGGCAGGTGGGCGTCGCGGCCCGCACACATCCCGACGCGCTGACGGCCATGCTGCAGGACGCGACCCATGCCCGTGGCCACGTGCCGTCCCGGCTTCGGGTGCTTGCCACCGGCGACAGCGGAGTGGACGTCAAGAACGCAGCCGTCGACCCGGTGGTCCGCATCGCACGCTGGGCCGCGCTGAGTTGCGGATCGACGGCGCTCCCGACGAGCGAGCGGATCCGTTACGCGGCGGGTAGCCGCTACCTCGACGACGAGGACGCCACGGCACTGGAGCATTGCTACACCATCGGATCGAGCATCCGCTGGCGGCTACGCGCCGCTCGGTGGTCACCGCACGCACCTGTCGATGATCGCGTCGAGCTGTCGACGCTATCTCCCCAGGACCGCACCGCACTGCGCAGCATCGGCCGCGAACTCAACGGCGTGCGACGCAAGCTCGACTATCTGGCGTCGACGTCGACGTTTTCGGAGTGGTGAGCACACGCGAGCGTCATGCGCTCACCGAGACCATTGCCGCAGAACGCCTCGAAGGCTGGCGGCCCACGTCCGAGCAGATCTGCAATCTGACCGAACTCGCGACGGGGGCAGTCACATTCGGCGAATATCTGGGACGCCATCTGCCGCGCGAGACCGACCGGTACCGGCGGCCGCTCTTTGCGCGACGCAAGCCCTATCTCATCCCCGGCACGACAGTGCTGCGAAACAATTTCGGCATCCATGACGCTTCCGCACTGGCCCGGCTCGAGTTCATCGTCACGGCGGGCCGGATCCTGCAGGTACACCTGCGCCCGGAAGACCATGACCTCGACGCCCGTCGGTTGCACCAGCACGTGTTCGGCGACGTCTACGCGTGGGCCGGCGAACTTCGTATCGTCGAACTCCGTCGCGGCGAGAGCACGTTCGGCTCATGCGAACGCATCCCGCGCGCCCTGCAGGAGTTGCACACCGACATCGAGTCGCTGGCCGGCGCGGGGGCCTCCATCGACTCCGGCGAGCTCTCCTACCGCCTTGCCCGAATCTACGCTGTGTATAACCAGATTCATCCGTTCCGGGACGGCAACGGCCGCACCGGAACCCTGTTGTTGCATCTCTTGGCAAGCCGCGCCGGCCGACGGTTGTATCTGGACGGCGTCTCTCGCGACGAATGGATCACCGCATCGCGGGATTCCCTGCCGTTCCGGCGTGATGGTCAGGCCGACCCTCGGCCGTTCATCCCCATCCTGCGGAATTGCCTACGCCGCGGCGGCAATTGAGTCCGCCTACTGCGGCTCGGTCAGATACCGCTGCACCGTCGGCCCGACCCACGCCACCAACTCGTCGGCACTCGCCGAGGCCAGCGGTTCGATCTTGAGCTGATAGCGCGCGAACGCCAGACCCACCAGGTGCGTCGTCACCAGTTCGACGCGTAGCTCGGCATCGGTCACACCGAACTGGGCCGAGACCCGTTGTGCCACCGGGCCGGCAAGCGAATCGTGCAACAACTTGCGCGCCAATGGCTGAATGGCTGCCGACCGCCAGACCGTGAGCAACGGGTCGAACGATGCCCCTTCGTCCCACCGCTGCACGAAGTACCGCACGAGGCGGGCGCCGATGTCGTCGGGACCATCGTCGAGCAGATGCGCCAACTGGTGCAACGGATGCTCGGGCGTGTCGAGCACCGACGCGGTGAACAGGCCCTCCTTGTTGCCGAAGAAGTAGTAGACCATCGCGACGTCCACCCCGGCCGCAGCGGCGATGCCGCGGACCGTCGCCTGTTCGTAGCCGTCACGCATGAAGTGCTCGCGGGCAGCGTCGATGATGCGCTGTTTGTTCTGCTGGCCCGTGCGCCACCGGCCGCTGCGCGGGGTCTCCGACATGGGCCGGAGTTTACTTCAACAAGCGTTGACCTATCGCTCCCCTGAGGCGTAGCGTCTTTCTTCAACAGTGGTTGAAGAAAGGATCCGACGATGGCGAAACGACGGCTGTGGTGGCGGCATCTGATCTCGGTGCTGATCGCCCCTGTGACGATGACGGTGTTCATACCCGCGGTGATCGCACAGCTCACGGGGCAGAAAGCACCCGACCTGTCCACGACGGGAGGGCTGCTGCTCGCGCTCGCGGGAGCAGCCCTCATCGGGCTCGGGCTCTGGTTTCTGGTGTGGACTGTCGTGCTGTTCGACCGGATCGGCGAGGGCACGCTGGCGATCGGTTCACCCGTTCACCTGGTGCTGCGCGGTCCGTATCAATACGTCCGGAATCCGATGATGACGGCCGTGTTCTGCATTCAGCTCGGAACGGCAGTCGCCACCGCCTCACCGTGGTTGTTCGGTTGGTTCGTGCTGTTCTGCACGATCGTCACGATCGCCATCCCGGCCATCGAGGAGCCACACCTACTCCGCCGGTTCGGCGCGGAATACGAGGCATACCGGCAGCACGTCCCCCGGTGGATTCCACGGGTAACCCCATGGGTGCCGAAATATGTTGACTGACAGGCTATTGCGCTGGATCCGGTTCCGCGTGGTCCCGCCACTCCCAGCTCGCCCCCGCCGTCAAGGTGCCGGGTTCGAGCTCGGTTCGGCCGGCGTCGCGGATGTGCACGGTCTGGGCGAGGATCTCGTCCGGCTTGCCTCCGATGACGATCACCGGATGTTCGTACTCGATGCCGTACAGCTTGAGCGCCGCGTGAACGGCGTGTGCGGCTGCCTTGCCCCGGGACATCTTGGCGTTCGAATTGACCCTGATGACCAGTCGCTTCTCCGGAGCGGGCGGTGCGTCCTCGGTGGCATCCATGGCACGAGGGTAGATCGGCGGTCACGCCTCGTCGCCGATCACCTCGCGAAGGAATTCCCGGCCGTGGATCGCCGCGAGCAGTGAACTCTCCGAAGAGCGGTTGGCCACGAACAACATCTCGTCACCGGCCTCGAGCACATCGTCAGGTTTCGCAAGGATGACCTTGCTGCCCCTGACGACCGTGACCAGCGCGGTGTCAGCAGGCAGATCCAACCGATCCACCCGTTGCCCCACCACTGGGTTGTCTTCGGGGAGCGTCAGTTTGGTCAGCTCCGCCCGGCCCTCGCGCAACCCCATCAACCGCACCAGGTGCCCGACGTCGATCGCGCCTTCGACACCGGCAACCAGCGCGCCCGGCGTCGACACGGCCACATCGATACCCCACTGCTGGCTGAACAGCCACTGGTTGCGGATGTCATTGATACGGGCCACCACACGAGGCACCCCGAACTCGGACTTGGCGAGCAGACCGACGACCAGGTTGGCCTTGTCGTCGCCGGTCGCCGCGATGAGCACGTCGCACGTTTCGGTGCCCGCCTCCTCCAGCGCGGTGAGTTCGCAAGCGTCGGCCAGCAACCAATCCGCGGCGGGCACGGTCTGCGGCTCGAAATTGCGCCGCTCCCGTTCGATCAACAGCACCTTGTGGCCGTAATCCAACAACTCTCGCGCGACGGAGCGGCCTACGTTGCCCGCGCCCGCAACCCCGATGCGCATCTTTCGTTCCGCCACTCAGTCATTTTGACCTATCCGCACTGCCCACCCGGTGCGCTTGGTCGGTGATTAACTGACCGCACAATGAGCTTGAATCAGCTGTACCTCACCCTGTTGGTGGGCGGCCTCGTGCTGCTCGCCAGCATCGTCGGCACGCGCGTGGCAACCAAGGTCGGATTCCCGAGCCTTCTGTTGTTCCTCCTGGTCGGTGTCGTGCTCGGTGTGGACGGTATCGGCCTGGAGTTCGACAACGTCGAACTGGCCAGGAATGTGTGCACCGCGGCGCTCGCTGTGATCCTGGTCGAAGGCGGTCTGACCACGCGGTACTCCGACATCCGCAAGGTGTTGGCACCGGCCGCTTCGCTGGCCACCGTCGGCGTCGTCGTCAGCACACTCGTCACCGCCGTGGGCGCGCATCTCCTGCTGGACATGCACTGGCAGCTGGCGTTGTTACTCGGAGCGATCGTCGCGTCCACCGACGCCGCTGCGGTGTTCTCGGTTTTGCGCGTGCTGCCGTTGCCCCGCCGCCTGGCAGGTCTGCTCGAGGCGGAATCCGGGTTCAACGACGCGCCCGCGGTGATCCTCGTGCTGATGTTCAGTGTGGTGCCGTTCGTATTCGATCCGGAGGGTGCGGTCACCGACCTCGTCTACGAACTGCTCGCCGGCATCGCGCTCGGTCTGGCGGTCGGATTCGTCGGGGCGCTTGCCCTTCGTCGCATCGCTTTGCCGGCCTCCGGTCTGTACCCCATCGCGACATTCGGGCTGGGGCTCGTCGCGTTCGCCGCTGCCGGCAGTGCGCACGCCAGCGGCTTCATCGCCGCCTACCTGGCCGCGGTCGTCCTGGCCAATTCCGGGCTGCCACACCGATCGGCGACGCGATCGTTCGCCGAGGGCGTCGGCTGGCTCGCGCAGATCGGGCTCTTCGTGTTGCTCGGCCTGCTCGTGAATCCGCACGATCTTGGCCCCGACATCATCCCGGCGATCGGGATCGGGCTCGTCCTGCTCCTGGTTGCCCGGCCGCTGTCGGTGCTGCTGTCGCTCGTCGCGTTTCGAATCCCGTTTCGCGAGCAGCTTTTCCTGTCCTGGGCCGGGCTGCGCGGCGCCGTCCCCGTCGTGCTCGCGACCTTTCCGATCGTCGCGGGCGTGCCGGACAGTTACCGGCTGCTCAACATCGTCTTCGTCCTGGTGGTCATCTTCACCCTGGTACAAGCACCGAGCCTGCGGATCGTCGCGCGTGGACTCGGCCTGGTCACCCGGGATACGACCCGCGAGATTCAGGTGGAAGCCGCACCGCTGGACGTGATCGACGCCGACCTGCTGAGCATGACGGTGCGCCCGCGGTCCCGGCTGCACAACGTCACGATTCTCGAACTGCGACTGCCCGACCCCGCGGTGATCACCCTGATCATCCGCAACGGTCACACGTTCGTCCCGCTGCCCGACACCCGCATCGCGGTGGGCGACGAGCTGTTGATCGTCACCACCAGCAAAACCCGGGCTGCCGCAGAAGCGCGGCTGCGGGCCGTCAGTCGACGGGGCAAGCTTGCGTACTGGTTTGACGAGTACGGCCATCCGGACTGATCTCGACAAGGCCGCTCAACGCCTGCGGCAGCGGACCCACGTGCAGGACGCCTAGCCGCTGAGTCGCGCGGGTGAGCGCGACGTAGAGCTCGGCCGCGCCGCGCGGGCCGTCGGCCAGGATGCGTTCCGGCTCGACCACCAAAACCGCGTCGAACTCCAGACCTTTGGTTTCCGAGGCAGGCACCGTACCCGCCACCCCCGCCGGCCCGATCACGACGCACGTACCCTCACGTCCGGCTTCGTCCTCGACGAATTCGTTGATGGCCGAACCGATTTCGTCGTCGTTCGACACGTGCCGTGACCACGGCATCACACCGCACGAACGGACCGACTCCGGCGGCTGCACACCCGGCGCGAACTCGGCGAGCACCCCGGCGGCGACCGCCATGATTTCCGCAGGAGTGCGGTAGTTCACCGACAGCGACCGATACACCCACCGGTTGGGCACGTACGGCTGCAACATGTGATCCCACGACGTCGCCCCGGCTGCCGACCGGCGTTGCGCGAGATCGCCGACGATCGTGAAGGACCGGCGCGGGCAGCGGCGCATGAGCACTCGCCAGTCCATTTCCGACAGTTCCTGGGCCTCGTCGACCACGACGTGCCCGTAGGTCCAGTCCCGGTCCGCGGCGGCCCGCTCGTCGAGTTCACGGTTGTCGCGCTCCTGGAAGCGTTCCGCGAGATCCTCGGCGGCGAGCAGGTCGCCGGCGAGCAGACGGTCCTCGTCGTCCATCAGATCCTCGCGGGCAACCATCAGTTCGAGAACGCCCGCGGCGTATGCCTCCTCGACCTGCCGTTCCCGCTCGGCTGCCAGGTCCGCCGCCTTGTCGCGCCCGAGAAGATCGACAAGCTCATCGAGCAGCGGGACGTCCGACACCGTCCACGCTTCGCCGTCGGACCGCCACAGGGCCTCGTCGGCTCCCGCTGCGCGTAATCGTTCGTGTGAGGTATAGAGCTGTGCGAGAACGTTTTCCGGTGTCAGCACCGGCCACAGCTTGTCGAGTGCGGCGGCGAACTGTTCGTGGTCTTCGAGTTCGTTGAGCACGTCGGCGCGCATCTGCTCCCACGCGTGCTTGTCCTCGCGGGTCAGCCAACCCCGGCCGATCCGCGCGACAGCCCGTTCGATGACCACGTACGTCACGACGTCGACGAACTCGGCGCGGGCCTCGTTGTGCGGCAGGCCCGTTTTACGGGCTTCATCCCTCGCCCACTTCGCCGTCTCGGCGTCGATCTGCACCGTGACGTCCGACAGGTTGATCGGGATCGGATCCTCTGGCAGTTCCTGGCGGTCCGCGACCGCCGCGGCGAGCACGTCGAGGATCTCCAACGAACCTTTCAGGCGGGCGGCGTCGGCCGTGTCCTCGGCCGTGACACGAAGCCCAGGCACGAAGTCTCCCGTGGTCATGAACACCGCCTGCGACTCGCCCAGCGACGGCAACACGCGTCCGATGTGGTTGAGGAACGCCGGGCTGGGCCCGACGACGAGCACCCCATGACGTTCCATCTGTTTGCGCTGGGTGTACAGCAGATAAGCGACCCGGTGCAGCGCGACCACGGTCTTGCCGGTGCCGGGACCGCCCTCGATCACCAGCACTCCGGAGTGATCGAACCGGATGATTTCATCCTGCTCGGCCTGGATCGTCGCCACGATGTCGCGCATGCCCTCACCGCGCGGGGCATTGACCGCGGCCAGCAGCGCGGCATCTCCTGGGCCCTCGCGCTCGTCGCCGAGTTCGGCGCCGGTGGGTCGGCCGAGGACCTCGTCGGTGAAATCCATCACCCGCCGCCCGCGCGTGTGGAATTGGCGACGGCGCCGCATGTTCTCGGGGCTCGCCGCGGTCGCGACGTAGAACGCACGCGCGAGCGGCGCACGCCAGTCGAGCAGCAACGGTTCGTAGTCGTTGTCGCGGTCGAGAATGCCGATGCGGCCGATGTAGAGATGTTCGCCCTCAACGGTTTCCAACCGACCGAAACACAGGCCGTTGTCGGCGACGTCAAGTCGCTGCATCTCCTTGGCCATGGCACGCACCTCGGCGTCGCGGCCCACGAACGCCCCGCCGTCCTGGGCGTCCACCGGGCTGCGCAGCGCTTCTTCGTAACGGCGCTTGGCGTCAGCACGATCGCATCGAGTCGCGCGTACAACCCGGCGACATAGTCGCGTTCGGACTGCAGTTCGTCTTCGTACTGTCGATTCGACACGTGCTTCTCGTTATCCCATCTCTCCGCGTCCGGCTTCGGCCAGCGATTTTGCGCCATCACCCCGGCCTTGCCGCAAGCCCCCCTGTCCGCTATACGTTGGAAGGGGAACGGAGCAGAAGCTCCTCCTTTTCCTTTCTGACAGCCATCCATGGGTGCGGGCTCGCGACCGTTAGTCAACGAGGCCCGGTACCCAATTGTTCCGGTCGATACCGCTTTGGCACTCATGGCCCATCACACGCGTTTGTCACGCCAGTGTGGCCGTCGGAGCCGACAGCCACACTGGCGTGACGCACGAGATCGATGACGCCCGAATCAGGCCTGCACGGCGCCCAGGGTGATCTGGGTGGTCTGCGAGTCGCCCGACGGATCTTCGTACGTCACCGTCACCTGGTCGCCCGGGGCCTTCGACCGGACTGCGGCGATGAGAGCCTCCGGCCCGTCGATCGGACGGTCATCGATCTTGGTGATGACCATCCCGCTGCGCAGGCCCGCCTGCGCAGCCGGGCCACCGTTGGCGACGCCGGCGATCGCGGCTCCGCTCGTACCGCCGTCAGTGCTGAGCTGGACTCCCAGCGACGCGTGCTGAACGGTGCCCGTCGAGATCAGTTCATCGGCAATGCGCTTGGCCTGGTCCACCGGGATCGCGAAACCCAGCCCGATCGAACCACTCTGCGCCCCACCGGAGCCCTGTCCCCCGCCGAGCGACGCGATCGCCGAGTTCACGCCGATCAGTTCGCCGTTCATGTTCACCAGCGCGCCACCGGAGTTGCCCGGGTTGATCGCGGCGTCGGTCTGGATCGCACTCATCACGGAAGCCTGGCCCGTCTGCTCGTCACCGGTGGCGACCGGACGGTCCAGGGCGCTGATGATTCCCGTCGTCACGGTGCCCTGGAGTCCCAGCGGTGAGCCGATCGCCACGACGTCCTGGCCCACCTTGAGGTCCTTCGACGATCCGATCGCGATCGGGGTGAGCCCGGAAACACCCTCGGCACGGACAACGGCGAGGTCATCGGCCGGGTCGGTCCCGACCACCGTGAACGGTGCGGTGCGGCCATCCGAGAAGGTCACCGTGGCCTGCGGAGCCGACGTCGTCCGCGCGGTCGGAGTGTCCGAACCGTCACCGAACAGGCCGCCGAACGGATCCTGGCCCGGTGCGCCCATCTGCCCACCGAAGCCGGGTAGCGGACGTTGCGGGGCGCCGGCCTCTTTGGCAGCGGCCACGACGTGATTGTTGGTCAGGATCATGCCGTCCGGGCTGATGACGATGCCCGATCCCTCGGCGCTTTCTTGGCCCATGTCGATCTGCAGCTTCACCACACTGGGCAGGACCTTGGCCGAGACCTGCTCGACCGAACCGTTCGGAGCTGCCGCCGCGGGAAGGCGCGGAACATCAGCCGGCTTCTGCGCGGCCGCTGCCGGCGTCGCGGAGTTTGCCGCGGGCTTAGCTTCGTGATTGACCACCGCAATGCCCGCCACCGCGCCAGACGCCACCGCAACGGCCGCCATGCCGGCGACGAGAACGCCGGCGCGTCCCCGGGATCGCTTCTGCGGCTGCTCATTAAGACCTGACTGCACTGGGATACGTTGTGTGTCATCGATATCCGGCGCGCCTTCGGGAAACGGTGGCTGCGATATGGCATGTGCGCCGCCGTACCTCCGATAACCTTCCCTGGACCACGGGCTCGGATACGGTTTTCCCACACGATGTCCCGGAACCGCCCCATAACTGTCCGGAGACGGCGGGTACTCTGGCCGATGCGTCATGGCGTGCGTTCTTCTTCCTCTAAGAGTCGACGACGAGCTGCGCGGCCGCGCCGCGCTCTCCTCCAAGGTGCCGGTGTTCGCTGAGGGTGCGCTGAGAAGACGTTCTGCGCACGCCAAGACTTTGCCGAGGACTTCAATGTGAGTTCGAGAAGGAAGAAGGGCATCGACCCCTACCGGGGTCGATGCCCTTCTCGTTGGTGGTGTGCCGACCTGATGGGCCTCTCCGCCCCCGATGTGGTGCGCACTGCTCACTGGGCACCAGCACGCCGCCGTCGACGTGCCCGCCACGCACCAAATTCCCCTCGATGCTTCTGATCTCAGCCTCGTAGAGCGTGCCGCGCGGTACCGAGTTGCCGTGCAAGTTCCGGAGCCAGACGACTGCGCGGCAGTGCGAAATCGACAATAATCAAGCGCATCATGCGCCCCGCGACGACCATTGCCACCGACAACACCGAGGCTCGGAGACGATACGGCCGTCATTCGGTTCTGCGGAGACCTCGGCTGCGCTCGAACCGTGAGCGGACACTGGGCAATTGGCCATGGCCTCGACTGATCGGCGCATCGCTCGCCGTGGCAATTGTGGCATCGGCATGCGGCACGACCACTCCCGAGCGCGTCGACCCGTTCACCGTCGCGGGGATGCGAGTCACAGACGGTCCCTCGGGGTTGCGGGCAGGCGCACCTAAACCGTCGCGAACGGTGACCAACAGTGACGGCGGCCCGATCGATCTGCTTGCGGCGCAGTCCGTCAGCGACGTCGAGGACTATTGGAAAGGTGCGTTCCGCGATGCGTTCGGAACGGGTTTTACCCCGGTCCGCAAGCTCGTTTCGTGGGATGCCGAGAAGCCCGGCAGCGCCGCACCGTTCTGCGGTGAAACCACTTCGGGACTGGTCAACGCCGCATTCTGTCCGGTGGACAGCACGATCGGATGGGATCGAGGTGTCTTGCTGCCATCCCTCCGGAAATCCTACGGCGAGATGGCGGTTGCCATGGTGTTGGCGCACGAGTACGGACATGCCGTGCAGTACCAGGCCGACTTGAACCCGGCGAACACGCCGACGCTCGTGGCCGAGCAGCAAGCAGACTGTTTCGCCGGGGCCTACATGCGTTGGGTGGCAGAGGGGAATTCGGCTCGCTTCACCCTGTCGAGCGGCAACGGCCTCAACGCCATTCTCGCCAGCGTTATCTCCTTTCGCGACCCCCTGTTCAACCGCAACAGGGCGTCCTCGGGCGGCGAGCACGGGTCTGCCTTCGAGCGGGTTTCGGCGTTCCAGTTCGGCTTCACGGACGGACCCGAGACATGTAAAGGGATCGATGAGAAGGAGGTAACGCAGCGACGCGGCGACCTGCCGGTCGCGCTGCAGCGCGGTCAAACCGGCGACTGGCCGGTTTCACCGGCCTCCGTGAGGTCGGTCATCGCAGCGATGAACATCTTGTTCCAGCCGGCCAATCCCCCGCGGCTCACCTTCGATCCTGGCGCGGCGGCCAAGTGCCCCGACGCCGATCCAACGCCGCCGGCGTCGTTCTGCCCCGCAACCAACATCATTGCCGTCGACCTGGCCGGGTTGAAGAAGCTCGGCACCGCCCGCGAGGGAGTGTCCGGTTTGACCGGCGACAATACGGCTTACTCGGTGCTGATATCGCGCTATATGTTGGCGGTGCAGCATGAATTGGGTCTGCCGCTCGACTCCGCGGAGACGGGGTTGCGTACGGCTTGCCTCACCGGAGTCGCCACGCGCAAGCTCACCAACCAGGTGAGCACCCCGGACGGCAACACCGTTGCGTTGACCGCGGGCGACCTCGATGAAGCCGTCACCGGACTGCTCGTCAACGGATTGGCTGCCAGCGACATCAATGGCCAGTCAGCGCCGGCAGGCTTTGCCCGGATCGACGCTTTCCGCACCGGCGTACTGAGCGATCAGGATCATTGCGTCGAGAGCTTCGCCTGAGTCTCTGGCGTATCTGGCATTCGGCCGCGACCGCCCACCGGACAATATGCGTTGGAGTCCCTGCCCCCGCGGGTCCCGGTGAACTCATCCCGCGTCTGATATCACCCGTGATATCGCACTTGAGAAAGTACTTCGTCCTGTCCTGGCGTTACCGGTGTGACGCATGTGACCTCGACGCGGCACGTCCGCGCAATAAAAAAGCCCGCTAGAAGCGGGCTTCAAAACGTGGAGCTAAGGGGATTCGAACCCCTGACCCCCACACTGCCAGTGTGGTGCGCTACCAACTGCGCCATAGCCCCTGATGTCGTGCTCATCGAAGTTACACCACGGCCACCCCTGGTTCAAAATCGCTGGTCAGGGGACCTCGCCGCCGGCCTCTGGACCGAGGGGACGGGCCGGCGTGTGCTCCGCGGGCGGCCTCGGGCGGGTCTCGGGCGCAAATGTCCAGCCCAGGGCGGCCAGCAGGAGAATCGCCCCGCTGATCACGAACGCCCAGGAGAACGACAGGTACTGCGCGATCAGACCGACAAGCAACGAACCGCCGATCGAACCGACGTCGGCCATCATCTGGAACGTCGCCACGGCCGTGCCGCCGCGAGCCTTGTTGCCGATGATGTCGGCGACCGCGGCCTGCTGCGGCGACGTGAAGATGCCGGTCGCGAAGCCGGCGATGTAGGCGCTGACGAGAAACAGCGTCAGGCCATCGGTGAAGCCGACGAGGACCGTCGAAATACCCGCCGCCGTGAGCCCGATGATGAGCAGCATTTTCCGGCCCACGCGGTCGGACAGGTAGCCGCTCGGAATCACGGCGGAAACGTTGCCGATCGCGAAGGTGGCCAGGGCCAGCCCGGCCATGCCGGCACCGCGATGGAACACCTCGGCGATGAACAGCGGCACCAAAGCGATGCGCAGCCCGAATGCCGACCAGCCGGTGGCGAAGTTCGACAGCAGCGCAGCACGGTAGGCCCGGTTGCGCAGCGCGGTGCGCAACGTCACCTTGTCGCCTTCTTCCGGGGCGGGCGCGGCCAGCGACGAATGACGCAGGCTGATGAACACGACGGCGGCCGCGACGAGCAGGGCCGCGCCGTAGATCAAGAACGGCGCACTGAGCCCGAGCCCCGCGGTGAGGCTGCCCAGCACCGGCCCGCCGACCGAACCGACCAGAAATGCCGACGAGAACATGCCCGCCACGCGACCGCGAGCGTCTTCGGGACTCACCCGGATCATCAGTCCGAGCGCCGAGACGAAGAACATGGTCGAGCCGATCCCGCCCAGCGACCGGAACAGCAGCAGCTGCCAATAGGTCTGCGCGAACGCACACGCGCCGGTGGACAACGCCACGATGACAAGACCGTTGACGTAGATCCGCCGCTCCCCCAGCCGCTGGATCAGCATGCCGGTGGCCGGCGCGAAGCACAGCCGCATCAGGGCGAACGCGGTGATGACGAAGGTCGCGGCGCTGATGCTGACGCCGAAGTGACGGGCGTAGGACGGCAGCACCGGCGCGACGACGCCGTAGCCGAGGGCGATCACCGCGTTGGCGACGATCAGAACCCAGACTTCACCGGGCAGCTTGGGCTTTGTCTGGCTGGAACAGTCGCCCTCCGCTACAGAACTCACCCAATGACTGTATTCACCACGTCCTTGGCGGCCTGCTGCACCTCCGCCAGATGGTCGGCGCCGCGGAACGACTCGGCATAGATCTTGTAGACGTCCTCGGTGCCTGACGGCCGTGCGGCAAACCACGCGTTCTCGGTCGTCACCTTCAGCCCGCCCAGCGCGGCGCCGTTACCAGGTGCGGCGGTCAGCTTCGCGGTGATCGGCTCACCGGCGAGTTCAGTGGCGGTGACCTGCTCGGGTGACAACTTGGCAAGCCGCGCCTTCTGCTCACGGTCGGCGGGCGCATCGATGCGGGCGTAGGTCGGCGCCCCGTAGCGTTCGGCGAGCTCGGCATATCGCTGCGACGGCGTCGAACCGGTCACGGCGAGAATCTCCGAGGCCAGCAACGCCAGGATGATGCCGTCCTTGTCGGTGGTCCACACCGACCCGTCCATGCGCAAGAACGACGCACCGGCACTCTCCTCGCCACCGAACCCGATGCTGCCGCCGATCAGCCCGTCCACGAACCACTTGAACCCGACCGGAACCTCCACCAACTTGCGCTCGAGCCCGGCCACCACCCGGTCGATGATCGAGCTGCTGACCGCCGTCTTGCCCACCGCGGTGCTGCCCGGCCAGTTCGGCCGGTGCGTGTACAGATAGTCGATCGCGACGGCGAGGTAATGGTTCGGGTTGAGCAGTCCGCCGTCAGGCGTGACGATGCCGTGCCGGTCGGAGTCGGCGTCATTGCCGGTGGCGATCTGGTAACTCCCCCGATTGGCGATGAGCGAGGCCATCGCGTTCGGTGAGCTGCAGTCCATCCGGATCTTGCCGTCGGTGTCGAGCGTCATGAACCGCCACGTCGCATCGACGAGCGGATTGACCACGGTGAGGTCGAGGTTGTGCCGTTCGGCGATCGCACCCCAATAGTCGACGCTGGCCCCGCCGAGCGGATCGGCGCCGATCCGGATGCCCTCCGCGCGGATCGCATGCAGGTCGACGACGTTCGGAAGATCCGAGACGTACGCGTCGAGATAGTCGTGGCGCTGCGCGGTCTGCAGGGCGCGGGCCAGCGGCATGCGTTTCACCGGCTTGAGCCCGTCACGCAGAATCTCGTTGGCCCGCTTGGCGATGGCGCCCGTCGCGTCGGTGTCGGCGGGCCCGCCGTTGGGCGGGTTGTACTTGAACCCGCCGTCGCGGGGCGGGTTGTGAGACGGGGTGACGACGATTCCGTCAGCCAGGTCTGTATCTCGGCCTCGGTTGAACGTAAGGATTGCATGGCTGACCGCAGGCGTCGGCGTGTAGCGGTCAGCCGAATCAATCATCGCCACAACGTCATTGGCGGCCAGGACCTCCAGCGCGGAAGCCCACGCCGGCTCCGACAACGCGTGGGTGTCGCGGCCGATGAACAACGGGCCGGTGGTGCCCTGCGCCGCGCGGTACTCGACGATGGCCTGCGTGGTCGCCAGGATGTGGGCTTCGTTGAACGCCGAGTCCAGGCTCGAACCGCGATGCCCGGACGTGCCGAACACCACCTGCTGGGCCACGTCCTCCGGGTCAGGCCGCCTGGTGTAGTACGCGGTCACCACCTGTGCGACGTCGATGAGGTCCTCGGGTAGTGCCGGTTGTCCGGCTCGTGGATTGGCAGCCATGGAACCGATTCTGCTACCTGGCGAATGTCGGTGCGCGGCAGTCGCCGAGTTGCCGCCATACTTTTACCCCATGTTCCGCATGCTCGGCCACGACCCACGAGAGCTTGCCGCGGTGTTCGTCGGCGGGGCACTGGGCACGCTGGCGCGCGCCGGTCTCGAGACGCTGCTGGCTCCCGATCCCGGGCGGTGGCCGTGGCCGACGTTCTGCGTGAACATCGTCGGCGCATTCCTGTTGGGTTACTTCACCACCCGGCTGCTGGAACGCCTGCCGGTGTCGAGTTACCGCAGGCCGTTGCTGGGCACCGGCCTGTGCGGGGGTTTGACCACGTTCTCGACCATGCAGGTCGAGACCATCAGGATGCTCGAGCACGGGCATTGGGCGTTGGCCGCCGGATACACCGCCGGCAGCGTCGTCGCGGGATTGCTCGCGGTGGCCGTCGGGACCGCCGTGGTGCGCCGGGTGAGCGTGCGCGCATGACCACCACACTGGTGTGGACCGGCGTGGCACTGCTGGGCGGGGCGGGCGCGGTCTGCCGTTTCCTGGTGGATCGGGCCGTATCCAAACGACTGACCCGCGGCTTCCCGTTCGGCACGCTCGTCGTCAACGTCAGCGGCGCGGTGTTGCTCGGATTCCTCGCCGGATTGGCGCTCAGCCCGCATACCGCACTTCTGGTCGGCACCGGATTCGTCGGCTCGTACACGACCTTCTCCACCTGGATGTTGGAAACCCAGCGCCTCACCGAGGAGCGTCGAGTGGGGCCCGCGGCGGCCAACATCATCGTCAGCGTCGTTCTCGGTCTGACGGCTGCATGGCTGGGCGTGTGGTTGGGGGGACGGTTGTGAGCGACGACTACCTCAAGCTGACCGCCTATTTCGGCGAACGGCAGCGCCACGAGCAGCGGTTCGCCGCCGATGCACTCCTCAACCTGTACGGCGAGACCAACGTCGCCACAAGCGTCCTGCTGCGCGGCATCGCAAGCTTCGGTCCGCGCCAGCAGTTGCGGACCGACGAGACATTGAGCATGTCCGAGGATCCGCCGGTCACCATCGCGGCGGTCGACGCTGCCGGCAAGATCGCGGCACTGGCCGAACAAGCGGTCGCGATGATCCCCCGCGGGCTCATCACACTCGAACGCGCTGTTCTGGTCAGCGCCGGATCTCCGCCCGCCGTACCCGAGACGGCCAAACTGACCATCTACGTCGGCCGCCATCACCGGGTCGCCGGCGCACCGGCGTACCGCGCGGTCTGCGCGGCACTGCATCGCCACGGGTTCGCCGGGGCCACGGTGTTCCTCGGTGTCGACGGCACCGTCCGCGGGCAGCGGCGCCGCGCCCGTTTCTTCAGCCGCAACGCCGATGTTCCGATGATGATCATCGCAATCGGTACCGGCGAGCAAGTCGCCGCGGTGCTCGCCGAATTGCCAAAGCTGTTGACCGAGCCGCTGTTCACCGTCGAACGCGCGCAGCTGTGCAAGCGCAACGGCGAACTGCTGAGCCGCCCGAAAGCGATACCGTCGCAAGACAATCAAGGCCGCGCTCTGTGGCAGAAGCTGATGATCCACACGTCCGAGACCGCGTTGCACGCCGGTGTGCCTATTCACCGGGCGATCGTGCGAAGCGTCCTGGAATCCGGCGCGGCCGGTGGCGCAACCGTGCTGCGTGGCGTCTGGGGCTTCGGCGACAACGGTAATCCCCACGGGGACAGACTGTTTCAGCTTGGTCGCGAGGTTCCGGTGACCACGATCGTCGTGGATTCCCCGGATCGGATCGCTGCGACGTTCGACATCGTGGACGGCCTGACTGCCGCCCACGGCCTGGTGACCTCCGAGCTGGTCCCGTCCGCGACCACCGTGGATGCCGGATACCGCTCCGGCAGCACGGATCTCGGCCGGCACGACTACTGAGCTCCCAGCATCCTTTCAGGGTGTTCACAGGTATATGTAAGCCTAGCCTAACTTTACTTTCAGGTGTACCGTCCCAACCCATGCAGTCAACATCCCCTGAAGCGATCAGCGCCGCCCTCACCGAGATCCTGCGCGACGACATGAACGTCGACATCCGCAGGGTGACCCGGGATTCCCGGCTCGTTGACGACGTCGGCCTCGACTCGGTGGCCTTCGCGGTCGGCATGGTGGCCATCGAGGACAAGCTCGGCGTAGCGCTCTCCGAAGAAGATCTGCTGAGCTGCGACACCGTGGGCGATCTGGAGGCCGCCATCATGGCGAAAGTTCCTGCCGCCCAGAGCAACCGGTGAACCCCCTGGGCGCAGCGCTGTCGGAGTCGCTGACGACCAGCAGCGCGGATCTTGTCATCTTCGACTCCGAGAACCGCACGTGGAGCCGGCATCCGTGGGGCCAGGTGTACGCACGCGCCGAAAACGTCGCAGAGCGAATCGGTGAGGACGGGTCCGCGGCCGTCGGTGTGGTCGCCGAACCGAGCGTCGAATCCGTCGCCGCCATCATCGGAGCCCTGGTGTCCGGGGCTGCGCTGTCGATTCTGCCTGGACCGGTGCGCGGTTCAGATCCCGACCAGTGGGTGCGGTCGACGCTCACGCGCCTCGCTGGAATCGGCGTGGGATCGGTGTTCAGTCACGGCAAATACCTCGAACAACTGCGCAGCGGCGACACCGCGCTGCGGATCCACGACGACACCGAAGTCGCCCACGACAAGCGCTCATCCACGCTGAATCTCGCCGCTCCGGCAAACGAGTTCGCGGTGCTGCAGGGCACGGCCGGCTCGACCGGGGTTCCGCGCACGGCGCAGATCCCTCCCGAGGCCGTCCTGGCCAACCTTCGCGGCCTCGGTGAACGAATCAGCCTGTCCCGCAATGATGTCGGTTGCTCATGGCTGCCGCTGTACCACGACATGGGTCTGACGTTCCTCCTCACCGGGGTGTTCGCCGGCTGTGAGGTCTGGCAAGCACCCACGACGGCCTTCGCGGCATCACCGTTCAGCTGGGTGCATTGGCTGACCGAAAGCCGCGCCACGCTGACCGCAGCGCCGAATATGGCCTACGGTCTGATCGGCAAGTACACCCGGCGGCTCGTCGACGTCGATCTGTCCTCGCTGCGGTTCGCGCTGAACGGCGGCGAGCCGGTCGACTGTGACGGTACGGCTCGGTTCGGCAGCGAACTGGCCCGTTTCGGCTTCGACCCGGGCAGCCTGTGCCCGTCCTATGGCCTTGCCGAATCCAATTGCGCTGTGACCATTCCCGTTCCCGGCGTCGGATTGCAGATCGACGAGATCAAGGTCGAGACCGAAAACGGTGCCAACATGCAAAAGCTGGCCGTTCTCGGCGAGGCCATCCCCGGCATGGAGATGCGGCTGCGGCCCAGCGAGGACAACGCCGGCATCTCCGATCGTGAGGTGGGCGAACTCGAGATCTGCGGCACCTCGATGATGTCGGGATACCGCGGCGAGCCGCCGATCAATCGCGACGACTGGTTCCCGACCGGCGACCTCGGCTATTTCGTCGACGGCGGACTGGTGATCTGCGGACGGAAGAAGGAGCTGATCACCGTGGCCGGGCGCAACATCTTCCCGACCGAGATCGAGCGTATCGCCGCGCAGGTGAAGGGTGTTCGCGAAGGTGCGGTGGTCGCCGTTGGGACCAACGAGCGCGCGATACGACCCGGACTCGTGATCGCCGCCGAGTTCCGTGGCGCCGACGAGTCATGGGCCCGAAGCGAAGTCGTGCAGCGCGTCGCATCGGAATGCGGTGTGGTGCCGGCAGATGTGGTCTTCCTACCGCCCGGTTCACTACCACGCACCTCCTCGGGCAAGCTGCGCCGGCTGGAGGTCAAACAACATCTGGAGAGTGTGAAGTCATGACCGCGACAACAAAGACCTCAGCGGAACGGACACCGGCCACCACGACAATCGACGAATACCGCGACCTGCTCGACCGGGTGTTCGACGATCAGGTCAAGGCCTGGACCGCGGAAGCCGAAGAGACCGAACGTTTTCCGCGTCAGCTCATCGAACACCTCGGGCGCAATGGCGTGTTCAGGGAGAAGTGGGGTGACGGTCAGCAACCGGATGTGGCCAAGCTGATCGAGCTCGCATTTTCGCTGGGGCGCACGGGGTCCGCGGGCATCGGCGTCGGCGTGAGCCTGCACGATTCCGCGATCTCGATCCTGCGCCGCTTCGGCAAGAACGACTACCTGCGCACCATCTGCGAGCAGGCGGTCCGCGGTGAGGCGGTGCTGTGCATCGGCGCCTCGGAAGCATCCGGTGGCTCCGATCTGCAGATCGTGGAGACCGAAGTGCGCACGGCCCGGGACGGTTTCGAGATCAAGGGCATCAAGAAGTTCGTTTCGCTGTCGCCGATCGCCGACCACATCATGGTGGTGGCGCGCAACGTCGACCATGACCCGACCAGCAGGCACGGCAACGTCGTCGTCATCGCCGTCCCTACGGCCCAGGTCGAGGTGCAGACGCCCTACCGCAAGGTCGGTGCCGGACCGCTCGACACGGCTGCGGTGCACATCGACACCTGGGTGCCCGCCGATGCGCTCGTCGCGCGGGCCGGCACGGGACTGGCGGCGATCTCGTGGGGCTTGGCGCACGAGCGCATGTCGATCGCCGGGCAGGTGGCTGCCGCAACACAGCGCGTCCTCGGAATCACCCTGGCCCGCATGATGAAACGACGCCAGTTCGGCCACACGCTCTATGAGCACCAGGCGCTGCGCATGCGGATGGCCGACCTGCAGGCGCGGGTGGACCTGCTACGCCACGGTCTGGCCGGCATCGCCGCCGGCGGCAAGCTGGACCTGCGCGCCGCTGCGGCAATCAAGGTCACCGCCGCGCGGCTCGGCGAAGAAGTGCTCTCGGAGTGCATGCACATCTTCGGCGGCTCGGGCTATCTGGTCGACGAGACACCGCTGGGCAAGTGGTGGCGCGACATGAAGCTGGCCCGCGTTGGCGGCGGCACCGACGAAGTGCTGTGGGAGTTGGTGGCTGCAGCCATGAAGCCCGACTACGAGGGATACGCCGAGTTCGGGCAGGACTGATTCCCTTCGGGGAGTCAGGCCGGGGTGCGCGACAGCGCGTACAGGGCCATACGCCGGTTGGACATGTCGTGCTCGCCAAGGAAGGTGCAGCCGCCCCACTCGCAGACCCGGCGTGCACCGGTGTTGCGGTGATCCGGGTCGAACATGATGCGCCGGCATTTCGGGTCGAGCTCGAAAACGCTTGCCACGACTTTCGGCAGCAGGAACGGGGCGATCCCCTTGTTCACCAGATTCAGATCGGCGATCGCGGCGTGCAGACCGACGTCGTGCGGATCGGCGTCGTAGCGCGGCGCAATGGAATCCTTCGCGGCCCGGTAGACCTCGATGTAGCCGGCAGGTGTGCCCTTGAAGCTGGCGATCAGCGGTCGCGAGTACTCACCGTCGAGTTGCGCCTGCAGGTAACGCCGCCAGCGCTCCGGCGGCCAGTCGTACTCCCAGGCCTCCACGAGGTGTGGGCGGTTCATCCACTCGGACACCATCTCGGCATCGTCGGCGGCGGCGAGCCGGATGCCGTATGGCTCGGCCACCACCGGGATGGGCGGTGCCGGGACCGCACGCACCGCATCGGAAACATCCGTCAGTTCGCGCTTCAGAACAGGTTCGAGCGCCTCATCGATCTCGGTCATTTGAGCGCCGAGCCTACCGTAGCCAGTGAGGGTAGGTTTACCTTCCTCTGATCCGTCGCGATTCAGACGAGGAGTTTGGCGAGCACCGTCAAGTGGCTCAGTTCGAGCTCACGGGTTGCCGTCACCAGCGTGACGGGGCCGTCGCGCTGTATGGCGCGCAACTCTTCCAGTGCGGCAGCACCCGCGGGCGCCGACAGTTCCTCGGCATAGCGCTCGGCGAACTCGTCGAACCGCTCCGGCGTGTGGTCATACCAGCGGCGCAGTTCGGTGGAGGGCGCCACACCCGGCAACCAGGTCCCGGCCCGAGGATCCGTTTTCCGCATGCCACGCGGCCACAGGCGGTCAGCCAGGACCCGGGTCCCCTCGCCCGGTTCGGGTTGGTCGTAAACCCGCGCCAACCGCACCTGCCGCTTATCCCCCATGGCGTGCCATCGTAGAAGCATGAGTGAAGATCGCGTCGCCGATCTGCAGCGCTGGGTGGACTCGGGGGGCCACTGGCAGGTGATCGCGCGAACCAAAGACGGCCTCACCGTCGCGCTCCTGCGGTGCGACGGCGGCGAAGAAGTCGACAGATTCACCTCGATCGACCCGAGCCTTCTCGATTACGTGGGTGGACGCTCGAGCAGCCAGGAACCCGAGTAGACCTACGTCGCAGGGCGCGGGGGCCACACCGGCGCGCCCAGTTCCCGGGAGATGGTGCGGGCAGTGTCGCGCAATGCGTCGATCGCGTCGGGCGAAAGCGGCCATCGCGCGGCAGGCACGACCAAGCTGATCGCGCCGACCGCCTCGGCGGTGGTGTCGAAAACCGCTGCGGCTGCCGAACATTCACCTAGCACAGCTTCTTCGGCCTCGGTGGCGATACCGGTCGTCCGCACCTCCACAAGCTGATCGGCCAACGCCGCCGGATCGGTCATGGTCTCACCGGTCATGCTGCGCAACGATGTCACCGGCGGGCGCTCGGCCTGGAACGCGAGCATGGCCTTGCCGAGCGCGCTGGCATGAGCCGGTATGACGATCCCGACCTCGGGCATCTGCCGGGTGCCGTCCGGCCGGGGTTCGTGTGCGACGACAACGACCTCGTCGAACAACAACACCCCCGTCCGCACCGCACAGCCGGTCCGCCGAGCCAGGTTCTCGGCCCAAATCGTGACGCGCGAGCGCAGTTCGAGCGTGTCCAGGTAGACGTTGCCGAGCCGCAGCGTCGCCGGGCCGAGCCGGTAGCGACCACTGTCCAACTCCTGCTGCACCATGCCGTGCGCGAGCAGCGTGCGCACGAGGCCGTGCACGGTCGATGGGGCCAGCTCGATCGCCGCGGCGATCTCGCCGAGGCTCATCCGGCGTCCGCCACCCAGCACCGTGAGGATGCGGAGCGCACGATCCACCGCCTGGATCATCGTTGCCCCCTGTCCGCTCGGCCCTTGTGTTCACCGAAGCATAAGCGTATGTTCCAGATCACATTCGACATTATCGAATGACATCCGAGATCGTCGACTCACACTCCAGGAGAACGCCATGGACGAGCCCTCGTTACCCCAGAAATTGGCGGCTGAGGCATTCGGAACCGCATTTTTGGTCTTCGTCGGGGTCGGATCGGTACCGGCGACGATCATCGTCAACGGTGACGCGCCGTTCACGATGGCCGACCTCGGCATGATCTCGTTCGCCTTCGCAACCGTGGTGGTGGCGACGATCTACGCCCTCGGACATATATCCGGCAACCACATCAACCCGGCCGTGACACTCGGACTCGCGGTCACCGGTCAGTTCCCGTGGTCGCGCGTACCCGCCTACATCGGCGCCCAGGCGCTCGGTGCGGTCGCGGGCGCAGCCGCGATCATCGGCGTCCTCGGTACCGCGGCCCGCGACGCCGGGCTCGGCATCGCGACCTACACCGCCGACATCAGCGCAGTACAGGCGTTTTTCGCCGAGTTCGTGGGTACGTTCATTCTCGTGTTCACCGTTTTCGGCGTGATACACCGCAAGGCCACCGCAGGCTTCGCCGGCGTCGCGATCGGTCTCGTGGTGTTCGCCGCGATCATCCCGGTGGCACCGACCACCGGCGCCTCGATCAACCCGGCACGCACATTCGGCCCGATGCTCGTCCAACAGATCGCAGGCGGTTCGGTGTCGTGGAACCAACTGCCCGTCTACCTCGCCGCCGAATTCCTCGCCGGCGCGCTGGCTGCGCTGGCCTACGTCGCCATTTCCCGGACCCGGGCCGACGCTCCGCCGGCCACCGCACCCGCACCCGCCCAGACCACCACCGCAGCATGAGGATGCCCACCATGAAAAAGCTCATCAACGATCCTGCCGATGTGATCAGTGAAGCCTTGCGCGGCATGGCCATTGCCCACCCGGAACTGCGCGTCGACCACACGAACCGCATCGTCTACCGCGGCGATGCACCGGTGGCAGGCAAGGTCGGCCTCATTTCGGGAGGCGGGTCGGGCCACGAACCACTCCATGGCGGATTCGTGGGTGCCGGCATGCTCGACGCCGCGTGCGCGGGTGAGGTGTTCACCTCGCCGGTGCCCGACCAGATGCTGGAGGCGACGAAGAACGTCGACAGTGGTGCCGGCGTGCTACACATCGTCAAGAACTACACCGGTGATGTCATGAATTTCGAGATGGCTGCCGAACTGGCTGCCGCGGAAGGCATCACGGTCGAGTCTGTGATCGTCGACGACGATGTCGCGGTTCAGGACAGCACCTACACCGCGGGACGGCGTGGCGTCGGCGCCACGGTGCTGGTGGAGAAGATCGCAGGCGCGGCGGCCGAGCAGGGCCGGTCGTTGGCCGATGTCGCCGAGGTCGCGCGCAAGGTCAACGCGGCGTCCCGCAGCATGGGTGTTGCCCTGACATCGTGCACAGTCCCTGCCGTCGGCCATCCCACCTTCGACCTTCCGGACACCGAGATCGAGGTCGGCATCGGAATTCACGGCGAACCGGGACGGCAACGGGTCCCGATCCAACCGGCACGCGCCGTTGCTGAACTCATGGCCGAGCCTGTCCTGGCCGATCTCGACTTCACCGGCGATGACGGCGTCATCTTGTTCGTCAACAGCATGGGCGCCACGCCGCTCATCGAGTTGTACGTGATGTATTCGGAATTCGCGGCCATCCTGGACAAGGCCGGGGTTCGGATCGCGCGCTCCCTGGTGGGCCCGTACATCACCAGCCTGGACATGGCGGGTTGTTCGGTGACCGTGCTGAAGGCCGACGACGATCTGCTGCGGCTATGGGATCACCCGGTGAACACGCCCGCGCTACGGAAGGGATGCTGACATGGATCTGACCACGCTGACCGCATGGGTCCGCGAGTACGCCCGGGTCATCGGCGAGAACGCGCAGAACCTCAGTGATCTCGATGCGGCCATCGGCGATGCCGACCACGGCATCAACATGGAGCGCGGCATGACGGCGGTGATCGCGGCCTTCGCCGATACGGCGCCAGGCGACATGGCCGCCCTGTGCAAGCAGGTGGGCATGACGCTCGTCAAATCCGTCGGCGGAGCCAGTGGCCCGCTTTACGGCACGTTCTTCCTGAGAATGGCACCAGCGTTGGGTTCCGGCGACACGGTGAGCGACGCGGACTTCGCCAAGGCATTGCGGGCAGGTGTGGACGGCGTCGTACAGCGGGGCCGCGCCGAGGCCGGCGACAAGACGATGTTCGACGCCTTGGCACCCGCGCTCGACGCGCTCGACTCGGCGCTGTCCTCGGGCGCGAGTCTGCCGGACGGTCTGGCAGCCGCGTCCGCCGCTGCCGAGAAAGGCAGGGACGCCACTGAATCGATGGTCGCCCGCAAGGGCCGCGCGAGCTACCTCGGGCAGCGCAGCGTGGGACACGTCGATCCAGGTGCGACGTCGGCCGCACTGCTGATCGGCGCCGCGGCAACGGTGGCGGGCAGGAGCTCGACATGACGGTGGGTCTGGTCGTCGTATCCCACAGCAGGCCACTCGCGCGCGCAGCGGTGGCACTGGCGCAGGAAATGCTGCACGGCAAGCAAATTCGGATCGCGGTCGCGGCCGGCCTTGACGAGACCACGTTCGGTACCGACGCCGCCGAGATCCTCGACGCCGTGACGAGCGCCGACACCGGTGACGGCGCAGTGGTGCTGATGGATCTCGGCAGCGCGGTGCTGTCTGCCGAACTGGCGTTGGAACTGCTCGACGACGAGGCGCGGGCCCGTACCGTGCTGTGCCCGGCGCCATTGGTGGAGGGCTTGGTGGTGGCCGCGGTCGCGGCGGCAGGCGGTGCGTCGGCAGCCGAAGTCGCCGCTGAGGCGTCCGGAGCGCTGGCAGGCAAAATCGCCCATCTCGGTCCGGCGTCGCCTGCGCCGGCGACCGACATGGCCGCGGGTGCCGACGAACTCACGCGCACTTTCGTCGTCGCCAACCCGCACGGGCTGCATGCCCGCCCCGCCGCACGGCTGGCGGGTGAGGTGCGACGCCGCGACGCTCGTGTCCGGGTCCGCAACCGGCGCACCGATTCTCCGTGGGTCGACGCCGGCAGCCTGTCGGCGATCGCTACGCTCGGCGTGCGCTGCGGTGACGAGGTGGAGGTCGCGGTGTCGGGCAGTCAGGCCCCCGAAGCGCTCGACCATATCCTCGCACTGGCCGCGCGCAACTTCGACGAGTCGACGGCCGATACCCCGTCGATACCGGCTCCCGCCACGTCGCACGCGCCCATCGGGGCGGGACCCGGGCTCGGTATCGGACCGGCGTATTCGGCGGGGGCAGGCGACATCTCGGTCCCGGACACCCCTGGCGAGGATCCGGCGGTCGAATGGCGCCGGCTCGGCACCGCGATCGCCGAGGTGCGGCGCGCCATCACCGCGCTGCGCGCCAGGACCGCACGTGACGTAGGTGAACCCGAGGCGTCGATCTTCGATGCCCACCAGCTACTGCTCGACGACGATGCGCTGCTCGGCGGTGCGCGGCGGCGAATCGATCAGGGCCACAACGCCGCGGCGGGCTGGTCGGCGGCCGTGTCCGAGCTGGCTGCGCAATTCGCTGCACTGCCCGATCCGTATCAGCAGGCCAGGGCCGAGGATGTCCGCGCGGTCGGCGGGCAGGTGCTGCGGGCCATGCTGGGCACCACCGCCGCCTCGGATTCCGCGAGCGGCGTGTTGGTGACGAGCGACCTCACGCCGGCAGAGGCCGCCGAACTCGACCCGCAACGGGTCGCCGCGGTACTGCTGGCCTTCGGCAGCCCGCACGCTCACAACGTGATTCTCATGCGCGCCAAAGGAATTCCCGTAGTGGTCGGTGCCGGGCCCACCGTGCTCGCCATTCCGGACGGCACCACCGTCGCCGTCGACGGGACTCGTGGCGAGTTCATCGTCGACCCTCCCGACGATGTGCGCGAAGACTTCCAGGCCAGGGTCACGGAATCGGCTCAGCGTCAGCGCGAGGCCAGGGCACGCGCTGCCGAACCCGCGGTGACGCGCGACGGTGTGACCATCGGCGTCGGCGCCAATATCGGCTCGGTCGACGACGCACGAGCTGCCGCGGCCCAGGGCGCCGACTTCGCGGGCCTGATCCGCACCGAGTTCCTGTTCCTCGGCCGGGCACAGGCCCCCGATGTCGACGAACAGCTCGCGGTGTACCGCAAAATCGCCGAATCGCTTGATGGCAAGCGGATCACGCTTCGGACACTCGATGTCGGCGGTGACAAACCACTGGAGTTTCTGCCCGGCCCTGCCGAACTGAACCCCTACCTCGGGGTGCGCGGTATCCGGCTTTCACTGGCGCACCCCGAATTGCTGTCCGACCAACTGTTGGCCGTGGCCCGGCTCGCGCAGCAGACACCGGTGAGCGTCATGTTCCCGATGGTCAGCACGGTCGACGAACTGCTGGCCGCGCGCCGGTCGCTCGACGAGGCGGTGCGACGTGCCGGTCCGCGACCGCCGGCCGGACTGCAGGTGGGCATGATGGTGGAAGTGCCTGCCGCCGCACTGAAATCGGCCGTGTTCGCGCGCCACCTCGACTTCTTGTCGATCGGAACGAACGATCTGACGCAGTACGCGCTCGCCGCGGACCGCAACAACGATGCCGTCGCCACCATCGGCGACACGTTCGACCCGGGGCTGCTGCGCCTGATCGCCGCGACCTGTCGCGGTGCGGCAGGACACGCGTCGGTATCGGTGTGCGGGGAGTTCGCTGCCGACGAGCGCGCCGCGGCGCTTCTCATCGGACTCGGGGTCGATGCGTTGAGTGTCACTCCCCCGGCCATACCCGCGGCGAAGGAGGCCGTGCGTGCGGTCGATCGCCGACAGGCCGAGCGGGTGGCCGAATCGGCACTGTCTGCCGAAAGTGCGGCCGCGGTGCGCGAGCAACTGGGCTGATCAGGTCGCCGGACGAAAGCGGACCAGTCGCGACAGCTGGTCGCGGTCCTCGACCCCGAGCTTGGCGAACATGCGGTAGAGGTGTCCGTCCACGGTGCGGACGGACAGGCACAAGCGGTCGGCGATCTGGCGATTGCTCAGCCCGACACCGACCAGGTTGGCGATCTCCCATTCCCGGTCGGTGAGCGGCAGCGGGTCGGCCGCACAGCGCAGCGCAGGCGTGACGGCCCCGCATTGGCTGGCCAGCCAGTGCGCCCGGGTGCCTGCCTCGAGTTCGCTGCCCCGGTGGCCCGCGCGGGCGTGCTCGCGCGCGGCATGGGCAGCCGCATCACCGGCCAGGATCAGCGCGCCGAGATGTTCGAAATCCTCTGTCGCGTGGGTGAGTAGCGCACCGTCATGTTCGGCGAGCCCGCGACTGTGCATGGCGATGGCGTCGGCGAGCGGGCAATCCAGCTGGCCCGCCAACTGCTGGATGCGGGCATGGTGAGACCGGTCGCCGAACCGCAGCGCGGTATGCAGCGCGACGAGTTCGACCGCGCGCATGCCGCAGGCCCCGGCGATCTGCGCGGCGCGGTGCGCGTGCTGCTGGGCCATCGACGTCTCGCCGGTCGTGGCCGCCAACCACGAGCGGGCCAGCTCCAGTTCGGGCACGAACACATCGACCTGCGGCCCGTACGCGGCTTCGGCTCTGGCCAGCGCGGCAGCGGCAGCGTCGACGTTGCCGCGGGCGGCCTCGGCCTGCGCCAGCCACGAGGCGACGAGCATGAGCCAGCCCGGCGGAAGGCCGTCCGACATCGTCCACACCGACGCCTGCAACGTCTCGCACGCGGCCGACAGACGCCCACGGGACAGTTCCACCTTGCCGGTGAGGGCGGACACGATGGCGTCGGCTTGTTTTGCGCCCGCTGTCGTCGCGGCATAGCGATCGCAGACCCGTTGTGCGCTGTCCAACTGTCCCGATCCGGTGCCCGCGAGGACGTCGGCGAGCGCCAGCGAGTAACGCTGCGGTCCCGATTCGCAGTGCTCGGCTGCGCGTTCGCCGGCCACCACCGCCGCGGACACCTCACCGAACCGACCGGACAGCGCCAGCGCGCCCGCGGTGGCGAGCGCGGTCCATACCGTGGCCGTCGGCAACATGTCCGTGCTGAGTGCCTGCGTGCCGAGGGCGATGGCGGCGGGCAGGTCACCGGAGAAGAACGCGAACGCCACCTCCATCGACACGACGAGGCTCAACATCTGATCGGATCCCACCCGTTCGCGGACGACCTCGAGCACCGACCGGGCCGGCTCAAGTCGACCGCAACCGAAGAACAGATTCGCCGCGCGCAGGCAGCCCCAACGTGCGACGGCGAGCTCGTCGTCTGGGTCCGGTTCGTGTTGCGCCAACAGGTCTTCGGCCTCCTGGCCGCGGCCCTGCCAGCTGATCGCATCGGCGAGCACGATCGCAGCGTGCACGCCACCGCCGTGCGCGAGGGAGAACCCGGCGAGTTCCTCGCCGAGAACCAGATTCGACATGGTGACCGCACTGGCGGCGGCATCGGTGATCGAGCTCGTATCCGGAGCCACGTCGGCACGGGTCATGATCCGGGCCAGTTGGATCTGGGCACGCACATCGGTGGCCGGACCGTTACCCGTCGCGCGGAGATGGTCCGACAGATGTTGGGCCAGAAGCGTGTTGATCTGGCGCTCGCGCCCAACCGGGCAGCGGCGCCTGGCGACTTCGCCCACGATCGGGTGACCGGGCTGTACCAGGGTGTGGGTGGCATCGCTCGTCACCTGGACCACGCCTCGTCGCTCGGCGCGCGCGAGCGCATCGGGCCCGCACATCGCGAGCAGAACGTCCCAGTCGAGCACCTCCGCGGTCGACACCACTTCCACGACATCACGTTCGTCGTCGGCGAGGGTGTCGAGCCGCGAGGCCACGAGCTCGTGCAGGTCTGCACTGGGGCGCAACTGGCCACGCAGCCGCCACCGGTCGTGGTCTCGGACCAATACGCCGTCGCTGATGGCCGCCATGAGCACGCCGCGCAGATACAACGGGCTGCCCGACGAGAAGCGGTGCAGTTCTCCGACGGCCCGATCGTCGACGTCACCGTCAAGCACCGTCGAGACCAACTCAGCCGTCTGCGCGCGGGTGAACGGTTCGATATCCAGCCGCAGCAGCAACTGCTCTTTCCACAGCGCGGTCACCGCATCCGACGTGCTCTCACCGGAACGGATGGTGACGATCAGTTTCGTCGACCCGTGCACGGCAAGCTGCTGAACGAGCAATGCCGACAGTGGGTCGAGGTGCTGGGCGTCGTCGACCACGATGACGAGGTTGGGCTCGGACGACAGCGCTTGGTGGGCCGCGGCCAACATGACCGTGGGCTCGTGCGCGTCAGGCAACTTGAGCGCGTGGTGGAACGCCCCGAACGGCACGGCCTGCCCGGTCTCGGTACCGAGAACGAAACGCATGGGGCAGCCGTCGGATTCGAGTTCGTCGGCGAGCGCGCGGGCGAGTGCAGTCTTGCCCACGCCGGCCGGCCCGGCGAGCACGACACCGCGGGATCCGTCACGTAATGCGAGTGAAGCCTCGCTGAACTCCACTCCCCGTGCGACAAACGGCCAATCCGACAACAGCAACCCCCAACGTGAGCCCGTTGTGCCGGGCCGACTTTACGCTCCTGCAAATATCTGTATCGACATTTCGCGGATGCCGCATCTTGAATCCTTGCGGGCGAAACCAGTTCTGAGGCCGGTCGTCCCGATCGCGCTCCTTCGGCCACGTTTGGGCAAACGCGACGGTCAGTCCGCCGGTTCGACGACCCAATCCCCGCGACGCAGCACAGCGACAACGCTGAGAGCCGAGTCCAACACCGCCATATCGGCCGCACCGCCTGGCACGAGCCCCGCGCACGGCAGACCGAGTGCGCGGGCCGGATTGAGCGAAGCCTGACGCACCGCCAACATCAGGGCCTCGTCTCCGGAGTGCCCGCAATGGGTGGCGGCGAATCGGAACAGCTGATCCATCGTGGCGGTGCTGCCTGCGATCGTGTCGGTTCCGGCTACGCGCGCGACTCCGGCCACCACGTCGACCGCGAGCGGCCCGAGATGATAGACACCGTCGGACATGCCCGTCGCCGCCATCGCGTCAGTGATCAGCGACAATCGTTGCGGCCCAACGCTTTGCGTGACGTGCCGGTAGATCGCTGGGTCGACGTGCACGCCGTCGGTGATCATCTCGACGGTCACGCGCTCGTCCTCCACGAGCGCGATGACCGGGCCCGGCTCACGGCGATCGATCGGGCGCATCGCGTTGAACAGATGCGTACCCACTGTTGCGCCTGCCGCGATCGCGGCCCGTGTTTGTTCGTACGTCGCTTCGGTGTGACCGACGGCGGCCACCGCGCCCGCCTCGACGATCTGACCGATCGCGGCAAGTGCGCCATCGCGTTCCGGTGCGATGGTGACCATCCGGACGGTGCCCGCGGCTGCCGTCAGCACACGGTCGATCTCAACCGGGTCCGGGTCCCGCATGAGTGCGGGTTGATGGGCTCCGCACCGTTTGACCGACAGCCACGGACCTTCCAGATGAATTCCGTCGATCAGGCCAACGCGGACGTGTTCGGCCAACTCGGTGACCTGGCGCAGAAGATCGTCGGGGGCTGCGGTAACCAGGGACGCCACAAGTGTCGTCGTGCCGTGCCGGCGGTGGAGGTCGACCGCAGCGGCGGTTTCCGGCGTCGATGCCGCCGAGAAGTTACCTCCGGCACCGCCGTGCACGTGCGTGTCGACGAAGCCCGGCACCACCGTCACCGCGCCGAGGTGACGATCCGCCACGCGTGGCGGGCTGCCTGCGCCAGTGGCCGTCACGACGCCATGCGCGACGTCGATCCACCCGGGCCGCAACAGTTCTGTGCCCGTGAGCACGGTGTCAGCGGTCAACAGCACTCAGAGGCCCTGCCATTCCGGCTTGGCGCGGTACGTCTCGCGGTAGTAGTCGATGAGCTGCAGGCGCTGCGCCGCGGCGTCGTCGAGCAACACCGTCACGTGCGGATGGTGTTGCAGTATGGTCGCCGGCCACATTGCGCTCACGGCGCCCTCGACGAGATGGTGCACCGCTTCTGCCTTGCTGCGGCCGGTGGCCACGAGGATCAGATGCCGGGCCGCCATGATCGTGGCGAGCCCCTGCGTCAAGCAGTGCGTGGGCACCTTGTCGGGATCGCCGCCGAAGAACCGGGCGTTGTCGAGTCGGGTCTGTCTGGTCAATGTCTTGATCCGGGTACGGGATCCAAGCGAGGATCCCGGCTCGTTGAACGCGATGTGCCCGTCGGTGCCGATCCCCAGGATCTGCAGATCGACGCCGCCCGCGTCTTCGATCGCTTTCTCGAATGCCGCGCATGCGGCGGGTATGTCCGCGGCCAGGCCGTCGGGGCCCGCAACCGCATCCGGCGCGAAGTCGACACGGGAGACGAACACGGTGTCGATGACGTTGCGGTACCGCTCGGGATGATCGGCGGGCAGGCCGACGTATTCGTCGAGGGTGAAACCACGCGCCTGCCGGAATGAGATGAGCCCGGCATCGCAGCGCGACACCAGTTCGTCATAGATGGCCAACGGCGAGGATCCGGTGGCCAAGCCGAGGACCGCGTTCGGTTTGCGGCCCAGCAGCGCGGCGATCGCACCTGCGGCGACGGTGCCGATCTGCCCGGCATCGGCGAGGATGATGACTTCCATCTACTTGGTGGCGACGAAAAGTTCGTCGCCCGAGTCGATGTCGGCTCCCTGTGCGACTGCTTGCGACACCAGGACGTTGCCGGATTCACGTTCGTCCATGACCACCACCGGGACAATCGGATTGAGGCCTTTGGCCACCACTGCCGCGACGTCATACGTGATGACGACATCGCCCGCGGTGACGTCGTCGCCCTGGCTGACGTGGGTGGTGAACCCGTCGCCGTTGAGCTGCACGGTGTCGAGCCCGAGATGGACCAGCACACCCACGTTGCCGGGTGTCATCACGACGTACGCATGCGGCATCAGCTTCAGCACCCGGCCGCTGACCGGGGCCACCGCGTCAACCACCTCATGCGGAGGATCCACCGCCGCGCCGTAACCCACCATGCCCGCCGAGAACACGGGATCGTCGACATCGGTGAGTGCGACGGCGCGACCGGTGACGGGGGCCAGTACCTGGGTTCTGCTCACGCTCGTGACTCCTTTGCTCGTGCTTCAACAATACGAGCGTCGTCGGCCGATGGACTCGAGTTCGCCTCTTCTCCGCAGGTTCTCGTCTAAGCTTCCGCTCAGCTTGGGCGGCGGGTCGCCGTATGCGACCGGAAGGGCGATCATTCAATGAACAGCACAACGAAACCGCAAGGCGCACAGCGAGAATCCTGGATGCGCATACCGGGGTTCGCCCAACTGCAGCGGCTCGGCAAGAGCCTCATGCTGCCCATCGCAGTGTTGCCGGCGGCGGGCATTCTGCTGCGACTCGGCCAACCCGACTTGCTCGGCCGCATCGAGTCACCCGTCATCGGCTCGTTCTTCAAGGCGATGAGCGCGGCGGGCGACGCGCTGTTCAGCAACCTGCCGCTGCTGTTCGCCGTCGGCGTCGCGATCGGTTTCGCCCGCAAGGCCGACGGTTCGACCGCACTCGCCGCCGTCGTGGGCTATCTGGTGATGGAAGCAGTGTTCAAAACCATGTCGCCGATCGTGCTGGCCGGCGAGGTCGACAAAGCCGGCGAGCAGGCGCTGATCAATTACAGCGTGTTCGCCGGCATCGTCGTCGGCCTGCTGACCGCGTGGTTGTTCGACCGATACCACACCATCCAACTGCCGTCGTATCTGGGTTTTTTCGGCGGGAGGCGGTTCGTCCCGATCGTGGTGTCACTGGCCAGCTTGTTCATCGCGTTCCTGATGAGCTACTTCTACCCCATCTTCGATGCCGGGCTGACGGCGCTCGGCAAGTTCATCGGCGGCAGTGGAGCACTGGGTGCGTTCGTGTACGGCTTCGCCAACCGCATGCTGATTCCGCTGGGCCTGCACCACATTCCGAATTCATACGTGTGGTTCATCTACGGCGACTACCAGACCGCCGACGGCGAGGTGGTCACCGGTGAGCTCACTCGCTTCGCCGCCGGTGACCCCACCGCGGGAATTCTCACGTCAGGTTTCTACCCGGTGTTGATGTTCGGGTTGCCCGCCGCCGCGCTGGCAATGATCCTGGCGGCCAACAGAAAGCAACGCAAGCTCGCGGTGGGCATCCTGTCGGCGGCGGCGCTGACCGCGTTCCTCACTGGGGTCACCGAACCGCTGGAGTTCGCGTTCATGTTCGTGGCGTTCCCGCTCTACGTCGTCCACGCCGTGCTCACCGGGCTGTCGCTCGCGATCGCCTATCTGCTCGACATCCATTTGGGCTTCTCGTTCTCGGCCGGGCTCATCGACTTGTTGTTGTACGGCGGTGCGCCAGCGGCGAAGAACATCTGGCTGCTCATCGCCATGGGCGGGGTGTTCTTCGTGATCTACTTCGTGTTGTTCTACGTCGCGATCACGAAATGGAACATGCGCACGCCCGGGCGCGAGCCCGAGTCCGAGTTCGAGGCCGACGAAGCCGCGAACCTCGGCGAAGGCGGTGAGTCGACGACCGCCGTCGCCGCCGGCGGCGGAACCCTGACCGCGCCCGCACGCGCCGACACCCAGGCCGAACAGATCATCGCGGCGTTCGGCGGCCGCGACAACCTCGTGAACGTCGATGCCTGCATCACGCGCCTGCGCATGGATGTGGCGGACAAGACCAAGGTCGATCACGAGCGACTCAAAACGCTCGGCGCCGCGGGCGTCATCGAGGTCGGCAACAGCGTTCAAGCGGTCTTCGGCACGAACTCCGAGGCCATCAAGAACGCCATCATCGAGACTCTGTAGCCGACACCTCAGACTGACAGCAGCCGCTGGAAGAAGTCGCGATACCGCTTGAGCGCCAGGCGAAGATCTTCGGTCGAGGCGTCCTCGCCACGTGCCCACTGCGCCTCCAGGCGCGACCGCGTGTCGGCGAAGCTCGCCGTGAGCTGTTCGACGACATCGGCCACCAGATTGTCCGCCTTCTGAACGCACTGCTTCGGGTCGTCGACGAACGCCGCCTGCACTTCATCCCACCGCGACCGCAGTCCGGACCGATGTTCGTCGGCGAACAGCAAGGTGTTGTCGTCCGGCGTCTCAACGTCGGCCTGCTGCGTGCCGGTGGTGCCGGCATCCCGGACGTCGCCTTCCTCGGCGGCGTGTCCCGGTTGCGCGGTGGCCGACATGTGCTCGGGTTGGGCAGTGGACGTCTGCTGCGGTTCAACGGGCGACGTCTGCTGTGGATCTATGTTCGGCATCTGCTGCGGTTCGGCGATCGAAGTCTGGTCGGGTTGGGCAGTCGGCATCGGCCGCTCGTGGGTGGTCATGCGCGCGCCTCCTTCGGCGAGTCGGTGGGCGGGACATCGTGGGGACGCTGCTCGGCAACGTGGGGACGCTCCTCGGCGCCCAACAACTGTTCGAAAAGCGCTCGGTAGTGGACGATCGCCTCCCGTTGGGCCTCGGTGCCGATGTCACCCTGCGCCTGGGCCATCTGCAGGATGTGTGCGGCCCGGTAGTGCTCGACGACCTTGGGATGATCGACCGAGATATCTGCTGCTTGCTGTTCGAAATCGTTTACCGGATAGCCGCGTTCATTCATCACCTCGGTGACGAGGCGGTCGGCTTCGTCCACCGCCTGTGACGGGTTGTCGACGAACCCGGCTTGCGTCGATGCCCAGGCTTGGGCGTACTTCGCCCGCGACTCGGGGCTCAACTCGACGATGTCCAGCTTCTTCCGCTTGCGTTGACGCGCAAGAAGCTCTTTTTCCGCGGCACGTTCGTCACCGGTCGCGTCGACAGCGCGCTCATACTCTGGACCGAACTGGTCTCGTAGCCTTTCCGACCGTTTGTGACGGCTCATCGATACGGCGACGATCAACGCCAGGATGACGATGACCGCGACAACTACTGCTATTGCAATCCAACTCCACGTAGGCATCTCCAGACCTCCTGCACGGCGGAATACCCGCTACTTGTCTGCAGAAACGTCAATTTTCGGGGCGCCGTCCGAGACCTGGTCAGAGTCGCTCGAAGCAGGGCTCGGAGTCGTCGTTCGGGATCTTTGCGTCCTGACTGGAGAACTTCCCGACCACACCGGAATCGGTGACCGCGACGCTGTCGGCGTGAATGCCGAGCGGGTAGTTGTCGTTGAGTTTCGTGGTGAGCTCGTTGAGCGCCGTCTGCACGGCGTCTTTCGAGAACGGGCCGGTGACGTCGAGCACCTGCAGGCCGAGGTCGCCGCCGGTGACGACAGGCTGCGCGGTGACTCGTGTACCGCCCGCGGCTTCGAGAGTGATGGTGCCGGCTGCCGGGTCGGTGCTCACCCCGGTCACCAGGCTGCCGACGCCGGGCAGGTTGGCGGCGACGGTGTCTTTGATGCCGGCCGCCGTCCAGGCCAGCGTTGCGTTGAGCGATCCGATGGTGCCCTTGGAATCCGCCGTGCCCTGCAGCCGGATGTCTTCCAGCGTCACGTCGGCGGTCATGCCCTCGGCTTCCTGAACGCGCTTCCCCCCGGTCTCCACCGAGATGTTGGTGTAGTGGCCGGTGATGTGCTGCCACAGGAACGGCGGGTTGACACCGAACGAAACCGATGCCGAATCTTGCACCACACACTCGGCTACGGCGACGAGGAGGTTGCCCGCGCGGTGCCGCGCGTACAGCTCGGCGGCGGCCAGGCCACCGACCACCACCGAGACCGCAATGACGACGATGAGAAGGACGGTTTGGCGATTGCGACGACGCGGCCGACTGCCGGTGGGCGCCGTCGTGGGCGGCCGCGCCCGTGACATCTTCTCGGTTGCCGCCGCGTCACGCGGGTGAGGTCGGGCGATCTTCTCTGTCGCCGCGTCGGGCGGCCGGTAGCGCGCCCGGAGTTGCTCGGTCGGCGGTTCTTGCGGTCGGCCGGCACGAGGCAGCCGCCGGGTGGCCGGGTCAGACGGCGGACGCCCCTGCCCGCGCCAGCCAGGCTGCCCTGGGCGTTGCGGCGGTGTCGGCACCCCCGCAATTGTGCCCCATTACCGGGGATGCTCCGAGCGGTTGGAGGAGAGTCAGTTCACGATGTCTGTCGTGCGGCGTCGACTGAAGGTGACGCCGCGGCATCGACACGCCCGCTACCTGTACCGCGCGGCGCAGTTGCGGCCGCCGCGATGGACAAGGCCGCGATCAGCAGGCACAGCACGGTGTACCAGAGGCTGCCGATCGGATCGCCGTCGGCCGTGACACCGTCTACAGCGCCGAAGTACGCCGGAAGGGCCGTCACCCACAGGACAGCCATGACACCCAGGTACACGACGGCATAGCGCAGGATCAGCGGATTCGAGTACGCCTCCGTTGATTCGCGACGCACCGCCGACCACTGCCTGATGAGGACCGGTATCGCCACCACACTGAGCACCACGAGTTCAGCGGCGTAGATGAACCCACCGACGGTGGTGCTGCCGGAGATCGCCGCGCCGATCGTCGCGGGCATGGGCAGCACTGCCGTGCCGATCGACGCCAGCACGCCGACGGCGATCGTCCGCCACACGATCTGCAAGCCGGTGAAGGTCTTGCCCTCGTCGGCGTACCGGCCGACGAAGATCTGCACGCAGAATGCCAGCGACATCGGCCACAGGGCGGCGAACACGACGACACTGGGCAGCGGAACGGAGTCGAAGAAAGGCTGATTCATCGGGTGGTCCAAAGTCCATTCCCACCAGCGCAATTGCGGTCCGAGATGGTCGAAGATCTCGTAGAACGCGTGGTGGACGAAACCGACACATACGGCGCCCACCAGCGCGCCGTATCGCCGGAAGACTCCCAGGCTGCGGACGATCTCGAACGCGACCGTGGCCATCATCGGATAGATTGCCACGATGTAGAGCGGCAGCCGCCCCCAGAGGAAGTCGATGGTGAACACATTGTGGGCGAACATCGTGTCGACGTACTCACTGATGCCGAACGCGCCAGGGAAGTACAGGGGCGGTTCGATGATCAACAGATACGCGATGGCGCCGAACCACAGCACGAGATTGGTCGGATCGTTGTGGCGGCGCAGCCTCGCGGTCGCGTAGACCAGGGCGAGCACCGCCCCGACGATCACGGTGAGTTCCAGGACCGGCAGTGTCCAGTTCTCCAATCCGAAGGGGCTGCGGAACTCCACGAGTCCGCCTGCGGTGTCACACGAAAAGCCAAGCCGCTGAGCGAGATCGGCGAACGTCGGGGTGCACAGATCAGACATTGGCCGGGTTCACTTTCTGCGCCGCGGCCGTCCCCGCGGTGTACCACTGGGTGACCTCGTAACCGGCCTCGTAGCGAGCGAACCACTCGTCGGCCAGCGCAGGCAGCTTCTCGTGCGCCGGGTTGTGGCCGGGAATCTGGCTACGCACGACTCCCGCGAGCGCAGTGAGCTGTTCACGGATGGGCAGGTGGCTGAAGGCGTTGGCGAACGGACCGTCGTCGGGCGCGTTGACGAACGGAAGGCGTTGCATCAGTGCCTTTTTCCTGGCCTGCATGCCGAAGATCGACAGCGCGTCGATCTTGCGCTCGGACAACGGCACATGCTTGTTGAATCCTTCGCAAGCCACCCGAAGGACACTCCACACGTGCTTGAAGATCGACGGAGCGACCCGCATGCGGTACCACGGATCGTCGACCACCGCGTCGTAGATGATCAACGCCGAGCTGCGATGTTCGACCTCCTCGACGAAATGCCACAGGAACAGGGAGGCAACGCGGTCGTCCCCCGGCGCGAACAGCGTGTCGTCATGATCGAGCATGAGCTTGAACACCGGCGTGAATGTCGCTTCGAGATCGGCCGTATAGGCAAGCCGGTACTTCAACGGCGTGCTGGCCGTCAGATCGTCGAATGCGCGCATCACCTCGTCGAGCGTCTCTTTCAGCGCGGGGTAACTCTTGATGAGCCCTTTCGCGTGCTGGCGGTGGGCCATCGAATGCTGCCCCTCCTGCCGGACGAAGGCCTGGGCCTCCTCGGCGATCTCGGGGTCGGTGATGTGCGGCATGGCTTCGGTGATCATGTGGCCGATCATCTTTTCGAAGGCAATTGCCAGGAACGACACCGCGTTGGCCATGCTCGAAAAAGCCGGGTTGGCTTCGTTCCACAGGAATGGGACGTGGTGGTCGGCGAACGCGAACCGCATTTTGCGCACTATCAGGTCAGTCATCGAGCACCTTCGTTCGATCGAAGCAATCATACAAAAGTCGGAGTACTTGTATGATTACTTCACGTGACGCCGATCGTCAACGGCCGGGGCGATATCCTGCAGGAATGTCGTTGGGAGGTTCGGTCGGTGGCGCGTAGGCGCGGGTGGGACGGCCGCCCGCCGAGCAGCGACGAGGAAGCCGCTGCGCGCATCGTCGACGCCGCGGTCAAGCTGATCTCCGAGACGGGTTCCGACGTCAGCATCGCCGACGTCGCGGCATCACTGGGCGTGATCAGGCAGACGGTCTACCGCTACTTCCCCACGGCCGATTCGCTCATGCATGCGGCCGCGCTGGCCTCGGTCGACGGATTCTTCGACCGACTGGCTGAGAGCGTGCGCGGTATCACCGATCCGGCCGAGGCGATGACCGAGGGCGTGGTCTTCACGCTCGAAGAGGTCACCCGAACGCCTCATCTGGGAATTCTGCTCTCCGAGCCGTATTTGCACTCGCACTCGGGGAATCTGGCCTCGGATGAGGCGCAGACCTTCGGCATGCGGATGATGACGCGATTCGACGTCGACTGGGACAAGTACGGCTACGACGAGACGGCGCAGCGCGAACTCGTCGAGTTCACGCTCCGGGTGATGATGTCGTTTTTCGTCGCGCCGAACGAGGCGACCCGATCCCGGGATGAGTTGCGCCGCTTCATCAGGCGTTGGCTGGGTGGCGCGATCCTGGCTCAACCGCGCGACGGCGACCGATGACGTCTTCGAATACTGCCGCGACTAGCGTGTTGAAGATGTCGGCTCGTTCCCACTGCAGGAAGTGACCGGCGCCGGGGATCACCAACGGGCCGACGCGATTGCGAAATGCCCGTTCGCACTTCGGGACGAAATCCTCGCCGAGCGCGTGATCGTCGGGTCCGTAGAGGACCAGTGTGCGCACGTCGACCGCATCCATGAGCGGAATGTCGGGCATGGCACGGCCGTATGCGAGTTGATAGGACGCCCATCCTGCCCGCAGCCTCACCTCGTCGGCGAACGGTTCGGTCATGAAGTCCACATCGGCCTGGGTGAACGTGTAGGGCGAGCCCCAGAGCCGATTCGTATACATCGCCGCGACCCACTGCCTGCGAGCCTGCGGCGACGTGAGCATCGCGGCGAGTTCGTCGGGGAAGGCGCCCTGCATCCACCGGTAGTCGGCAGTGGGATCGAAGGCACCGGCCAGCGACCACGGATGCGGTGAAGTGATCCCCGCGTAGTCCACGCCCATCGGCGGCACGGTGTTGAAAACGCAGAAACCGTCGACGAATCCGGGAAACCGGTGAATCATGTCGGTGGCCACCACGCCGCCGACGTCCCCCGCTGCGATCAGGCACGACGAGTGGCCGAGGCGGTCGTGCACAAGTGCATACAGGTCCCGCGAGTACGTCACGAGGTCGTGGCGGTCATCCGGCGGTGTGGCGCTGTCACCCATGCCGCGCAGATCCGGCACGATGACCTCGAAGCCCGCCGCGGCAAGGGGCTCGATGTTGCGCCACCAGATGCGCTTGGTCTCCGGGTACCCGTGAATCAGCAGTAACGGCGCGCCGCCCAGCCCTTCCCGGATGTACGCGAGCGAAACATGTTCCGCGACTTCAGCATTGTGGATCGTGAAGTGGTCCGCGGATGGAGTCGGCGGCTGTGGCGGCCGGTGGCGCGGATCGTATCTGAAACTCACCGTCGTTCAGCGGGCTCCGCGCACGAGGCGGCCCGGCCGAGCGCCGGTGTCCACACCGTCGCGGCGCGTGACGACTCCGTTGACGATCGTGGCGGTGTAGCCGGACGCCCCCTGGACCAGCCGGTGCCCGCCGGCCGGCAGGTCATAGGCCATCCGTGGGGCATGCAACGTCAGCGCATCCAAGTCGATGACGTTGACGTCGGCCTTCTTGCCGACGGCGATCACGCCCCGGTCGGACAAGCCGAACAGCTGTGCGGTGTCATGGGATTGCTTGCGGATCACATATTCCAGCGGCAACTTCTCGCCCCGATGCCGGTCCCGCGCCCAATGGGTCAGCAGGAACGTCGGATAGGACGCGTCACAGATCATGCTGCAGTGTGCGCCGCCGTCCGACAGCCCAAGCACGGCCGCCGGGTGCGTCATCATTTCGCGGATCGCGTCGTGATTGCCGTCGGCGTAGTTGAACATCGGCAGCATGAGCATCGATCCGGCATCGGCTTCCAGCATCAGGTCATACATCGTCGCCAAGACATCCTCGCCGCGGTCGCGGGCGATCGCTGCGACGGTGCGCTCGGCAGTGGGTTCGTAATCGGGCGGCTCGCCGAGCGCATACAACCGCTCCGCCGAGTATTGCGCCAACGCAAACATCCCGTCGAACAACACATTTGGATCGATGGGCAGGTCGTCTTCGGACAGGATCGCCGCGCGAACGGCAGGTTCGGCGAGGCGAGCGGCCAGCTCCTCACGACCGCATTCGGCCTTGAGTTTCCGGTACGTCGGGCGATGTGTGAACGCGTGATGGCCGGGGAACCCGAGCAACATCCCGAACGGCCGGGCGGCCACCTGCGGGTGCAGGCGGGCACCCCGGTCATGGGCCGCTGCCGAGATGTCCAACTGCTCGCGCCAGAGTTTGGGGTCGGCGTCGACCTGGATCAGCGCGAAGCTCAACGCACAGTCGATCTCGGCGCCGAGACGCTGCATCCACTCCAGTTCCTTTTTCGGCGCCACGATGTCCTCGCCCGCCGCACCCTGCGGTGCGAGCTCGAACACCGCTGCGCCGCCCGCCGCCATCGCGCGGCCCAGCGCGAACAACTCTTCTTCCGCGGCAAAGGTTCCCGGCACCGGCTCGCCGTCCATCGCCCGATGGGCAAGCGTGCGTGATGACGAAAAGCCCAGCGCCCCAGCCTCAGCCGCGTCCCGCACCAACCGGCTCATGGCCTCGATGTCCTCTGGCGTCGCCGGTTCGTTGCGGGCGCCGCGCTCCCCCATCGCGTATGCACGCACGGTTCCGTGCGCGATCTGGCTGCCGATGTCGACGGCTAGTTCACGCTTGCCGATCACGTCGAGGTACTCGGCGTAACTCTCCCAGCCCCACGTGATGCCCTCGGTCAGCGCGGTGCCCGGGATGTCCTCGACGCCCTCCATCAACTCGATGAGCCATTGCTCCTGCCCGGGCCGCACCGGCGCGAAGCCCACCCCGCAGTTCCCCGCGACGACCGTCGTGACCCCGTGGTTGCTCGACGGCTCGAGCACGTCGTCCCAGCTGACCTGGCCGTCGTAGTGCGTGTGGATGTCGACGAATCCGGGCGCGACGATCTTTCCGGTGGCGTCGATGGTCTCGGCCGCATCGCCGGCCAGCGGCGGGTCGCCGGGGCCGCGCCGACGGACCTCGACGATCTTTCCGTCCTTGAGTGCCACGTCAGCGGTGAATCTGTCGGTCCCTGTCCCATCGACGACGGTGCCGCCCGTGATCTTCAGATCGAACACGTTTCACTCCCTTGAATGCCTGCCGGCCGCTACGGTGGCAATGTAACACCGTTACAGAACGGCCGCGCCGAGTTTGATCCCTTCGTTCGGAGGAGTTCCCATGGCGATGCACACCGACGAGAGCATGAGCGATACGGCTCGCACTCGGCGCGAGGACGCGATCGGCACCCCACCCGAGCGGCCCACCCTGATCCCGGCCGAACGCTATTGCTCGCCTGCGTTCGCCGCGCTCGAGGTGCAGCGCATGTGGCCCAGAGTCTGGCAGGTCGCCTGCACCGTCGATCACGTCGCGGCACCGGGCGACTACTTCGAATACCGCTGCGGCCCATACTCGATTCTGATCGTGCACGGCGAGGACGGCATGCTGCGAGCGTTTCAGAACGCGTGCCGGCACCGCGGCAACACGCTGTGCGCCGGTGCGGGTTCGGACTTGCGCGAACTGAAATGTGGCTACCACGGCTGGACATGGGATCTCACCGGTGCGCTCAAGCGGATCCCGAACCGCAAGGGTTTCGGCGCGGTGCACATGTCCGACTTCCCACTGATCGCCGCCAAAGTCGACACGTGGGAACGATTGGTGTTCGTCAATCTCGATGCCGGCGCCATACCACTCCTTGAGTATCTGGAGGCCGTCCCGCGCGACATCGCGTGGTGCGGGCTCGACGATTTCCGGTGCTACGCGACGATGACGATCGACGTGGACGCCAACTGGAAGACGATCGCCGACGGGTACAGCGAGACCTATCACGTCCAGACGCTGCACCCCGAACTTCACCGGTGCATGGACGATGTCTATGCACCGCAATCGATCTGGGGCCGCACCGGAAAGTCCGAGTCGATGTACGGTGTGCCGAGCCCCCAACTGAAGGACGCATTGACCGATGAGGAGGTGTGGGCCGCGTACGTCTCAACGCAAGGTGCGTTGATGGGGCTGGAGGACGGCACGCCGTTTCCGCCCGAAACCCAGCCCGGCCAGTCGGTGGCCGACGTGATAGCCGATCGCATAAGGGAATTCGCGGCCGGCCGCGGCGTCGACCTGAGCTGGGCCGACACCGATCAGATGATGCGCCTGCACCAGTACAACGTCTTTCCCAACATGACGATGCTGGCCACCGCCGACCACTTGACGGTGATGACCGCACTGCCCGGCACCGATCCCGACCACGGACAGCTGGTGATGACCCTGATGACTCGCATGCCGCCGGGGTCGCCGCGCACCCGTCCGGCCGATGTTCGGCTGAGCGCGGCCGATGCCCACCCCGGCTTGGTCATGAGCCAGGACATCACCGTGCTGGCCGGCCTGCAGCGGGGTTTGCACCAGCCCGGTTTCACCCACCTCGTGCTGTCCAACGAGGAACGGAGAATCATCAACATGCACCGCAACCTCGAGCGATACCTCTCACTGCCAGAGGGCGGGCAGATCCCCGGGATGGGTACATGAGCGCAAGACATAAGGGGCCGACCACTGTCGATGCCGAGACCATCCTCGACACCGCGGCGGTCCTCATCGAACGCGATGGGGTGGCTGGGTTTTCGATGCGTGGGTTGGCCGAACGCCTCGGGGTGGCCGTCACGTCCATCTACTGGCACGTCGGCGGACGCGACACACTATTTGACAGTCTGGTCGACCGCCTTCTCGGCGAGATGGCCAATCTGCCGATGGACGGCAGCGGTCCGCTGGAGCGCATCGGCTCACTCGCGCGAACCCAGCGCAGGCTTCTCATCGAACGTCAACACCTTCTTGCGCTCGCACACGAGCGCGACCGGACGCCCACGTTGTTCCTGCCGGTCCAGCAGCGTCTGGCGGCGCAGCTCGCCGAACTCGAGATCACGGGAACCGATGCGGCGCTCGCGCTGCGAGCTGTCGAGGTGCACGTGATTTCGTCTGCGGTGATGCAATTCTCGGCCGTCCGCGGTCCTGCACACCAGGAGGAGGATCCAACGCTGTGGACCACGGAGTGGCCCGACCAGGAACTCGTCGAAGCACTGCAGTCGCCTACCGACTACGACGCCGTGTTCGAATACGGGCTTGAGGCCCTGCTGGTGTCGCTGCGACGGATTGTCACGGCAGAACCGTCTTCATCAGCATGACGTTGTAGGCCGACCACAGCGACAGGTTGTAGTACAGCTCCTTGCCGGTCGACCACGGGTGCAGGAACGGGGCGTAGATCCCGCCGGGGTATTGCGATGACGGTATGAGCAGCTGTTCTGGACTCCACGGGCCTTGTGGGGTCGGCGCGGTCCTCATCACGACGTCGTTGGCACCGTTGCCGTAGAGCACCAGGTACTGCTTGAGATACGTGTTGTACTGGGCCGACATCTCGCTGACCGGTCCAGGAATCACCGGTGTGGCCGCACCAGGATCCCGAGGGACCCAGGAGTTCGTCGGAGCGTTGAAGTACTCGTACTTCGTCAAGTCGGGCACATATCCGGGCAACACCCGCGCGATGTATGCCGCGCCGCCGCGCCCGGACGGTGTCCCGAACGTATAGAGGTACGGGTCACCCGGTCCTGGCTTGAGAAACGCGCCCTGCTGGAAGTTCTCATTGCCTCGCACGTACCTGGCACCCGCGACGCTGCCGTCGGCCGGTGTGCGCACGGTGCCGGGATAGACGCCCCAGTTCTCACCGTTGTCGGGTGAAACCGCGATGGCCGAGTAGTTCGTCGTCCACCGACCGTCACTGTCCCAGTTCTTGATCGACATGAAGTTCAGGTACTGCGTCGTTCCAACGGCAACGCCGGCGGTCGGGATGATCCCCTTCTCGGTCGCCGCCCACTTCGTGCTGTTGATGATCTGCTTCGACAGGCCAGGCCCCCACACCGGTGAACCCGAATACTTGTTGGCGGCAGCGCCGTTGGGCACGCTGATGGTTTTCGACAACGCGCCGTCCTGGCTGCGGAACAACACGTTGTACCGCCATTGCTGGCCGCGCACACTGCAGTATCCGTAAGTGTCGCCGAAGGCCATCAGCACCTGATGGGCGTTGGGATCGCCGTTGTCCCACATGATCCCGAGGTCGGTTCCGGTGATCGCGAACCGCTTGATGGTGTCGTTCGGGCTTTCCGGGCCGGTCACCCAGCCGACAAGCGTCGTACCGGGCGGCGAGGGCGGCGCCGGAGCGGGAGCCGGTGCGGGTTGAGCGACGACCGGCACCGGTTGGGTGTTCTGCACTGGGGTCTGCGGCTGCGGAACCGGTTGCTGCGGTAGCACTTGCGCTTGCTGGCGTACCGGCGCCGAGCGCGGGGTCAGCGCGTTGAGCAGCGCCCGCGACAGCTGGCCGAGCCTGGGTAGCGGCGCGCCTTCGTTCGCACCGGCGGGCCGGTGCCCTCGCGGCAGGCCACCGGGCAATGCCGGAGTGGCCGCGGCGTTCGGACCCGCCGGCGGTTGCACTGCCGCAGCGGCACCGGTGCAGGGTTCCGCGGCGGCAGGCGCTGCGACGCCGATGGCGACTGTCAGCCCGATTGCAGCCGCCGTCGCCACCGATTTGGAGGTGAGTGGGGGACGTCGCGACATGTCACACCTTCCCAGAGGGGACGTCGCACCGACGTCAACAGTTAGCAGGTGTGACGATAGTGATCAAAGAGGCTGCTGTGCTCTCTGATGCATTGATAGAGATGCATCCGTGACCGTGTCGCAACCGGATAAGTGGCCGGCGGCGTGTCGCGTGTGCAATCGCCGGTTCTGCAACCGGGTATCAAATCCTTCTATAGCGTGGAAGTCGGTCGAACGAAAAGGAGGTCACCATGGCCGAGAAAGGTACGTACGACCCGAAGAAGGGCGGCAAATTCTCGCCGACCACCAAGGCACAGCCGCCACCGCCGCCGCGTCCTGGACGCAAAGACAAGTAACCGCCTGATCCGGGACGCGTTCCGCGCCTGAGCACGCGCTGCCGATGCTGGCGCGTCGACTTGTGGCGCCTTCCAGAGCTGCCCGCCTACGAACGACTTGGGTTCGTAAGCGGGCAGTTTCAGCTGTCGATCAGATACACACCTAACCGATACGCAGCGGCCGGGTGGCACATACCGCCGACATCGCCGAACAGCTTTGCCTTTACAGTCGCGCACCACCAAAGCCGCACAAACCGTTCGAACACGCAGCAGCTGCCCCCTTTGCCGACGCACTGAGGCCCCGGCGAAACCCCTTCGCCGCCGGGATATCACCCATGCATTCGGCCACCACGAGCGGCGCAGAACCCGGCCGACTGCGCCATCGCGATGTCAGCCATCTCCCGTATGGTCCTGCTGCCGGATCGCCCAGCGTTCGGGCGAACCACTCGAAGAAGGGGGAACTGAAGTGACCATCGGTATCAACCAAAGCAACCTGTGTCAGTTGTCGTCGTCCGCGCTGGCCGCCACACTCGACGGCATTGCCGGGATGGGCTTCGACACAGTGCGATTCGCTGTCGACTGGGGCTACCTGAGCAATGCGTTCGGCCAGACCAATTACACCCCGGTCCGGGCTGTGAAGACCGCGCTGGACGCTCGCGGCCTGACCGCCATGCCATGCCTGGGCATCCACTATCCGTTCAATCACAGCTCGACCGGGTTCGGCAACTTCGTGGGCAAGTGCACCGAGATCTTCGGCAACATTCCGTACTACGAGGTGTGGAACGAGCCCAACATCATCGCGTTCAACATCGGCAGCCCGGCCAACTATGTCAAGTACCTCAAGGCTGCCGCGCCACGCATCAGAGCCGTTGGGTCACAAGTCATCTCGGCAGGGCTCGCCGCGTACCCGACCTTCCAGTCGCCGCTGGGCAAAAACTGGTCTCCAGTGGACTGGCTGAACGGCATGTACGCGGGCGGCGAGAGCGGCGACTACGACCTGCTGGGATACCACCCCTACAGCATCAAGGACGACCAGAACGCCACCTTTGTGGATCCCCGGACGACCCCGTTCGGCATCGCGCAGATCGACGCGCTCAAGGCGGTGCAGGCGTCCAAGGGTGATACCCGACCGATGGCCTTCACCGAGGTCGGCTACATCACGCCGGACAAGGTGAGCCTGGCGGACGCATCCGACTGGCTGACATGGCAATTGGCCAATCAGGATCCCAACTTCCCGCCCACATGGTTCTTCTGCTACCAGGACACCGCGGGCGATGGCGGTGGCTACGGGATCAAGGACAGCGCAGGCGCTCCCAAGGGCGTGTACTTCGACACGGTCGCTGCCCTCGTGTAGCGCCCTCGAACATGAGCGGCGGGCCGGCCGGCACGACGGCCCGCCGCTTGGTTCCGGCCACCGGAGCCGACGCTGTCGTAACGCTACGTCCGCAGCCCAGCGAGGCGACGTTTGGACGCGGCCGACTGGATCACCTGCGGCCACCAGAACCAGCGTCCCAGCAGGGCCGCGATGGCCGGCGTCATGAAAGACCGCACGATCAGTGTGTCGAACAGCAATCCGAGGGCAATCGTGGTGCCTACCTGCGCCATGACCCGTAGATCGCTGAACGCGAAGGAGGCCATCGTGAAGGCGAACACCAGACCAGCCGATGTCACCACGGAGCCGGTGCCCGCCATCGCTCGAATGATCCCGGTTTTGAGCCCGCCCGGGAGTTCTTCCTTGAAGCGTGACACCAGCAGCAGGTTGTAATCCGAACCGACCGCCAGCAACAGGATCACCGACATGGCCAGCACCATCCAGTGCAACTCAAGCCCCAGGAGGTGCTGCCAGACGAGCACGGACAGACCGAACGACGCACCGAGGGACAGCAGCACGGTTCCGACGATCACGGCCGCCGCCACCGCACTGCGGGTGATGATCAACATGATGATGAAAATCAATGACACCGCGGCGATTCCGGCGATCAGCAGATCGTAGAACGAACCGTCTCGCATGTCCTTGTACGTTGCCGCCGTGCCCGCCAGATAGATCTTCGAGCCCTCCAGCGGCGTACCCTTGATCGCCTCCTTTGCAGCCAACTTGATGGGGTCCACGTGATCCACGCCCTCCGGCGTCGCGGGGTCACCCTCGTGGCTGATGATGAACCGAACCGACTTGCCGTCGGGTGAGATGAAGTTCTCCATGCCGCGCTTGAAGTCTTTGTTGTCGAAGGCTTCCGGCGGTAGGTAGAACGTGTCGTCGTTGCGGGCGTCGTCGAACGCCTTGCCCATGGCGGTCGAATTCTCTTGCATCGCAGCCATCTGATCCTGCTGACCGTTCTGGGTCGCATACATCGTCAGCATCATGGTCTTCATCGTCTTCATGGTCTCGATCTGCTGGGGCAGCAGCGTGACCAGTTGCGGCATCAGAGAATCGAGGCGTTCCAGGTCGGGCAACAGCGCCTGAATGTCGTCGGTCATGGTGTCGATACCGTCGAGCGTGTCGAAGATCGACCGGATCGACCAGCATGCCGGGATGTCGGAGCAGTGCGGCTCCCAATAGAAGTAATTGCGCACGGGACGGAAGAAGTCATCGAAATCCGCTATGTTGTCCCGCAATTCGGCGATGTCGATCGTCATCGCCTTGGTCTTGGTCACCATCTGATGCGTCGTGTCGGCCATCTGCTGGGTCAGGTGCGACATCTGCTCCATCGTGTCGATGGTCTTCTGCATCTCGTCGGCCTGGACGAGCATGTCGGCCATCCGGTCCTGCTGATATTTCCGGTTCATCGTGTTGGTCGTGCCCTGCCGGCTCAACAGGAACGGGATCGACGTGTGCTCGATGGGACGACCGTTGGGTCTGGTGATCGCCTGAACCCTGGAGACGCCGGGCACCCGGACGATCGCCTTGGCGACCTTGTCGATGATGAGAAAGTCGGCGGGATTGCGCAGGTCGTGATCCGTCTCGATCATCAGCAGCTCGGGGTTCATCCGCGCGGCACTGAAGTGTCTTTCGGCCGCGGCATATCCGACGTTCGCCGGCAGATCGGCCGGCAGGTACTTGCGGGCGTCGTAATTCGTCTTGTAGCCCGGCAAGGTGAGCAGGCCGATGAGCGCGAGGCCCAGCGTTGCGGCCAGAACCGGCCCAGGCCACCGCACCACCGCGATGCCGACGCGACGCCAGCCGCGCGAACGGATGCTGCGCTTGGGCTCGAACCGTCCGAACCGGCTGCCGAGCACGATGACCGCGGGGCCCATCGTCAACGCAGCGACGACAGCGACGAAGGTGCCCACCGCGCACGGCACGCCCATCGTCTGAAAGTACGGCAGGCGAGTGAAGCTGAGGCACAGCATCGCGCCCGCAATCGTCATGCCGGACCCGAGAACGACGTGGGCGGTGCCACGGAACATGGTGTAGTAAGCGGCTTCCCGACTTTCCCCTGCGCCGCGCGCTTCCTGATAGCGACCGATCGCGAAGATCGCGTAGTCGGTCCCAGCGGCGATCACCATCAGAGTCAGCAGATTTACCGCGAAGGTCGACAGGCCGATGATCCCGAAGTGAGCCAGGGTGGCCACGATTCCGCGGGCCGCCCCGAGCTCGAGGAAGACCATCAGCAGCACCAGGATCATGGTCGCGATCGATCGGTAGACGATCAGAAGCATCACGGCGATCACCACGAGGGTGATCGCCGTGACCTTCGCGATGCTCTTGTCGCCGGCATGGTGCTGATCGGAGACCAACGGTGCGCCGCCGGTGACGTACACACTGATGCCCGGCGGCGGCGAGGATTGCGCGACGATGTCCCGCACCGCCGCCACGGACTCGTTCGCGAGCGTCTCGCCCTGGTTTCCGCGTAGGTAGACCTGGACGTAGGCGGATTTGCCGTCGTTGCTCTGGGCCCCGGATGCCGTGAGGGGATCACCCCAGAAATCCGCCACATGCTGCACGTGAGCGGTGTCGGCTTCCAGTTTGTCGACAACCCCGTCGTAGTAGTGATGAGCGTCGTCGCCGAGCGGCTGCTGGCCTTCCAGGACCACCATGGCGTTGCTGTCGGAATCGAACTCCTGGAAGTCGCTGCCGATCTTGCGCATCGCGATCATCGCGGGTGCGTCCTTGGCGCTCAAGCCGACAGTGTTTTCCTCCCCCACCTTCTCCAGCGGCGGGATGAGAACGTTGGTCAGGACAGTCACGACCACCCAACCGAGCAGGATCGGGAGCGCGAGTGCCCGGATGGCATTGGCGATGCCGGAGTCGAACCGCCTACGCCTGGTATCGATGCCGCTCATCCGCGCCCGCCCTTCGATCAGGCCACTGTCGCCCCGTGGACAGGTCGCAGGCGATACACATCCGCCGTCGCGTGTAATACACCTAGCCGGTCAAAGTGTCAGTGTCAATCACTGATATCGCGGCCCACTGACAGCATATTCACAGCTCAATCGCAGTTTTCGGCTCGGCTAGATGTCCAGGACCAGCTGTCCACCGTCGTGTTTGGCGCGCGATACGCATACCAGCATCTGGCCAAGCTCACGTTGGCGCCCGGTGAGAGTGCTGTCGCGGTGCTCGACCTCACCCGCGGTCACCTGCTGGACGCACGTACCGCAAAAGCCCTGTCGGCACGAGTAACTCGCGTCCGGCCTGGCCTCCTGCAGCGCTGCCAGTGCGCTTTGGTCCGCGCGGACCGGCACCACCTCCCCGGTGCGCGCCAGTTTCAGCTCGAATGGTGCCCCGTCGACGACCGGCGGCGGGGAGAACCGTTCGGAATGCACCTCGAAGCCCACCGGGATGCTGCGCCGCACCAAGGCCATCATCGGCGGCGGGCCACACATGTAAACCGCGGTCTTGTCGTCCACCCCGTCGAGCAGATCGGCCGCGGTCGGCAGGCCGCACTCGTCATCGGTCCGCACGTGTACCTTGTCCCCGTACGCCTGCAGCTCGTCGAGGAACGGCAAGCTGCCGCGGTGTCGGCCGGTGTAGCGCAATGACCATGGGACACTGCGTTGTTCGGCGATCTTGGTCATCGGCAGGATCGGGGTGATCCCGATACCGCCCGCGATGAACCGCAGCCTCTCGGCCCGCGACCCAGATCCCGGCAGCGGCATCATGAAGGCGTTACGCGGATCGCTGACCTCCACGCTCTGGCCGACGGTGAGACCGTGCACCTCCGCTGAGCCGCCGTCGGGCGCAGCGATCCGTCGCACCGCGATTCGGTACTCGTCCCGACGGCTCGGATCACCGCACAAGGAGTACTGCCGGGTGCGCCCCGACGGCAGATGAAGGTCGATATGTGCACCCGCGTGCCAGCGCCCCAGTACGCCGCCGTTTGGCGAGCCGAAGATCAACTCGACCGTAACCGGGTCGTGCGCCACGATTTTGCGACTGACGACCCGCACCGGCCTGCGGTTGACGGACTCCGGAAGCTGCGGCAGCTCCCGGTCGCCGCCCAGGCGCATCACCACCGAAAGGAAGTGCGGTATCGCGGTTCCGGCCAACCGGATCAGCAGATCGGGCGTGGCCGGCTTGTACAGTCCAGGCGGCGGTTCGCCCGCGTACGGCTTGACCAACGCCGAAAGACGCCGTCCCAACCGATGCCGCTCGGCGGGATACCCCGACGGCTCATCCATAGCACGCTCGGGCCGCCGGCGAGGTGGCCAGATACGCAACCGCCTGCGCGGTACTCCCCTCGTCGGCCGGGTTGTAGTCCCGCCGCAGCAGTGTCAGCCCCGAGCGGACGAGGAAGCCCATCGTCGGGATGGCGCCGCTTTTGCCGGACTGGCGAAGGTGCCACAAGATCCGGAGGTATCCGTCGTTCGGCAACGAGGGGTCCTCGTGAACGATGAACTTCAAGCCGCGCAAGATCATCGTGAAGAATGCGAAGCTCACCAATATCCCGGCCACCGCCTGGGCGACGTAATCCATGCCGAAGTACTTTGCGACGTTGTAGGAGACGTGACGATGCTCGACTTCTTCCGCGCCGTGCCAGCGGTAGAGATCGGCCAGCGTCGGGTTCACTCCCAATCCGTCCCACGCGTTGTTGAGCGACCACTGCCCGAGTACTCCGGTGAAATGCTCGGCCGCGCTGAGGGCATGCGTCCCCGAGGCGAGAGCCTTGCGCCTGCGCAGCGGGGTCGCCCGGGCTGTCCGCAGTTCGTATTGCTCGGCGACCCATTCGAGCTGGCTCAGAAACGGTGCCGGGTCGATGCCGTGTCGGTGCAGGTAATCGACAAGGACGTCGTCATGCGTCTTGGCATGCACGGCCTCTTGCCCGATGAAGCCGACGATCTCCTCCCGGAGGTGGTCGTCGCGCACGTATTCCAGCGAGTCCGCCAGCAACTTGCTGAACCACCGCTCCGCGACCGGTAGGAAGAGGTTCAACGCGGTGGCAGCATGCGATGCGTAGGGATCGCCCGGGATCCAGTGCAACGGCGCATTGGCTAAGTCGAAGCGGACGTTCCTCGGACGAAGTGCCACTTCTTCGGGTTCGAATTCGTCCGCGGCGTCCGGCATGCGCCGGTGTGCGTTCATCGCCCCTGCTTTCCCGCCCCACGTACCGGCCAAACTGCATGACCCGGATCTCGACGTTGGCGTCAGAATTCCGGCCACCCTAACGTCGTCCCGCTCGCCGGTTGGCGCCTTTCGCCCACAAACGGCGAAACGTCATAGATTCCGCCATGCCTTCCGTATTCGATCCGACGGTCGAAGCGCTGAGGTGACCGTAGGGTTGAATTCATGAGCGTCGGAGAGCAGCGCGCCGGGGTGAGTCTGTCCAACCTGGATGAGCAGTTGGCGCCGGAAGACGGGGCGACCAAACGGGATCTGGTGGATTACCTGGACGGCATCGCCGAATACATCTTGCCCGTCCTCGCCGACCGCCCGCTGACCGTGCTCAGAATTTTGCGTGGGCAAAAACCTTTTGTTCAGAAGAACATTCCGAAGTACACACCGGAATGGGTGGCCAGAGTTCCGATCTGGGCCGAGGCGTCCAAGCGGGAAATCCACTATGCCGTATGCAACGACCGACGCACGCTGCTGTGGTTCGCCAACCAGCGCGCTGTCGAATACCATCCAGCGCTCGGCCATTCGGACAACATCTACCGGCCCACGCATCTGGTGCTCGATCTCGATCCACCCACCGCAGGAGACTTCGCCGCGGTCGTCGCCGTTGCCCACCTGGTGCGGCAAGCACTCGCCGACTGTGATTTGGCCGGCGTCGTCAAGACCAGTGGATCGCGCGGGCTGCACGTGTTCGTGCCGATCGACACCACGTGCCCCGTCGACGACGTCGCTGCGGCCACCCGCGCACTCGCCGCCCGCGCCGAGGCACTCGATCCCTCGATCGCGACCACGGCCTTCATTGTCGAGGACCGGCACGGAAAGGTGTTCGTGGACTCGACGCGGTCGGGCGGTGCGACCGTCGCCGCGGCCTACAGTCCACGCCTGCGTCCGGGCCTGCCCGTGTCATTTCCGTTGGAATGGCCGGAGTTAGAACACGTCAAGCCAATGGATTTCACAGTGCACACAGCGCTCGACGCTCTGGCGGGCCGGCGATCGTGGACCGACTCGATGCCCCCGCCCCAGCAGCTGCCTGGCGATCTCGTCGAACAAGGCCACACCATCCCGGTGGCCCGCGTCGCCGCCATGCACGAGGGTAAACGGCGGGCCCGCGCTCGCCGCGCGCAAGACTAGGTTTGCCCGCCTTTGGGCTTCTGCTCGTCGAAGCTGACATCGATACGCTGAAACCCCTTGGCGCGCTGCGCTTTAGCCTGACCCGTGTAAGTCTTGCGATCACCGCGAGTCAGCTTCACATTGTCGGTGAACGGAGTCAGCAGGGCACGCGGATACAGCCGGTCGGCGGCCACCACATTGGCTTCGGCGCACAGCAGCAACGTCGTCGCGACCAGGTACAGGAACGCCAACAGACCGAGCACGAGGGCGAACACGCTGTTCGTCGCGCTCGACGTCTTGATGATCTGGGCGACGTAGATCGCGCCGAACCATTGCAGAAGTTGCCAGATGAGTGCGGCCAGGAACGCACCCGGCGCAGCTTGCCGGAAAGTCACCGTCCTGGCCGTCGCGAACCGGAAGACGATAAGACACACGCCGGCGTTGATCAGCACCGAGACCACCACGATGCCCGCGCGCCCGGCGAACCCGAACGACGCCGACGCGCGCCCGACAGCCGCCAGGACCGTCGTAGCGATCAGCGTCGTACCGAGCACGAGGAGCAGCAGAAAACTCAGCAGCCGGGCCCGGATGGGGTCGCGCCTGTTGTTGCGCGGCACCGCCCACAGCGTGTCCATCGCATTCTGCACGGCCTGCCCAACGCCGAGACCGCCGTACAGCGCGCCCGCGATGCCGATGACAACGCCGATCGTGCCGCCGCTGAGTCCTTGCGGTTGTCCGAGTTGGTCACCGATGACCGGGAATTGCGCGACAGCCGACTGCAAGATCTGTTCCTGAAGATCCGGCCGGCCCACGAGCACCACACCCAGAACGGTGGTCAACAGCAGCAACGCCGGGAACAGGGATACGAACGCGTAGTACGTGATCAGTGCGGCGAGGTAGCTGCCTTGGTCGTCGACGTACTTGTACACGACGGCGATAAGGAAGCCGGCGACACGGCTTCGCCGCTGCAGTCGATCGAGCCAACCCACCATGACGTACTCCACCGCACAAGTGCGGCGAGGCCCGCACGCTGCAGATATACCCACGGCGCGCAAACGCAATCGTGGTTCAGTCGAACAACGTGTCGAGCGCGGGTTCCTCGAGCTTGAACCAGCGGCCGACAAGGTCCCGGACGCCGTCGACGGCTTCGGGGTCTAGACAACCGGTATTGGCGGCGAAGGATCGAGAGAGTGGGCATTGCCGCTTCGCATTCTCGTTTACCGAGCGGGTGTTGAGGGGATGCCACAGGTATGGCGAAGAGTGCGCGGAAGTGGGCGATCGAACGACATCTGTCGGCCGCCGACGAGCACTTCGGGCTGCGGCTCGGGGCGGGAGTTGTCCTCGCACCCGTTGCGGCGGTCGCGTTCCTGGCGCTCCTGCTGCTTGTCCGCGCGGGCTGGCCGCCGCTTCGCAATCTCGATGCCGACACCGCCGAGACGCTGAACCGGATCGGTGTCGAAAATCCCGGACTGGTGAAGTCCGCCGAGGTCGTCAGCGATGTCTTCGACCCGAACGTGTTCCGCGTCGCGCTCGCGGCGATCGCGTTGGTGTACTTGATCCGCGGCGAACGTCACCATGCGATCTGGCTTGTCGTCGCGGTCTTCGGGGGTGCCGCGCTCGGCTTGGCGCTGAAGGAGATCGTCGGCCGGGCCCGCCCGATTCTGCCGGATCCGGTCTCGACAGCGCCTGGAATGTCGTTTCCGTCCGGCCATGCGCTCGGGGCGTCGATCGGTTGTTGCCTGCTGCTGCTGATCACTCTCCGCTTCCTGCCGCGCGGCGGCCGCGTCGCTGCCGTCATCGTGGCTGTCTTGATCGTCAGCTCGGTCGGCCTTGCGCGAATCGTGCTGGGTGTCCACTTCGTCAGTGATGTGCTGGCCGGTATCACGCTCGGTGTCGGCTGGGTGGCCGTGACGACATGGGCCTACGCGGCGTGGCGTCGCGAGACCGGGCAGCCGGTCGAGCGGCCGGCAGACGTGGGAACCCCCGAGCATCCGATGACGCAGCGCTGACAGGTTGGGTTCCATCGCACCAGAATTAATTGTCGCCGGCGTGGGTATTCCACGGCAATGATCTCGGAGCGGTTCGGTGGCGTCGCCCGCGACATCTTGTGGCTGCTGATTCCGGCCGCTTGTCTTCTCGCGTTGATGGTGGGTTTGGGCTTCGTTCTCACCGACGTACTCCCATCGACGGCGCTCGGGCGGTGGGATGCCGAGGTGCCCCGTCGGCTCGTGGAATACCGCCAACAAGAGGGCATCTCGGAGAGCAAGATCATCACGACGCTGTCCGAGACCACGACCATAGTCACCCTGACCGCGCTCGCCGCGGCGGCGTTCCGCTGGATGTTCGGCCGGTGGCGCGAATCGCTGATGGTCATCTACGCGGTTACCGGCGAAACGGCCATATTCGTGGCGACGACGCTGTTCATCGACCGCCCCCGGCCGAGCGTCCCGCATCTCGACGAAGCGCCGCCGACTTCGTCGTTTCCATCGGGCCATACTGCCGCCGCCGTGTGCTTCTACGGCTCGGTCGCTGCAATCATCTTGTGGCACAGCCGTTATCGGTGGATCACGGTGGCCGCCGTAGTCGTGTGCGCGGCCGTGCCGCTACTGGTTGCCGGCAGCCGCGTGTACCGCGGCATGCATTACCCGACCGACGTGCTCGCTGGACTGCTGCTCGGCGCTCTGTGGCTGACCGTGGTCATCGTCTACGTGCGCACCCATGATGCCGGCGGGCGGCGCCACGCGGCCGCCGACGCCGACCGGCGCTTGGTAGGCGGGTAGCAATGCGCGCCCACGGCGTCGATGACCGCTCATGCGCCGAGTGAGGAGTCCGAGATGAGCACCGCGACGCGTGTGCCGGAGACGATCACCATCTCCGGCGACGAACTTTCGGTCGACGACGCAGTCACGACCCTACGCCGGTACGGCCGCTGGAAGCTCGTCAAGAACTCGTTCATCCGCTTCAGGTACGCCGACGGCTTCTCCCATGCGCGCGCCCTGGCGCTGCAGATCTGTCTGTGTTTCATCCCGCTCGTCATCGCGGTGGTCGGACTGGCGAGTGCACTGAATCACCAGGAGTTGGCGCGGGTCGTCACCCGCACCCTCAGTCGGGTGCTGCCCGGCCGCGACGACGGCGACATGATGCAAGAAGCCGCCCAACACAGCAGCGATCAAGGAGCAAGCGGAGGCCAGCTCGCCCTGTGGCTCGGTCTGATCGCCGCGATCGTGGCACTGACCACCGCGATGGGCCAGATCGAGCGGGGCGCCAACCGCATATACGGCATCGAACGCGACAGGCCCGCGCTGCGGAAGTACACCAGGGCGCTGCTGATGGCGTTGACCGCGGGCCTGCTGTCGCTGCTGGGGTTCCTCGTAATCATCGCCGGCAACGCGCTCGGTGAGTCGCTGGCCATGGTGTACGGCTGGAGCGAAACCTCAGAGACGCTGTGGCGGATCGGTCGCTGGCCGATCGGGGTCATCCTGGCATGGGCGTCGTTCACCGTCGTCTTGGAACGCGCGCCCCGGCGCAAGCAGCCCGGATACTCGTGGCTGGCGGTCGGATCCGGTGTATCCCTTGCGCTTTGGCTGATGCTCACGGGCCTGCTCGCGCTCTATGTGGCCAAGGGCGCATCGTTCGGCACCACCTACGGCCCGTTGACCGGGATCTTCGCCCTGCTGCTCTGGGCCAACCTGTCCTCGGTGGCGCTTTTTCTCGGTATCGCTTTCGCCGCCCAGCTCGAAGCCGTCCGAGCAGGCGTCCCTGCGCCAGTTCCCGCTGACCCGCTGATGACGGAGGGATCATCCGGAACCGTCACCGCGCAAAGCGAACCTCCACCGAAACCTCGGACCGGCAAGGCGTTCGATGGACACCGAGACGGTCTTTCCGCTACGGCCTCCGTTGCCGACGGGCAACCCGCGCCGACACGAAAGGGTTGAACTCCATGGCCGCCGCATCTTCGGCATCGCCACAACGGGTGGCCGTCATCGCGCACCGGAAGAAGTCCCTTGGTGGCGGTCTGAAAGAGCTTCGGAAGCTGATTGCAGACGAGGGGTTCGACGATCCCGTCTGGCACGAGGTATCCAAAAGCCGCAAGGCGCGCAAGCGAGCCCGACGCACAGTCGAGGACGGTGTCGATCTGGTACTCGTGTGGGGCGGCGACGGCATGGTTCAGCGGTGCGCGGACGGGCTCGCCGGCTCGGACGCCACCGTTGCGGTCATCCCGGCCGGCACTGCGAATCAACTCGCCGGGAATCTCGGCATCCCCACCGATCTTTCGGAGGCCGTGCGGATTGCGTTCCACGGGTCGCGACGGCGGCTCGACCTCGGCAAGCTGAACGACGAACACTTCGCTGTGATGGCCGGCGCCGGCTTCGACGCCCAGATGATCATCGACGCCGATAGCGGTCTGAAGGACCGGGCCGGGCGTCTCGCGTACGTTCTGACCGGGATACGTCACGTACGGGACGAGCCCGTGCGCACGAGGATTCGGGTCGACGGGCACAAGTGGTTCGATGGTGAGGCAACCTGCGTTCTCTTCGGCAATGTCGGCACGATGACCGGCGGCATCCGCGCATTCGACGACGCGAAACCCGATGATGGCTACCTCGACGTCGGGGTCGTCACGGCCCAGGGAGCCCTTCAGTGGGCGCGAACCCTTGGCCGCGCGGCCACGAGCCGCTCGGCGCGCTCACCGTTCGTCGAGATGACACAGGGACGCAAGATCGACGTCAGGTTCGCCGAGCCTTTCGTGTACGAACTCGACGGTGGGGAGCGGGGTTTCAGCAAGCGGTTGCGGGCGAAGATCGTGCCGGCAGCGCTCACGTTTTGCGTGCCCGAGGACTGAGCTGCACGCGGCCAACCTCTTCCAGCACCGCGGGGCCACGGGGCTGCTCGAAACGCACCTCGGCGCTCCGGCCGTCTACTTGGAGAGTGGCGATCGTGTTACCGAACAACGGACCGCACGTGTTCGCCCAGGACAGCGGAAGCGCAGGCACGCCGTGCCGACGTGCCCACCATCGGGCGAGTGCGCTCGCGGGGCGCGACCAGCCCAGTCTGAACACCGGTTTCAGGATCAGCGGCACATAGTTGTTCACCGGTGAGCACACGAGTTGATGCACCGTCGCGCGCACCGACTCACCCGCACTTCCCGACCACTCGGCACGTGCGGCATAGCAATGATGAACGTCCCCGGAGAGCACGGTAAGAGTCGTCGGCCCGTCGGGATGACTTGCGACCCGGGCAATCATGTCGGCCAGACGTAGAAATGACTTGTGGAACGCTGGCCAGTGCTCGAAATCGACTGCTCTGCGGGTCTTTTCGGCAAGTTTTCCGCGCCGCCCCGGCCGGTCGGCGTATCGCTCGTTGACCGCCTCCATGTCTCCGACGGCGGGCGGCATCAGCCACGGCACCGATGACGCCAGCATCAAATGATCCAATTCCTCGAGGCCATCGGTGGCTTGCGCCTCCAACCAGGCGAACTCGCGTCCACCGATCATCATGCGTTCGCCGGTATCAAGGATCCGGCCGTTACGCGAGTCGATCATGATGAGCCGACTGCGGCCCAGATCCCACCGATAGCTGAATCTGATGCCCTTGCCGGCGTCCACCTCCCGATCGGCCCGGTCTGCCAGATCGACAAGATGTGGCCAGGTTTCGCCATCGATGGCCACCAGCCGCTGAAAGTCCTCATCGTCGGCCAACTCCGCCGGGCTCATATTGCCCAGGTGTTGATACACCCAATAGGACGCCAGTCCAGCTCGGATCCGGTCACGCCACCACGGCTTCTTCCCCATATCGGCGCGCCAGGACGCCGAGGTGTTCCAATCGTCCCGTATGTCGTGATCGTCGAAGATCATTGCCGTCGGAACCGTGGACATGAGCCATCTGATCTCGGGGTCGCCCCACGAATGTCGGTACAGCCGTTCGTATTCGGCGAAAGTCACCACCTCGTCCGGCGGCCGCCCATGCCTTCTCATTCGGGGTCTCCGGCCCGTCAGGCGGCGCCTCGCCTCGGGTGTGAGTTCGTCGGCATACAACTGGTCGCCGAGCAAGATCAACGCTTCAGGCCAGTCGTCCATTGGTTGTGTGGCCATCCGCCTGGCATACACGTCCAGCGCGTCGAGCCCGAGTTTGGCGTCGACCTTCTTGTCGCCGGTCTTGGGGTATCGACACGATCCGAAGATCGCCCGCAGCCGGTGCGTCGACGCCGGCCCGCGTGTTCGGACGACACTGGGCGGGAAAGACGAGTCCGCGGCCGGCCAGACCACTTCTCCATCGACCTTGACGTCGTATTCGGTCGCGGTGTCCGGGGTCAGCCTGGTCACCGTGACAAGGGCGTAATGGTGACCCTGCACCGCGAACGTTCGCGCCGAGCAGCCGAGGATCTCCACTGTTCCGGCGCAATCGGTTTGTACCCACACCACCGCCGTGGTGTCTGAAACGTGCCGCAGGACGGGACCGAGCAGTAGCGTCACCGATCCACCTTACGAACAGCTGCCGCACTGACGTTGCCACTTTCGCGGGGAACCCCGGCATGTACCAGCTGCTCGCTGTGAATTGCTGACTTATTTGCGAGTGGAACCGGGTGCCGCGGCCGGTCGCAGGCTTCGCACCCATGGCCAGGTCATCAGGGCCCACACGATGAGGACGACCGCGACCTCGGCCAACAGATATACCGGCCACGGGCCCAACAAGTCGAGGATCGACGCCGTCGGTGGCTTCCTGTTGAGGTAGCCGTAGTTCGTACCCGTGATGGCGTTGAAGGTGAAAGTAAAAAACACCCACACGAGGGTTACGAAGACCGCGAAGCGATAGTGCACCCACGTCGGCCGCATCCTCCGCCCCCACGTGAGATAGATGGCGGTCCATACGACCAGCAGGTGGAGCGTGAAGAAGGTGATGAAGAGGTGGTGCGGGAAATCCGGCGCACCTTCCTCTGGGGTGCCCACGTCCGGTGTCAACAACGCTTGTGAGCTCAGAACGAGCCCCCAGTAGTACGTGAGCACGAAGGCCCACTGCCGCTGCGACCACAACGCATAGGCGGCCATCAGCTCCGCGATATCACACAGCTGCAGCGGTATCGATGTATCGAGGTTCGGCCGGATCAGCTTGTACACCAGCGCCACGCCGAACGCCACGACGATCAACACCGCCATGACCCGGCCGAAAAGCCGGGCCTGCGAATCGGTTTGCCGACGCCCCACCCAGACCAGCAGCACGGCGCCTATCGCGAATATGGTGAGCACCGTCCAATGCGATGGGCCGTACGCCGCGAATTCCCGTTCCGCAGAGATCAGTTCGATCAACTCCCCCCGGTTCCATTGCAGGGAACGATTACTCATCATCGCAGGCGGCCCGCGGCCGTTGGCTGATGCCGGCGGGCTGCCGGTTTCGTCAGCGGACCGCCGAGACCAATCCGACTTCGGGAGACGGCGCGGTAGGCCCGGTTGTCGACGGGACAGACCCGGGTGGCTGCAGGCCGTACCCCGGCGTCTCCGGGACGTACCCCGGTGGTGGACCGTGCAGCGTCGTGTTCGGGTCGTACCCCGGCGTCCCAGGGCCGTATCCGGTCGGCGGTCCGTATGCCGGGCTCGCCTGGCCGTACCCGAGGTCCGGCCCGTACCCGGGCAGCGTCTGACCGAACCCGGCCAGCAGCTTCGCCGCAACGAAAACGGCTGCCTGGGTGGTGTACACGGGCACGTAGCCGTCGGTGTGTCCGCTCCACTCGTTGCCCGGACCGGCGTGACAGATCGGGTCATTGGGGTTGCACAGGTCGATCGCCTTGGAACTGAGCAGCGTGCTGCGGCTCGCGAGCGATTCACCGGTGCGGGTGGCCACGTCACCGAACGTGGCGACCGCCGCAACGTTGGCGGCGTATTGAGCCGGAAGCGGATCGGCCCAGGTGATGCCGCCCAGTTGGTTGCCCGCCACGATGTTGATCACACTCGCACCCTGCGAGTAGCCGCCCAAGACGATCTTGGTGTCGGGGCAGGACGAGACCGTGGACTTGATGTGGGAGATCGCGTCTTTCGCGCCGTCACCGCCGTTCAACTGCAGCTTGCCGGCCTTGTAATCCACCGCGTACGTGTCGATGTCCATGCCGGCAGCCTGCTTGCGCAGCGAATCGACGAAGGCGTCGCCGACACGGCCGAGACCCGGCGGCTCATCCGTGCCGCGCGCGAAGACGACCTCCGCGTCGGCACAGTCGGCGGCGGCCGCCTGCGGCGTGTTCGGGGCCACGAGCAGGATGCCCGCAGCGAAGAGTGCAGTAGCGCCAAGCCCGACCCAGCGACCACTTGACCGCGTACTGCCCGTGCGGGGGCTATGTATGCGGCGAGAAAACACGCCTCAATCTAACGTGTTTCCAGCAACGATGGCTGTGGATGGTTTGCGGTGCTTCATCGTGCGCCATACCCGGTGGGGAGGACAAAAGAAAACAGGCCAGGGACTGTGTCCCTGACCTGCATCTTCTCGGTGGAGCTGCCGGGAATTGAACCCGGGTCCTACGGCATGTCCTCGAGGCTTCTCCGTGCGCAGTTCGCTATGCCTCTACTCGGATCTCCCGGTCACGCGAACAAGCCGAGATGACGATCCCAGTCGCTGTTTGATGTCCCCACGGGTTCCGCGACCGAACCCGTGGGTGGGTCCCTCTAGCTGATGCCAGGGTCCGGGCCGAGGGCGCTCCCGGTCTGACAGACCAGCCGTCGCTTAGGCAGCGAGGGCGTAGTCGCGCTGATTGGAATCGGCGCTTAATTGGTTGCAACGACGCTTACGGTGGTCTCTTGCCTGCACCGGCACGCTTCCCTTGATTCGATGCGCGAAGTCGAAACCGATCAGCCCCTCGCATCCCTGCCGACTTTCGGCAGGACAGTCAATGGTACGCCAGTCTCAACCGGGAATGCCAAGCCATTATTCCGTGTCGCTCGTGGCCGGTGAGGGTGCGGAAAACGCTGGGATTTGACGGCGTGGCGGGCGGCAGACGCGCACGCTCGCGGTACTAGGTCACATCCCTTTGGCGCGGCGGCCGAGTTCGCGGATCACTTCCCGCTCGGCGTCGCGTTTGGCCATGTCGTGGCGTTTGTCGTGGGCCTGCTTGCCGCGGGCCAGCGCGAGCTCGACCTTGACCTTGCCGTCGGAGAAGTACATCGACAGCGGGACCAGGGTGAGGTTGCCGTCGCGGATTTTGCCGATGAGGTTGTCGATCTGTTTGCGGTGCAGCAGCAGTTTGCGGTTGCGGCGCGGCGCGTGGTTGGTCCAGGTGCCGTGGTGGTACTCGGCGATGTGGACGTTGCGCAGCCAGATCTCGCCGTCGTCGACTGTCGCGAACGCGTCGGCGAGCGACGCCTGGCCCTCGCGCAGGCTCTTCACCTCGGTGCCCATCAGGGCGATGCCGGCCTCGTAGGTGTCGAGGATGGTGTAGTTGTGCCGCGCCTTGCGATTGCTGGCCACAATCTGTTTGTTGCCGGCGGGGCTGGACTTCTTGGTCACAGTTACCTTCGTACGTAAAGCCTCAGGGTGACATACGCGGTGACACCGGCCATTGCGACGCCGACGAACAACAGTATCGGCGATATATAGAGGATGTCGGCGTAGTCGATTCTGGCGATCAGATTCGCTTGATAGAACTGGTCGAGCGCCTTCTCCAGGAACACCGCCCGCACCACGATCAATCCCACGACGGCGATCACGACACCGATCAGGGCCGCAAGCATCGCCTCGACGAGGAACGGCAGCTGGGTGTACCACCTGGTCGCGCCGACCAGTCGCATGATGCCGATCTCGGTTCGGCGCGTGTACGCCGCGACTTGGACCATGTTGGCGATCAGCAGCACCGCACCGATCGCCTGGACGAGCGCGACGGCGAACGCCGCGCTACTGAGGCCGTCGAGCACCGCGAACAACCGGTCGATCAGGTCCTTCTGGTTGAGCACGTTGAGCACGCCGGGCTGGCCGACCATCGCCTTGTCGAACGCCTCGTGCTGCTCGGGGTCGTTCAGCTTGACGATGAACGAGGCCGGGAACGCATCCTTGCCCGCGACGTCCTTGTACTGCGGGAACTTCTTGATCGCGTCGTCATAGGCCTGCTCGCGGTTGAGGAAGCGCAGCGACCTGACGTCGTCGCGGTCATCGATCTCGCGGTACAGCGCCTTACACGGGTCCGAGTCGCACGTGGCGTCGTTGGCCGAGATGTCGTCGGTCAAGAACACCTGGCTCTCGACCCGGTCCAGGTAGATGTCGCGCGACTGGTCGGCGAGGCGCACCACCAGCAGACCACCGCCGAACAGGCCGATGGAAATCGCCGTGGTCAAGATCATCGCGACCGTCATGGTGACGTTGCGACGAAGCCCGGTCAGAACTTCATTGACGAGAAAGCCGAAGCGCACTTAGCGATCCATTCCGTAGACGCCGCGCTGCTCATCACGGATCAGCCGGCCGAGTTCGAGTTCGACGACCCGCTGCCGCATGGAGTCGACGATGTGATGGTCGTGGGTGGCCATCAGCACCGTTGTCCCGGTGCGGTTGATCCGCTCGAGCAGATCCATGATGTCCTTGCTGGTCTCCGGATCCAGGTTGCCGGTGGGCTCGTCGGCGATCAGCACCAGCGGGCGGTTCACGAACGCGCGGGCAATGGCCACGCGCTGCTGCTCGCCACCGGAGAGCTCACTCGGCAGGCGGTTGGCCTTGCCGGACAAACCGACCATCTCCAACACGTCCGGTACGACCCGGTTGATGACGTCGGAACGCTTGCCGATCACCTCAAGGGCAAACGCCACGTTCTCGAACACCGTCTTCTGCTGCAGCAACCGGAAATCCTGGAACACGCACCCGATGACCTGGCGCAGGCTCGGGATGTTCCGGTCGCGCAGCTTGTTGACGTGGAACTTCGACACGCGGATGTCGCCGGCCGTCGGATGCTCGGCGGCCAGCAGCAGCCGCATGAACGTGGACTTGCCCGACCCCGAAGGCCCGATGAGGAAGACGAACTCACCCTTGTCGATCTTCAACGAGACATCGTCGAGTGCTGGGCGCGCCGAAGACTTGTACTGCTTCGTCACGTGGTCGAGGGTGATCATCACGGCACGCCAGTGTAGCGGTGCGAACTAATAGAGCGAGCCAAGCTATCGCGGCGGTGCCGGTGCGACGGGTTCGTCGGCGATTTGCGGCTGGACGGCCGGTGTCTGCGGCGCGGGGCCCGGGAAAACCGGAAGCGTGATCGGCGGCAGAAGGCCGGGGCCGTCGGGGTCGACGACCGTGGTCTGCGGCCCTGGCCCCGGCGTTGTGGTCGTCGGACTGGTCGGGCTTGTGGTCTCGGTCGGGGACGTCGTGGTGGGCGTCTCCTCGGTCGTCGTGGTGGTTTCCGGTGTCGTAGTCGGAGTCGTCGTCGGCGTCGTGGTGCGCGGCGGCGCGACGTTGGTGCGCGGCACCCACGTGTAGTCGGGGTCCGGCACGAATCCGGGCGGGACGACCTGCGTCGCGGGCGACTCGGTGCTCGCCGGCTTGGGCGCATAGTTCTGCTGCACCCACGACAGCGCGATGAATGCCACGATCAGCACCAGCGTCGACGTCCGCAGCCTGCCGAGGCGGCTGCGCCACAGGCGCGCGGCTCCGTTGGTGACCGCACTCAGGTCGAACTTCACTTCTTCTGCTCCTCGGGCGCGGCCGGGGGCGCAGCCTTCTGCACCTCGGCGACGGCGACCGGATGCACGATGTCGCCCGCGGCGGCGACAGACCCGTCGGACGCCGTCACGATGCCCGCCCGGCGCAGGGCGCGCACGACCCGCACGCGCAGCCGCCTGCCCACCTCGAACTGTTTGCCAGGCAGCGTGCGTGCGACCATCCGCAGGTTCACGGTGTCGACACCGATGCTCTCGACACCCATCAACTGCGGCTTGTCGAGGACCAGCTTCGACAGCTCGCGGTCCTCGGCGGCCTTCTCCGCGACCTCGTTGAGCACGTCGTTGACGAGGTTGAGATCGGCGCCGACCGGCACGGGGATGTCGACGACCGACCGTGCCCAGTCCTTGGACAGGTTCAATGCCTTGACGATCTGACCGTTGGGGACGGTGTACATCTCCCCTTCCGACGACCGCAGCTTCGTGACGCGCAGCGTGACGTCCTCGACCGTGCCCTCCGCTTCGTTGGCCGCCCCGATCGTCAGCCTGACCAGGTCACCGAAGCCGTACTGCTTCTCGGTGATGATGAAGAACCCGGCGAGCAGGTCCTGGACGATGCGTTGCGCACCGAAACCAAGGGCGGCGCCGAGCACCGCGGCGGGCGCGACCAGTGAGGCGATCGGCACCGCCAGCACGTCGGTGACCTCGACCAACACGATGACGAACAGCAGCGCTACCGACACCCACGAGATCACCGATGCGAGGGCCTGCCGATGCTTGGCGCTCTCCGAGCGCACCAGCTGATCGCTTTCCTCATATTCCGCGTCGATGCGCCGCACGACCCGCTGCGCCGCCCAGTTGATGAAGCGCGCGGCAAGCAGGGCGCCGATCAGCAGGAGTGCGATCCGCAGACCCTTGGTCAGGATCCAGGCGCCGATTTCGCCGTGCCAGAAGTCGTGCCAGCGTTCGGCCATGGGGAAGGCGAGCGTGGTGGCGGCCCAGTTCGAGGCCAGGGTATTAATCGTCATCTTTTCTGTTGCGCCATCTGATTCCTGCCTCCAGGAATCCGTCGATGTCTCCGTCGAGTACCGCTGCCGGGTTGCCGACCTCGAACTCGGTGCGCAAGTCCTTCACCATCTGGTAGGGGTGCAATACATAGGAGCGCATCTGATTGCCCCAGGAACTGCCGCCGTCGCCCTTCAACGCGTCGAGCTCTGCACGTTCTTCTAACCGCTTGCGTTCCAGCAACTTTGCTTGGAGAACTCGCATCGCCGAGACCTTGTTCTGCAGCTGCGATTTCTCGTTCTGGCAGGTCACCACGATACCGGTCGGGATGTGAGTGAGTCGAACAGCGGAGTCGGTGGTGTTGACCGACTGCCCGCCCGGACCCGAGGACCGGTACACGTCGACACGGATGTCGGTTTCCGGGATGTCGATGTGGTCTGTGGTCTCCACCACGGGCAGCACCTCGACATCGGCGAACGACGTCTGCCGACGGCTCTGGTTGTCGAACGGGCTGATCCGCACGAGCCGGTGGGTGCCCTGCTCGACCGAGAGCGTGCCGTATGCGAACGGCGCGTGCACCGCGAACGTCGCGCTCTTGATGCCCGCTTCCTCGGCGTACGACGTGTCGAACACCTCGACCGGGTACTTGTGCTGTTCGGCCCAGCGGATGTACATGCGCATCAGCATCTCGGCCCAGTCCGCGGCATCGACGCCGCCGGCACCCGATCGGATGGTGACGACGGCCTCGCGCTCGTCGTACTCCCCCGACAGCAGCGTGCGCACTTCCATCGCCTCGATGTCCTCGCGCAACTTCTTGCGCTCGGCGTCGGCCTCGGCGAGCTCGTCGGCTCCGCCCTCCTCCGTCGCCAACTCATAGAGCACCGGGAGATCGTCGAGCCGGCTGCGCAGATCCTCGACGCGGCGCAGCTCGCCCTGCGCATGCGACAACTCACTGGTCACCTTCTGCGCCCGCGTCTGGTCGTCCCACAGGTTCGGGTCCGACGCTTCGGCCTCGAGGCTCTCGATCCGGCCACGCAGACCATCCACGTCGAGCACCCGCTCCACCGTTGTCAGAGTGGTGTCGAGTGCGGCGATATCGGCTTGACGGTCTGGATCCACAACGGTTCAGGGTACCTGTCGAGGCAGTTCTTCCCGACCGGCGGCAGGGCGGCGCATCCGCGTTTAGCATCGGGGTGTACCCGGCCCTGCCACGTCGCGACAGCCCCTTGCGCATGGCAGAGCGAGCGACAGACGTTGATGAGTAAGGCACTACATGCCCAAGATGCGCCCATACCACGTGGCGATCGTCGGCTCAGGACCCTCGGGTTTCTTTGCTGCCGCATCACTGCTGAAGTTTGCCGATTCCTCCGACGCCGACCGCGACGTGCGCGTCGACATGATCGAGATGCTGCCGACCCCGTGGGGTCTGGTGCGGTCGGGGGTCGCGCCCGACCATCCCAAGATCAAGTCGATCAGCGCCCAGTTCGAGAAGACCGCGGCCGACCCCCGATTCCGGTTCTTCGGCAACATCGCCGTGGGCGAGCACGTACAGGCCGCCGAACTGGCCGACCAGTACGACGCGGTGGTCTACGCCGTGGGCGCACAGTCCGATCGCGCGCTGAAGATCCCGGGCGAGGACTTGCCGGGCAGCGTCGCCGCGGTCGATTTCGTCGGCTGGTACAACGCGCATCCCCATTTCGGTGAGATGGCACCCAACCTGTCAGGCGGTCGTGCGGTCGTGGTGGGCAACGGCAACGTCGCCCTCGACGTGGCGCGCATCCTCGTCAGCGATCCGAAGGCGCTGGCCAACACCGACATCGCCGACCACGCCCTGCAATCATTGGGCGCCCAAGGCATGGAAGAAGTCGTCGTCATCGGGCGCCGCGGACCGCTGCAGGCCACGTTCACGACGCTGGAGCTGCGTGAGCTGCACGATCTCGACGGGCTCGACGACGTCGACGTCATCCTTGACCCCGCCGACTTCGCCGATATCACCGACGAAGACCTCGACGCGGCCGGCAAGACCGTCAAACAGAACATCAAGGTGCTGCGCGGCTATGCCGAACAAGAGCCTCGAGGTGCCAAGCGCCGCATCGTGTTCCGGTTCTGCACGTCGCCGATCGAACTGCGCGGTGACGGCCGGGTCGAGTCGATCGTGTTGGGCCGCAACGAACTTGTGCGTGACGCCGACGGACGGGTGGTCGCCAAGGACACCGGCGACCGCGAGGAGCTGCCCGTCCAGCTCGTGGTCCGCGCGGTCGGGTACCGCGGCGTGCCGACTCCGGGCCTGCCGTTCGACGAACGGTCGGGCACCATCCCCCACACCGACGGCCGCGTCGACGGCAGCCCCAACGAATACGTGGTCGGCTGGATCAAGCGCGGACCCTCCGGAGTGATCGGCAGCAACAAGAAGGATTCGCAGGACACCGTCAACACGCTCCTCGACGATCTGCACTCGCGCGAGCTACGCGACTTCGGCCCCGATCACGACGAGAAACTCGTCGCGTGGCTGCTGGAACGTCAGCCCAAACTCGTCACCGGCGACCATTGGAAGCTCATCGATACCCACGAGCGGGCCGCCGGGGAGCCGACCGGCCGGCCGCGGGTGAAGCTCGCGAGTTTGGCGGAGTTGTTGCGGATCGGGCACGGCTGACACGGCTGATGACGATGCGATCGCCGAAACTGACGTCACGGCTGTTGCGCGGCGCCGGTAACGACCGGGAATGCAGTTCCGGCGATCAGACGGGCGGCGGCTCGTGAGGCGCCGGTGGCGGGCCGGCCGGCGCGAACGCCCACTTGTCGGGGTTTTTCGGCGAGTACACCACCGGGAACAGTGAGCCCATCGTCGGCCATTCATTCACATCGACCGCCATCTGCTGATACACGACGTGCTCTCGGACCGTCGGCCCGTTGATCACACCGGTGATGGTGACGAACTGCTCCCCCGTCGCATCCGGCCGCGGGCTCACCCCCGTCACCAGCAGCGTGCCGTTCGCGAGTTCACCGCCGATTCCGCGGCGCCGCATGATCCGGGGCGCCAGCAGCAACACGAGCGCACCGACGAGCAAGACAAGCATGCCGAATTCCCACACCCCGCCATGGTAGGACTGCTGCCATGACGACCGTCGCAGATGACATGACATTGGCACTGGCACTGGCCGATCAGGCCGACGCACTCACCATGGACCGCTTCGGTGCGATGGATCTGCATGTCGAGACCAAGCCGGACCTGACGCCGGTCACCGATGCCGATCGCGGTGCCGAGGAGGCGCTGCGCGCATCGTTGGCCGCCGCGCGCCCCGGCGACCTGGTGTTCGGCGAAGAGTTCGGCGGCACAACGACTTTCAGCGGCCGGCAGTGGGTAATCGACCCGATCGACGGGACGAAGAATTTCGTACGCGGCGTCCCGGTGTGGTGCACCCTGATCGCACTCATCGCCGACGGCGTCCCCGTTGTCGGCGTGGTGAGCGCGCCGGCTCTGGCGCGCCGCTGGTGGGCCGGACAGGGCCAGGGCGCGTTCGCCTCATTCGGCGGTGCGACCCGCAAATTGGCGGTGTCCGGGGTCAAGGACCTGGAGTCGGCAAGCCTGTCGTACTCCGATCTGACGACGGGATGGGAGGACCGCCGCGAGCGCTTCGTCGATCTGACCGACGCTGTCTGGCGCGTGCGGGCCTATGGGGACTTCTGGTCGTACTGCATGGTGGCCGAGGGCGCGGTCGACATCGCGTGCGAACCCGAGGTGAAGCTGTGGGACATCGCACCGCTCGACATCCTGATCCGCGAGGCCGGGGGCACGTTCACGAGCATCGACGGCCAGGCGGGGCCGCATGGCGGCAGCGCGCTGGCCACCAACGGTCTGCTTCATGACGCGGTGCTGAGCAGGCTCTCGAAGAGCTGACGGCCCACGCGGATTCCCGCGCTCAAACTGCGCACAGGGCCGTGGTTCGGCGGCGGCCACAACCCGGTGCGCAATCTCAACGTGTTGTGAGGTTGGTAACAGCTCCTCCGTATCTTACTCCGGAGTAAGATACGGTCAGAAGCGTCGCCACTACCACCAGAGGCAGCTGACATGACCAACACCCTGCCGTCCAAGAACGGCTCTGCAACTCGTCCCATACGCTCCGGCCAGCAAAGCGCCGTGGGCCTGCAAAAGCACAAGCGGACAGCGACCGACATCGGGTTGGCGCTGATCACTCCCATCGTCGGCCAGGAGTTCCTGGATCGCTACGGACTGCGCGATCCGCTGAACCGCGGCCTGAAATATGGTGTGAAACAGGTCTTTTCGGTCGCCGGCGCATCGACCCGGCAGTTCAAGAAGATCCAGGGCCTCGGCAAGGAGCCGACGCGGCTCAAGGCCGGGAGTGCCGACCTGTTCGACCTGACTCCCGACGACGACCAGAAGATGATCGTCGAGACCGTCAGCGAGTTCGCCGAGGAGATCCTGCGGCCTGCCGCCCACGATGCCGACGAGGCCGCGGCCTACCCGGCCGATCTGATCGCCAAGGCCGCCGAACTCGGCATCACCGCCGTCAATGTCCCCGAGGACTTCGACGGCATCGCCGAGCACCGCAGCACGGTGACGAACGCCCTGGTCGCCGAGGCGCTGGCGTACGGAGACATGGGTCTGGCGCTACCGATCCTGGCGCCCGGCGGCGTCGCATCGGCCCTGACGCACTGGGGCAGCGCCGACCAGCAGGCCACCTACCTCAAGGAATTCGCAGGCGAGAACGTCCCGCAGGCGTGCGTGGCGATCGCCGAGCCGCACGCCTTGTTCGACCCGACCGCCCTCAAGACCACCGCGGTCCGCACCCCGAGCGGCTACCGGTTGTCCGGCGTCAAGTCGCTGGTGCCTGCCGCCGCCGACGCCGAATTGTTCATCGTCGCAGCGCAACTCAACGGCAAGCCGGCGCTGTTCATCGTCGAGGCCTCGTCGGCCGGTTTAACCGTCAAGCCCGATCCGAGCATGGGCATCCGGGCCGCCGCCCTCGGCCAGATCGAGCTCGACGACGTGGCCGTGCCGCTCAGCGCCCGGCTGGGTGAGGACGGCGCGACCGATCAGGACTACTCCGAGGCCATCGCCCTGTCCCGGCTCGGCTGGGCCGCGCTCGCGGTCGGCACGTCGCATGCGGTGCTCGACTACGTCATCCCCTACATCAAGGAACGCCAGGCATTCGGTGAGCCGATCGCCCACCGCCAGTCGGTGGCATTCATGACCGCCAACATCGCCATCGAACTCGACGGCCTGCGGTTGATCACCTGGCGCGGCGCCGCACGCGCCGAGCAGGGCCTGCCGTTCGCCCGCGAGGCCGCGCTGGCCCGCAAGCTCGGAACCGACAAGGGCATGCAGATCGGCCTGGACGGGGTCCAGCTGCTCGGCGGTCACGGTTACACCAAGGAACACCCGGTCGAGCGCTGGTACCGCGATCTGCGGGCCATCGGCGTCGCCGAGGGTGTCGTGGTCCTCTAAGCGAAAGACGAATCATGGCAATCAATCTGGAAATGCCCCGCAAGCTTCAGGCGGTCATCGAGAAGGGCCATCAGGGTGCCGCCGAGATGCTTCGCCCCATCTCGCGCAAGTACGACCTCGCCGAGCACGCCTACCCCGTCGAGCTCGACACCCTGGCCAACCTGTTCGAGGGAATCTCGAGCGCCAAGACGATCTCGTTCGCGGGTGCCGAGGCATTCCGCGACGACGCCAATGGCGACGGCAACAAGACCACCGTCAACGGCGCCAACATGTCCGCACTGCTGAACGCGCTTGAGATCAGTTGGGGCGACGTGGCCCTGCTGCTCTCGGTGCCTCGTCAGGGCCTCGGCAATGCCGCCATCTCGTCGGTCGCGACGCCGGAGCAGCTGGAACGGCTCGGCAAGGACGTGTGGGCCGCCATGGCCATCACCGAGCCGGGGTTCGGCTCCGACTCCGCGGCCGTGACCACCACCGCAGTGCTCGACGGCGACGAGTACGTCATCAACGGTGAGAAGATCTTCGTCACCGCCGGATCGCGGGCCACCCACATCGTGGTGTGGGCGACCTTGGACAAGTCACTCGGCCGCGCGGCGATCAAGTCGTTCATCGTGCCGCGCGAACATCCTGGCGTCACTGTCGAGCGCCTCGAGCACAAGCTCGGCATCAAGGCGTCGGATACCGCGGTGATCCGCTTCGAGAACGCGCGCATACCCAAAGACAATCTGCTGGGCGACCCGGAAATCCACGTGGAGAAGGGTTTTGCCGGGGTCATGGAGACCTTCGACAACACCCGGCCGATCGTGGCGGCCATGGCCGTCGGCATCGCCCGCGCCGCGTTGGAGGACCTGCGCGCGATCCTCACCGACGCCGGTGTGGAGATCTCCTACGACAAGCCAGCACACGCACAGAGCGCCGCGGCGGCGGAGTTCCTGCGGATGGAGGCCGACTGGGAGGCCGGCTACCTGCTGACCGTGCGCTCGGCATGGCAGGCCGACAACAGCATCCCCAACTCCAAAGAAGCCTCGATGGGCAAGGCCAAGGCGGCCCGGGTCGCCAGCGACATCACCCTCAAGGCCGTCGAAATGGCAGGAACCACCGGCTATTCCGAGCAGACTCTGCTGGAGAAGTGGGCCCGCGACTCCAAGATCCTCGACATCTTCGAGGGCACGCAGCAAATCCAGCAGCTGGTGGTCGCCCGCCGCCTGCTCGGCCTGTCCTCGGCCGAACTGAAGTAACGGTCCCGCCGAGCAGACGCAGAATCGCACTCCGCCGTGCGGATACCGGCGATTCTGTGTCTGCTCGGCCAATAAGGTGGGCCGCATGGACACGTTTCAGGCGCTCATCGCACGGCAAGACGACGACCGCGTCACCGCGGCGGTCGAAACCCTGCACGAATCAGATCTTCCCCCGGGTGAGGTGACCATCCGGGTGCTGTATTCCAGCGTCAACTTCAAAGATGCGCTTGCCCTGACGCCGAAAGGCGGTGTGGTCCGCGACTATCCGATCGTGCCGGGCATCGACCTGACGGGTGAGGTGGTGGCGTCGGACTCCGGCGAGTTCAAACCCGGTGACCTCGTCCTCGCGCACGGCTACCAGATCGGCACCGGCCACCACGGCGGCTACGCCGAATACGCCAGGCTGCCCGCCGAGCAGGTGGTGGCACTGGGCGCCCTGACCCCGCGCGAAGGCGCCGCGATCGGGACCGCCGGTTTCACCGCGGCGATGAGTGTGCAGGCGCTGGCCGACCGAGGCATCACGCCACCGGACGGCCCGATCGTCGTGACCGGTGCGACCGGCGGGGTCGGCTCGGTGAGCGTTGACCTGCTCGCCGCCGCGGGCTATCACGTGGTGGCGTCGACCGGTAAGGCCGACCGGGCCGATGACTTGCGGGCGCTGGGCGCCGCGGAGGTGATCGGCAGGCTGCCCGCCGATCCGGGCGCCAAACCACGGCCGTTGGGCAAGGCACAGTGGGCGGGCGCGGTGGACTGCGTAGGCGGGGCGACGCTGGCGGACGTGCTCAGCACACTGCAGTACGGCGGTGCGGTCGCGGCGAGCGGTCTCACCGGCGGCGCGGCGCTCAACACGACCGTGATGCCGTTCATCCTGCGCGGCGCCGCTCTGCTCGGAATCGACTCGGTGCTCATGCCGATCGGGCCGCGGCGGGCGCTGTGGGAGCAACTCGCCGGACCGCTCAAGCCGCGCCATCTCGACGACGTCACGAACGAGGTCGACGTCAAGGATGTCGTCGGCGTACTGGACGAGGTGCGCGCAGGCCGCTACGCCGGCCGGGCCGTTGTGAAGGTGGCCGACGGCTTCTAGGAGTCCGGAACAAACGAAATCGCCCAGAACACATGGTGTTCTGGGCGATTTCGTTATCGCGTGAGGTTAGCCCAGGACCCGCTGCAGGTCCGGAACCATGGCCTGCAACTGCTGACCCCAGTACGCCCAGTTGTGGGTACCGGCATCCGGGAAGTTGAACACGCCGTTGTTACCGCCCGCGGCGATGTAGTTGTCGCGGAAGGTGATGTTGGTGCGGATGGTCAGGCCCTCAAGGAAGGTGGCGGGCAGGTCGCCGCCGCCGAGCTCGTTGGGCTGGCCGTTACCGCAGTAGATCCACAGTCGGGTGTTGTTGGCCACCAGCGTCGGGATCTGCAGCATCGGGTCGTTGCGCTTCCAAGCGCTGTTCGGGTCTTCCGTCCGGCCCCACATGTCATTGGCCTTGTAGCCACCGGCGTCGCCCATGGAGATGTTGATCAGGAACGGCCACCAACCCTCGGAGGGGTTCAAGAAGCCCGACATCGAACCGGCGTAGATGAACCGGTCGGGGTGGTAGGTCGCCAGGATCAGCGCGGCGGAGCCCGCCATCGACAAACCGACAGCCGCGTTGCCTGTCGCTGCGACGTCACGGTTGGCGGCCAGCCAGTTCGGCAGCTCGCTGGTCAGGAAGGTCTCCCACTTGTAAGTGGTGCAACCGGCCTTGCCGCACGCCTGGTTGTACCAGTCGCTGTAGAAGCTCGACTGGCCACCGACGGGCATGACCACCGACAGGCCCGAGTCGAGGAACATCTCGAAGGCGTTGGTGTTGATGTCCCAGCCGTTGTAATCGTCCTGTGCCCGCAGGCCGTCGAGCAGGTACACCGCGTGCGAACCCGGCCCACCGCTCTGGAACTGAATCTTGATGTCGCGGCCCATCGACGGCGACGGGACCATCAGGTACTCAACCGGCAGACCCGGGCGGGAGAAGGCTCCCGCGGTCGCCGATCCGCCGACAACGCCGATCAAGCCAGGCAGCAGGAGGGCTGCCATGGCCGCCACCGTCATACGGCGCGCCCAACGGCCACGAATCTTGTCAATGAAGGTCATACTGCGAATCCATCCGTCATCCGGTCATTACGCCTGAGGCGCGATCATCGATCATTCAGCGGCACCGCAGCGGTGGTTTCACTGCGTTGTCGCGCCCGCTCGACTGAGCCGGTGTCTCGGAAGAGCGGACCGAGAGAATTCAGTTGTTGCGCCATGAGTAAATCATGGGGCTGCAATTAGGGAAAACCCGCGGCGCGCCGTCGAGCAGCGCATCTGTTGCAAACAAAACGTGAGCTCGGGCCCGCCCTGACCCTGTCGTCAACGGTTCTGCCTGGGGAAATGCAGATACCGGAACGAGCACCGCGAAGCCGTCGCCGAACCTTCGATTTCGATCCGTTCACAAGTGGTGTCCGGAGGGTTATCCGATCGTCGCCAAAAGCGCATGCCGAGGTCCATACTAAAAAGTATGGTACGTTCCGGCGATGACCTCGATCACTTCCGTGGCGTCGTCGATCACCGACGAACTCGTCGCTCGATTGGCCGATCGGGCGCGCGAAGCCGAGGAGCTGCGCCGCCTGCCCGATGCGACCGTCACCGACCTCACCGAGTCCGGATTCACCGATCTATTGGTGCCCGCGCGCTACGGCGGAGAGCAGGCGGAGTTCGGAGCCATCCTCGATCCGGTACGGCGCATGGCTCACGGCTGCGCGTCGAGCGCCTGGACCATCGGCTTCTACACATTGCACAACTGGATGCTCGCGTTGTTCGACGAGCAGGCCCAAGCCGAGGCGTACGCGACTCGACCGTTCCTCGCCCCGGCCCCGCTCGCGCCCACCGGCCGCGGCGTGCCCGCCGACGGCGGTATACGACTCACCGGACGATGGTCGTGGGCGACGGGCGTGATGAACGCCAACTGGATCATGGTCGGCGCACTGTGCGGGCCGGACGACGCGATCTATCCCGCTCTGGCGTTACTGCCCGCCTCCGAGATGCGCGTCGAGGACGTGTGGCACACCGACGGCATGCGGGCCACCGGATCCAACGATGTGGTCATCGCCGACGTCTTCGTGCCCGAGCACCGGCTCGTGCGCGTCGTCGACATCTATTCGGGGACCGCGCCGGGCGCGAAGATCCACAACGCCCCCACCTACCGCTGGCCCATGGTGCCCGCGCTCGCCCTGCTGGCGGCGATGCCTGCGCTCGGCAGCGCCGAACGCGCCGCGGACGTCTACGCCGAGCGACTGGCAGAACGGGTGATCGCGTACGAAGGGGTGAAGCAGAAGGACAAGCCGGCCGCGCAGGCACATCTGGGCGAGGCGCGTGTGCGACTTCGCGCGTTGCGCGGGCTGTTGGCCGACACCGTCGAGCAGATCGAGGACATCCTGGCTGCCGGCGACGCGGTGTCGCGCGACATCAGGGGTCAGGCGCGACTGGCCGCCGCCCACATCGTCCACGAGTCGAAGGCGGTGATTGCCCTGCTGCTCGCGTCGTCGGGGGCCAGCGCACATTTTCTCGACAATCCGCTGCAGCGGATCAGCCGTGACGTCGGCGTGCTCTCCGGGCACGTGATCTTCGATTACGACACCAGCCGCGAGCTCGCGGGCGCGCTTTCGATCGGCATGAAAATCTCCCCGATCGCCATGGTCTGAATCGCTAGCCTCGGTTGAATGCCCACGCCCGAGCAGATCACCCGCCACCACGATCCCGAACCCGATGTGAGCCCATGGGTCGACGGGCCACCGGCGCCCGAGGTGGTCGAACTCGTGCCGTACAACCCGCAGTGGCCCGGCCGCTACGACGCGTTGGCGGCCGACATCCGCTCAGCGATGGGCTCCGGTGTGCTCGACCTCGACCATGTCGGGTCGACGGCGGTCCCCGGCTTGGCTGCGAAGGACGTGATCGACATCGACCTCACGGTCGCCGATCCCCGCGATGAAGAGGCATACGTTCCCCGACTGCAGACCGTCGGCTATCGGCTGACCATCCGCGAACCCGGCTGGCATGAGCACCGCTGCCTGCGCCGCGACCGTCCGCGGGTGAATCTGCACGTCTTCGGGCCCGACTGCCCGGAGACCATCCGCCACAAGTTGTTTCGCGACTGGCTGCGCACCCATCCCGACGATCGGATGCGATACGAAGAAGCCAAACGAACCGCCGCACCCGGCGGCGGTCACGTGATGGATTACAACCTGCGCAAGCAGCCCGTGGTCCGCGAGATCTACGACCGGATATTTCGCGAACACGGCTTGTTCTAGGGCGTTCGCCGGCCAGGCCAGGCCGCACCTCTCGCGAAGCACTGTGACGAACGTGCAGGCTTTTGCGCTCAGCGGTCGGCGGGCAGCGCAAGAAGCTGCACGCTCGTCACAGGGATCGACACTCGGAAAGACACTCTTGCCCAGCGTTGAAACAAAAACTAAAGTCACTTTCAGTTTTGGTCGTGAACTCCCCCAGACAAATCCCCAGGAGCTGGCATGGAATCCTTCGTTCACCTCCGCAAAGGCAAGACGCCCAAGCGAATACACGCCGATCTCGACGGCCTCAAAGACGACGAGCTCGGTCGCGGCGGCTTCGTCGGCCGGACGGCGAACATGTACCGCCGCAACGATCCGACCGCGTACCGGACCGTCGGGCCCCTGCGCCCCACCGACGTGCTGTCCAGCGAGCTCAAGCCCAGCGACAGCACCGACGCACACGGCGGCCCCCTGCTGATGTTCTCCAACGCCGACTGCCAGGTGCTGCTGAGCCGCCGCAGCGAGGAGATGCCATTCTTCGTTCGGTATGTCGACGGGGATCTGCTGCTGTTCGTCCACCGGGGTTCGGGCTTGCTCGAGACGGAGTTCGGGCCATTGCGTTACCGCGAGGGCGACTGGGTGTACATCCCCAAGGCCTGCACGTTCCGTCAGGTGCCCGACGGGGAATCCACGTGGCTCATGATCCAGGCGACCGACGACTTCCGCGTCCCGCCGGCCGGGACTCTGGGGCGCCACTTCCCGTTCGATCCCGCACAGGTCGCCATCCCCGAGCCGCAGCCGATCGATGACGACGGCCGCGACGAGTACGAGGTGCGGCTCGTCCATTCGCCGATCGACGGGGTTGCGACGACATCTCTGTTCTATCAACATCATCCGCTCGACGTGGAGGGTTGGCGGGGCGACAACTTCCCGTTCACCTTCAACATCGAGGACTACACCGTCATCACGTCCGAAAGCGTGCACCTGCCGCCGACGGTGCATTTGTTCATGCAGGCCACCGGGGTGTACGTGATGAACTTCCTGCCCAAACCCGCCGAGAGTGTGCCTGGCACCGAACGCACCCCGTGGTATCACCGCAACGTGGACTACGACGAGATCGCGTTTTTCCACGCCGGCTCGCTGTACGGTATCCCGATGCCGCCGGGTCTGGTTTCCCATGCGCCACAAGGAGTCCATCACGGTGCGCCCGAGAAGGCACGGGAGCGGGCTCGCCGCAAGTTCGACGAATATGACCGGGTGGACTGGTCGGTGATCGCGATCGACACCCGCCGTCGACTCGTCCCGTCCGCTGAGATTCTGGCCAACGATCTGGGGCAGCACTGATGTGGGCTGGCGCGACGAAGAAGAGGGCTTGAGCATGACCACCGCAGAAGCACCGGTTAAGCACGCGTACGACCGCATCCCGTATCTGGTTGCCTACCAGAATAATTCGTCTGTCCGAGACGTATACGGCGGCGTCGCCGAGCTGGTGGTGCTGGAAAGCTATCTGCTCAAGCCCAAAGCCAAGCCGAGTGACACCGTGCTGGTGTTCATGCACCCCATCGGCGGCGGCGCCTACCTGCCGATGATCAATGCCCTGGCCCGCGCCGGGCACCACGTCATCTATTGCAACAGCCGGTTCCGCGGCACGGACTCCGCATTGTTGATGGAGAAGGTCGTCGAGGATCTCGGCGAGTGCATCAAGGACGCCAAGAACCGCCTCGGCTACGAGAAAGTCGTGCTCGCCGGGTGGAGCGGCGGGGGCTCGCTTTCGGTGTTCTATCAGCAACAGGCGCAAAAACCCACCGTCACCGCGAGCCCGTCGGGCGACGGCCCTGACCTGACCAAGCTCGGTTTGATCCCCGCTGACGGCATCATGCTGCTGGCCGCCCACATCAGCAGGCACGGCACCATGACCGAGTGGATGGACGCGTCGATCCTCGATGAGAACGACCCCACCAAGCGCGACCCCGAGCTGGATCTCTACAACCCCGACAATCCCAACCAGCCCCCGTACACACCGGAGTTCCTCGAGCGCTACCACCAGGCGCAGATCGCGCGGAACCGGCGAATCACCAAGTGGGTCAAGGAGAAACTCGCCGAGCTCAACGCCGCCGGTCGGCCCGATGACGAGTTTGCCTTCGTCGTGCACGGCACGATGGCCGACCCGCGCTGGCTCGATCCGACGGTCGATCCGAACGAACGCACACCGGGAACCTGCTACCTGGGCGATCCTCAGGTGGTGAACATGAGCCCGGTCGGGCTGGCGCGGTTCTGCACATTGCGCAGCTGGCTCTCGCAGTGGAGCTATGACGACGCCAACGGCGACGCAGTCAAGGCAGGCCCGGACATCGCGGTGCCGGCACTCGTCATCGGCAATCTCGCCGATGACGCCTGCACGCCGAGTCACACCAGGCGGCTGTTCGAGGCGATCGGCCACCCGGACAAGGAGATGCACGAGATTCCCGGCGCCAACCACTACTACTCCGGACCGGACCAGCGCGACAAGCTGCGCCAAGCCGTCGAAGTCTGCACGGATTGGCTGCACCGGCACGGGTTTTCACTGGGGGTTGGAAGCACAGAGACCGGAGATTCGGCACAGTGAGCACTGGGGCTCTCGACGGGGTCAGGGTGATCGAACTCGGCACCCTGATCTCGGGTCCGTTCGCCGGCCGGCTGCTCGGCGACATGGGCGCCGAAGTCATCAAGATCGAGCTGCCGAACACACCGGATCCGCTGCGGACGTGGGGGCAGGCCGAACTCGACGGTCACCACTTCTTCTGGACCGTGCACGCCCGCAACAAGAAAGCAGTCACACTCGACCTGCGTGCCGCGCAAGGCCGCGAGATGTTCCTCGACCTCGTCGAGCGCTCCGACATCATCGTCGAGAACTTCCGCCCCGGCACGCTGGAAAAGTGGAACCTCGGCTACGACGTTCTGCGCGAACGCAACAAGGGCATCATCCTGGTTCGGGTGTCCGGATACGGGCAGACCGGCCCCGATTCCGGCAAGGCCGGGTATGCCTCGGTGGCCGAGGCCGCGAGTGGGTTGCGACATATGAACGGATTCCCCGGTGGTCCTCCCCCGCGGCTGGCCCTGTCGTTGGGCGACAGCCTGGCCGGGATGTTCGCCGCACAAGGCGCCCTGGCCGCACTCTACCGGCGCACCGTCACCGGTGAAGGCCAGATCGTCGACACCGCACTGACCGAATCATGCCTGGCCATCCAGGAATCCACCATTCCCGACTACGACGTGGGTGGTGTGGTCCGCGGGCCGTCGGGCACGCGACTGGAGGGAATCGCCCCGTCGAACATCTACCAGAGCGCCAACGGCAGCTGGGTGGTCATCGCGGCGAACCAGGACACCGTCTTCCGGCGGCTGTGCGAAGCGATGGGCCGCCCCGAGCTGGCCACCGACGAGCGGTTCGCCAATCACCTTGCGCGTGGCCGCAATCAGGACGAGCTGGACAAGATCATCGGCGACTGGGCGGCCGAACGACAGCCCGCCGAGATCATCGCCACGCTGTCGGACGCGGGGGTCATCAGCGGTCCGATCAACACCGTGGCCGAGGTGGTCAACGACCCGCAGCTGCGGGCCCGCGGCATGATCGCCGATCACTGGGATGAGCGAGTCCAGCGGGCCGTCAAGGGACCCGGCATCGTCCCCGTTCTCACCGAATCACCCGGCAGCATCCGCAATGCGGGGTCGGCCCGGCCGGGTCAGCACAATGACGAGGTCTACCGGGGCCTGCTGGGGCGCAGCGCCGAGGAACTCGAATCGCTTCGCGCCGAGGGGGTGCTGTGATGAGCGTGCCCAGCCACGTCGACATCCGCGAAGTCTGCCTGCGCGACGGCTTGCAGATCGAGGACCCGATCCCGTTGGCGGCCAAGATCGAGGTCCTCGAAGCGATCGTCGCGACCGGGGTGCGCGAGGTCGAGGCGACGGCGTTCGTGTCACCGTCGAAAGTGCCCGCACTGGCCGACGCCGCCGAGTTGGCCGCCGAGCTGCACCGGTTCCCGGACGTTGAGTTCTCCGCGCTCGTGGCCAGTCCCAACGGGGCGAAACGCGCGATCGCGGCGGGATTGAGCTCGATCGAATATGTGGTGTCGGCCGCTGACAGCCACAGCCGCGCCAACGTCGGGCGGTCGACTGCCGAGGCGACCGTCGCGATAGCCGATGTCACGCGCATCGCGCACGACAGCGGCGCCGCAATCGAGGTCATCGTCGCCACCGCATGGGACTGCCCGTTCGACGGCCCGACACCGCAGCACCGTGTGCTCGATATCGTTTCGGCGGCCGTCGATCTCGGAGTCGACCGGATCGCGATAGCCGACACCATCGGGACCACGACGCCGAAACGCGTCACCGACCTCGTCGCCGCCGTCACACCGTTGCTCGGCACCACACCGCTCGGCGCACATTTCCACAACACCCGCGGATGCGGGCTCGCCAGTGCCTACGCCGCGGTACAGGCCGGCGTCACCAGGCTGGACGCGTCGGTGGGCGGCCTCGGCGGCTGCCCGTTCGCACCGGGCGCGAACGGCAACATCGCCACCGAGGACCTCGTGTATCTGCTGCGCGACAGCGACATCAGCGTCGACGTCGACCTGACCGCGGCCATCGGCGCGGCTCGGGTGGCGCAGCGAGCCGTCGGGCACGACCTGCCGAGCGCACTGCTGCGCGCCGGTGACCGGATCCTGAACTGAGCCCCCCATGGCAGTCGGTGAACTGAGCTCCAAGGGACGCCAAACGCGATCGGCGATCGAGTTGGCCGCGCGGAAGCTGTTCGCCGAACGAGGTTTTCACGGCACCACCCTCGCCGACATCACGTCAGCGGCCGGCAAGAGCCCCGCGGTGTTCTACCGCTATTTCGATGACAAGGAGGATCTGCTGGCCGCACTGGCCGAATCGTTCCTCCACGACGTAGTCGAGCCGTCCGGACTGAACCTGCACCTGCCGGATTCCCCGGACGACACCGAGTTCTTCACCTCGGTTGTGACCGGCTACTGGAACATCTTCAAACAGAACATCGGCATCATGATCGCCGTCGCACAACTGGCGGCCACCCAGCAGCGGTTCGCCGACGTGCAAAACGGGTTCCGCCGCTTCGGTATCGACATCGTCGCCGCATCGGTCGAGCGCGCGCAGGAACAAGGCCACGCCAAGGACCTGAACCCCGAGCACGTTGCGGCAGCGATCGCGTTGCTGTTCGAGAACTTCACCACGGTGTTCGTGGGCCACTCCGGGTTGGGCATCGAACTCAGCGACTCCGAGGCAATCGCCACCCTATCGAGCATCTGGAAGAAAACCCTGTACGGCTTCTGAAGCCAGAAAGAGAGATCATCGTGGATTTCGCTTTACCAGAACACCTTCCAGGTCTACTCCAGGAGATGGACGCATTCATCGAGACGGAGATCAAGCCGCTTGAACGCGAACACATCCAGTACTTCGACCACAGACGCGAATATGCCCGCACCGACTGGGACAACGGCGGCATCCCCCGGCGCGAGTGGGAAGACCTCCTCGACGAGATGCGCAGGCGCGCCGACGCCGCGGGCTGGCTGCGATACGGCCTGCCCGCCCGCTTCGGCGGCCGCGACGGCAGCAACCTCGACATGGCCGTCATCCGGGAACACCTGGCGCACAAGGGACTTGGCCTACACAACGATCTTCAGGACGAGTCGTCGATCGTCGGGAACTTTCCACAGGTCATCATGATGGACCGGTTCGGCACCGAAGATCAGAAGAGCGTATGGGTCGAGGCGATGCTCACCGGCAAGCGCTCGATGGCCTTCGGGCTGACCGAGCCCGGCCACGGGTCGGACGCCACCTGGCTGGAGACCACCGCGGTCGCCGACGGTGACGGTTGGATCATCAACGGCACCAAGCGCTGGAACACCGGCGTGCACCGCGCCACGCACGATCTCATCTTCGCGCGCACGTCCGGTGAGCCGGGTCAGGCTCGCGGGATCACCGCGTTCCTCGTCCCGACGGATGCCCCGGGTTTTCATGTCCCCTTCTACTGGTGGACGTTCAACATGCCTACCGACCACGGCGAGGTCGAACTGAAGGATGTCCGGGTGCCCGCCGACGCCGTACTCGGTGAGGTCGACCGCGGTCTGGAGGTCGGCCAGACCTTCCTGCACGAGAACCGGATTCGCCAGGCCGCGAGCAGCCTGGGCGCCGCGCAATATTGCATCGACCGCGCCGTCGCCTACGCCGGTGACCGCGTGGTGTTCGGCAAGCCGCTGGCGGTCAATCAGGCGGTCCAATGGCCGCTGGTCGAGTTGCAGACCGAGGCGCAGATGGTGCGGCTCCTGGTCCGGTACGCCGCGGCCCAGCTGGACGCGAATCACCACATGGAAGTCTCAGACAAGGTGTCGATGGCCAACTACCGGGCCAATCGGTTGGTGTGCGAGGCAGCCGACCGGGCGATGCAGGTGCACGGCGGCATCGGCTACAGCCGCCATGAGCCGTTCGAACACATCTACCGACACCACCGCCGCTACCGGATCACCGAGGGCGCCGAGGAAATCCAGATGCGTCGGGTGGCGCAGCGCCTCTTCGGGTTCGGCAAGGCCAAGAAGTGACCGACCTGCCGGGCGCGCTGGCCGAGGTGCTCGCGCCCGTGCTCGATCCCGACGTGGCCGTCGAGAACCTGCGTGAGCTCACCGGCGGGGCCAGCCGCACGACGTGGTCGTTCGACGCCGTCACGTCCTCGGCACGCCGTGCACTGATCCTGCGCACCGGACCACCCGACGAAGTGCATGCCGGCATGGAGTTGGAAGCGGGCGCACAACGCGCGGCTGCCGCGGTCGGCGCACCCGTCCCGCATGTCCTCGTCGCCGACAATTCCGCTGGCGCGCTGGGCAATCCGTTCCTCATCTGCGATTTCATCGCCGGGGAGACCATCGTTCGACGCATCCAGCGTCAGCTCGACGACGCCGGCCGCGCCAAGTTGCTCACGCAATGCGCGCAGGCCCTCGCCGCGATCCACCGGGCAGAACCCCCGCGGATGCCCGGTTTGGCCGAACAGGACCAGCTGACCCAGTGGCGCGGCCAGCTCGACGAGATGGGCGACACCACAGCGACTTTCGAGTGGACGTTTCGCTGGCTGGCGGCCAATCGGCCACCGCCCTCGCCACATCGGTTGGTCCACGGCGACTTCCGGATGGGCAATCTCATCGTTGACGGCTCGGACCTGGCTGCGGTACTGGACTGGGAGCTGGTGCATCTTGGCGAGGTGTACGAAGACCTGTCCTGGTTCTGCATCCGCGCGTGGCGCTTCGGGGCGCCGCAGTCCATGGGGGCCGGTGGCCTCGGCAGTATCGAAAATTTCCTGACCGCATACGAGGAGGCCGGCGGGATGGCGGTCGACCGCGCGGCGATCCGCTGGTGGCTCGTGCAGGCGACCCTGCGCTGGGGCATCATCTGCCGGTATCAGGCCGAGCGGCACCTCAGCGGCCAGACCAGATCGGTGGAGTTGGCGACGATCGGGCGCCGGGTCTGCGAAACCGAGTGGGATCTGCTTGACCTGCTGGACGGGAGCGCGCTGTGAGTGGTCTCTACGGCCGGCCGACGGCGGCCGAGCTCGTCGCGGCGGTGGCCGAGTTCCTCGAGACGGAGGTGCGAGCCCAGACCGCCGGAGCGGTCAACTTCCACGCCCGCGTGGCGGCCAACGCACTGCGCATGGTCGAGCGCGAGCTGCTCGCCGGTGACCCCGTCGACACCGACGCCGCCCTGGCCGGGCTCGGTTTCCCCGACGAGGCGGCGCTCGCGTCAGCCATTCGCGCGGGCGACCTCGACGACCGCGCCGATGCCGTCACCGCGTGTTTGCGCATGCTGGTACGACAGCGGTTGGCGGCTGCGCATCCGGGCTATGACGGGCCGTAGTCGCTCATACCCGGCGTGCCCGTACCAGCCATGCGGGCTCGTCGACGTGCGTGCCGGCCGGCAGGCCGATGGCGTCGGCCTGAGCCGGGCTGACCACCCCGCGGTAGGTGGTGGTGTCCAGCGCCTCGAGCAGCCAGCCGTCGGCGAACGCACCGCGGATGACGTCCTCGCTGACCTCGGGACCGAAGCCGCGCCCGGCGTCGGACAGGGCCAGCACGTGGACAGACCCGCCGGGCCGGCAGGCCGTGTGCAGGCTCGCGACATACGTGGGCCGGTCGGTGTCGTCGAAGATGTGGAACAGCGCGCTGTCAATGATCGTGTCGTAACCGGGATCGGCATCGAGCCGCATCGCGTCGGCAACGGCGAAACGTGCGTCCACACCGCGTTGAACAGCGTTTTCCCGAGCCTGAGCAATCGCCCGCGGCGACAAGTCGATGCCGAGCACGTCATAGCCCATGCGCGTGAGCAGCATCGTGTGTTCGCCCGTCCCACAGCCCGCGTCGAGCACCTTGCCGCGGATCAGCCCACGGCGTTCCAGGTCGACGATCGCCGATTGCGGCTCGCCGATCACCCACGGTGCGGTGCGGGACTCGTACGCTTCATCGAACAGGGAAAGTGCCGGTGTCGTATCCATGGATCAAGTCTTCAACCTCAATGTCGCTTGAGGTCAAGCATCAGCCGGGGAAGGGGAACAGATGCCCGTAATCGACGCTGAGGCCATCGACGAGGTCGCCAATCGGCTGTTCGAGGCGATCGAACGCAGCGACCGCGCCACCATCGCGGGGCTGTGGACCGACGATGTCACGGTGTGGCACTCCGGCGATCCCAAGGACAACAAACGAGCCCGCGCCCTGCGGGTTATCGATTGGTTCATCGACGCCACCACCGAGCGCCGCTACGAGGTTCTCGACCGCCAGTTCTTCGACGGCGGATTCGTCCAGCAGCACATCGTGCACGCGACCGGGCGCGACGGTGCGTTGATCGCACTGCGGGTCTGCATCGTCATCAAGGTAGGAGCTGACGGCCTGATCAACCGCATCGACGAGTACTTCGACCCCAAGGACATCGCACCACTGCTCAACTGAGTTCACCACGGAGGCAACATGACGACGCTGCGAGACATCCTCACCGCCAGCGCGGGCAACTGGACCTTGGCCCCTGAGCGGTCCTCGGTGACCTTTCGGAACAAGACCATGTGGGGTTTGGCTACTGTCACCGGCAGATTTGCCGAGTTCAGCGGCGAAGGCCGGGCAAACGGCGGGGTCAGCGGCCGGGTTGCGATTCGTGCGGCGTCGCTGCGGACCGGTATCCGCAAGCGGGACGAGCATCTGCGCTCGGCTGACTTCTTCGACGTCGACACACATCCGGAGATCACCGTCGACGTCGACGAGGCACGACCGTCAGGAGCGAACGACGCTCGGTTGGGCGCCACCCTGACCGTTCGGGGTGTGGCCCGGCCGATCGAATTGCCGGTCAGCGTGCAGGTTCTGGACGACGGCGCCGTGCAGCTGGCCGGCCAGTGCACGGTCGAGCGCGGCGAATTCGGCGTTTCCGGCAATATGCTCGGCATGGTCGGGCCGGCGACCGCGCTGTCGGCCACGTTGGTGTTCGTCCGGGCCTGAAGCGGCGCAACAGGATTCGGCGAGTTGCCCGATCGTCGACCCCGCACGCAGTAGCATCGGCGGCATGGCCGGCCCCGCGCCGCTGCGCATCCTGGTGTACAGCGACAATCCACGCACCCGCGAACAGGTGCGACTCGCGCTCGGCAAACGCGTCCACCCGGATTTGCCGGAGCTCACCTATGTCGAGGTCGCCACCGCGCCCATGGTGATTTCTCAGATGGACGCTGGAGGATTCGACCTGGCGATCCTCGACGGCGAGGCCACGCCGGCCGGCGGCATGGGCGTCGCCAAGCAACTCAAGGACGAGCTGGACGTCTGCCCACCGATCCTGGTGCTCACCGGGCGTCCCGACGACGCCTGGCTCGCCAGTTGGTCGCGTGCCGAAGCCGCTGTCCCCCATCCGATCGATCCCATCCGGCTGGGCGACGCCGTCGTGCGCCTATTGCGTGCCCCGGTTCAGTAATCCCAGCGAATTACCCTGTAGCCGTTGGTTCTTCACGGCATGGCTGCGACGCAGCTGTGCGCTGCCGCGGTATGAAACGATACTAACCAAAATATGTGGCACGGGCCGCAAACCTCGCTAGGCTGTGGGTTAGCTCACATCGACAGCCCACCGAGGGAGCGACCGCGAGGCATGAATCTCTACACGCCCATCCTGGTTCTCGGAGCGATTGCGGCTGCCTTTGCCGTGGTGTCCGTGGTCATCGCGCTCGTCATCGGACCAAGGCGCTACAACCGGGCCAAACTCGAAGCATACGAATGCGGTATCGAGCCCATGCCGGCCGGCGCGGCGGGAGCCACCGGTCAACGGATGCCGATCCGCTATTACCTGATCGCGATGTTGTTCATCGTGTTCGACATCGAGATCGTTTTTCTCTACCCGTGGGCGGTCGCATTCGACAGTCTGGGCCTGTTCGCGCTGGTGGAGATGTTGTTGTTCATGCTCACGGTCTTCGTGGCGTACGCGTATGTCTGGCGCCGAGGGGGCCTGAATTGGGACTAGAAGAACGTCTGCCCGGCGGGATCCTGCTGTCGACAGTCGAGACGGTTGCCGGATACGTCCGTAAAGGCTCGCTATGGCCCGCGACATTCGGCCTGGCCTGCTGTGCGATCGAGATGATGTCCACGGCGGGGCCACGGTTCGACATCGCCAGGTTCGGCATGGAGCGGTTCTCGGCCACCCCGCGGCAGGCCGATCTGATGATCGTCGCGGGGCGGGTCAGCCAGAAGATGGCGCCGGTGCTTCGGCAGATCTATGACCAGATGGCCGAACCGAAATGGGTGCTGGCGATGGGCGTGTGCGCATCGTCGGGCGGCATGTTCAACAACTACGCAGTGGTCCAGGGCGTTGACCACGTGGTTCCGGTGGATATCTACCTACCCGGATGTCCACCCCGCCCGGAGATGCTCTTGCATGCAATTCTCAAGCTGCACGACAAGATTCAGCAGATGCCGCTCGGCGTGAACCGTGCGGAGGCCATCCGCGAAGCCGAACAGGCTGCGCTCGCGCTCCCCCCGACCATCGAGCTCAAGGGGTTGCTGCGGTGAGCACATCCAACGGATCCTCCAACGGCACCAACGGCGTCCGGACCGGGATCGGCGACACACCCGAGGTGATCGGGGTGCGGCGCGGCATGTTCGGCGCCAAGGGCACCGGCGACACTTCTGGGTACGGGCGTCTCGTGCGTCCGGTGGCTCTCCCCGGGAGTTCCCCCCGACCGTACGGCGGGTATTTCGACGAGGTGGTCGACCAACTGGCCGCGGTTCTCGGCGAGGAGCGCTACGCCGTCTCGATCGAGCGTGTGGTGGTGTACCGCGACGAGCTGACTCTCGAAGTCAGTCGAGTCCAGCTTCCCGCCGTCGCGAGTGTGTTACGGGACGATCCGGCCCTGCGTTTCGAATTGTGCCTCGGGGTGAGCGGCGTGCATTACCCCGACGACACCGGCCGTGAATTGCATGCGGTGTATCCGCTGATGTCGATCACCCACAACCGCCGGCTCAGGCTCGAAGTCGCGGCACCAGACGCCGATCCGCACATACCGTCGCTCTACGCGATCTACCCCACCACCGACTGGCACGAACGCGAGACCTACGACTTCTTCGGCATCGTCTTCGACGGCCATCCGGCACTGACCCGCATCGAGATGCCCGACGACTGGGTGGGCCATCCGCAGCGCAAAGACTATCCGCTGGGCGGAATTCCGGTGGAATACCACGGCGCTCAGATCCCACCGCCAGATCAGCGGAGGTCGTACAACTGATGAGCACTTCAACGGTGCCGCCCGAGGGCGGGGAAAAGGTCGTCGTGGTCGGCGGCGCGGATTGGGACCAGGTGGTGGCCGCGGCCCGGTCGAGCGCGGCGGCGGCGGCCGGCGAACGGATCGTCGTCAACATGGGTCCCCAGCACCCGTCGACGCACGGCGTGCTGCGGCTGATCCTCGAGATCGAAGGCGAGATCATCACCGAAGCCCGTTGCGGCATCGGCTATCTGCACACCGGAATCGAGAAGAACCTCGAGTACCGGAACTGGACCCAGGGCGTCACATTCGTCACCCGAATGGACTACCTCTCACCGTTCTTCAACGAGACCGCGTACTGCCTCGGGGTTGAGAAGCTGCTCGGCATCACCGACGACATTCCGGAGCGCGCGAGCGTCATCCGCGTCATGCTCATGGAACTCAACCGCATCAGCTCGCACCTGGTGGCGTTGGCAACCGGCGGCATGGAATTGGGCGCGATGAGCGCGATGTTCTACGGGTTCCGGGAACGCGAGGAGATCCTGCGGGTCTTCGAAACGATCACCGGCCTGCGGATGAACCACGCGTACATCCGCCCAGGCGGATTGGCCGCCGACCTCCCCGACGAAGCGATCCCCCAGGTTCGGGAACTCCTCGACCTGCTCCCGAAACGCCTGCGCGACTTGGAGAATCTGCTCAACGAGAATTACATCTGGAAGGCCCGCACCATCGACGTGGGCTACCTCGACCTCACGGGCTGCATCGCGCTCGGCATCACCGGTCCGGTGTTGCGATCCACCGGCCTGCCGCACGATCTCCGCAAGGCACAACCGTACTGCGGTTACGAGAACTACGAATTCGACGTCATCACCGATGACCGCTGCGACTCCTACGGCCGCTACATCATCCGCGTCAAGGAGATGCGCGAGTCGCTCAAGATCGTCGAGCAGTGTGTGGACATGCTGGAAAGACTCGGCCCGGGGCCGGTGATGATCACCGACAAGAAGCTGGCCTGGCCGGCTGATCTCAAGCTCGGTCCGGACGGTTTGGGCAACTCGCCCGAGCACATCGCCCGGATCATGGGCCACTCGATGGAGGGGCTTATCCACCACTTCAAACTCGTCACCGAAGGCATCAGAGTGCCTGCGGGTCAGGTGTATGTCGCGGTGGAGTCACCGCGGGGCGAGCTCGGGGTGCACATGGTCTCCGACGGCGGAACCCGCCCCTATCGGGTGCACTATCGCGATCCCTCCTTCACCAATCTTCAAGCCGTGGCCGCGATGTGCGAGGGCGGCATGGTGGCCGACGCGATCGCGGCGGTGGCGTCGATCGACCCGGTCATGGGAGGGGTCGACAGATGAGCGAAGTGTTCCTGGAACTGGGGCAGCGCCCCGACGAAGCGGGCCCGCCGATCAACGGGCCCGTGGCATATCCCGACGAGGTCACGACCCGGCTACGCGCCGACGCCGAGCAGATCATCGCGCGTTACCCAGACGCCCGCTCGGCGCTGCTGCCCCTGCTGCACCTGGCCCAGGCCGAGGACGGCTACCTGACGCCGGCCGGAATCGCGTTCTGCGCCGCACAATTGGGTCTGACCGAGGCCGAGGTCACCGCGGTGGCCACGTTCTACTCGATGTACCGGCGCACACCGACCGGCGACTACCTCGTCGGTGTGTGCACCAACACGCTGTGCGCGATCATGGGCGGCGACGCGATTCTGGACGCGCTTCAGGACCATCTGGATATCCACGCCGGGCAGACCACCGCCGACGGCCGAGTCACGCTTGAGCACATCGAATGCAATGCCGCCTGCGATTACGCGCCGGTGGTGATGGTCAACTGGGAGTTCTATGACAACCAGACTCCTTCGTCGGCACGCGATCTCGTCGACGGGCTGCGCACCGGTGACGCGCCTGCGCCCAGCCGCGGCGCGCCGTTGTGCAGCTTCCGCGAAACCGCGCGCACCCTGGCCGGTTTGGGCGATCCCCGCGCAGCGGGCGGCGCACCCGGCGACGCCACCCTCGCCGGGCTGCGCGTCGCACACGAACGCGGTATGGCGGCACCCGGCACCAACGCATCCGCGTCCTCCGAGCAGGTCGTCGACGACGAGCAGGCGGCCGCGGAGGCCACGCAGGACGCCCCGGCGCCCGGGCCGTCCGCGACCGTGCCACCCGAGCCGAACACCCCCGAAACCGACCCGGACGCAACGGATTCGCGCTCATGACCGCACTGACGCCGGTACTCAGCAGATTCTGGGACGAACCCGATCCGTGGACGTTGGATACCTACCGCCGTCACGATGGTTATCAGGGGCTGCAACGCGCCATGTCGATGGCTCCGGACGATGTGATTGCGCTGGTGAAGGACTCCGGCCTGCGCGGCCGTGGCGGCGCCGGATTCCCCACCGGCACGAAGTGGTCGTTCATCCCCCAGGGTGACGAGGGCGCCGGTGCGAAACCGCATTACCTCGTGGTCAATGCCGACGAGTCCGAACCGGGCACGTGCAAAGACATCCCGCTGCTGCTGACAACGCCGCACTTCCTGATCGAAGGCGTGATCATCGCGGCGTACGCGATCCGCGCCAAGCACGCCTTCATCTATGTACGCGGCGAGGTGGTTCCGGTGTTGCGGCGCCTGCAGGCAGCGGTCGCCGAGGCCTATGACGCCGGCTATCTGGGCTCGAACATCCTCGATTCGGGATTCGACCTGGAGCTGACGGTCCACGCCGGCGCGGGCGCCTACATCTGCGGCGAGGAGACCGCGCTGCTGGATTCCCTGGAAGGCCGGCGCGGGCAGCCTCGTCTGCGGCCGCCGTTCCCGGCCGTGGCGGGTCTGTACGCGTGCCCGACCGTGGTCAACAACGTCGAATCCATCGCCAGCGTCCCACCGATCCTGCTCAACGGCGTCGACTGGTTCCGCTCGATGGGATCGGAGAAATCCCCTGGTTTCACGTTGTATTCGCTGTCGGGCCATGTCAATCGTCCCGGGCAGTACGAGGCGCCGCTCGGCATCACGCTGCGCGAACTCCTCGGCTATGCCGGCGGCATCCGAACGGGACACACCCTGAAGTTCTGGACACCTGGCGGATCCTCGACGCCACTGCTGACAGGTGAGCATCTCGACGTACCACTGGATTACGAGGGCATGGCCTCGGTGGGTTCCATGCTGGGCACCAAGGCACTGCAGATCTTCGACGAGACCACGTGTGTGGTGCGGGCCGTACGCCGCTGGACTCAGTTCTACGCGCACGAATCCTGCGGTAAGTGCACCCCGTGCCGGGAGGGCACCTACTGGCTCGCACAGATCTATGCGCGGCTGGAGACCGGGGCCGCGTCCGAGGCCGACATCGACAAGCTGCTTGACATCTCCGACACGATCTTCGGGAAGTCGTTCTGCGCGTTGGGTGATGGCGCTGCGAGCCCGATCATGTCGTCCATCAAGCATTTCCGCGACGAGTACGTGGCGCACCTGGGCGGCGGGTGTCCGTTCGATCCGCACGCCTCGACGTTGATGGCGACCGAAGGGGTCGGTGTGTAGATGGTCATTCGGCGAGCGGACACGCAGAGAAAGGGGGCACGTCGATGACGCTGGCCGAGCCGACCAAGGACAGCCCGCCGGTGGAAATGGTGCCGCTGACCATCGACGGGCATGAGATCAGCGTTCCCAAGGGCACGTTGGTGATCCGCGCCGCCGAGTTGATGGGGGTCCAGATCCCGCGGTTCTGCGACCATCCGCTGCTCGATCCGGTCGGGGCGTGCCGACAGTGCCTGGTCGAGGTGGAAGGTCAACGCAAACCGATGGCGTCGTGCACCACCACGGTCATGCCGGACATGGTGGTGCGCACCCAGTTCAGCTCCGAGGCAGCAGATAAGGCGCAGCGCGGGGTGATGGAACTGCTGCTGATCAACCATCCATTGGACTGCCCGGTCTGCGACAAGGGTGGCGAATGCCCACTGCAGAACCAGGCGATGTCCAACGGGCGCCCGGAGACCCGGTTCGAAGACGTCAAACGGACCTTCCCCAAACCGATCAACATCTCGTCGCAGGTGCTGCTGGACCGCGAGCGTTGCGTTCTGTGCGCCCGCTGCACGCGGTTCTCCGCACAGATTGCCGGCGATCCGTTCATCGACTTGCTCGAGCGAGGGGCCCTGCAACAGGTCGGTATCGCTCCCGGCGAGCCGTTCCAGTCCTATTTCTCGGGCAACACCGTGCAGATCTGCCCGGTGGGCGCGCTGACCGGCACCGCCTACCGGTTCCGGGCCCGCCCGTTCGACCTCGTCTCGAGCCCCAGTGTGTGCGAGCACTGTGCGTCCGGATGTGCGCAGCGAACCGACCACCGGCGCGGAAAAGTCATGCGCCGGTTGGCCGGTGACGACCCCGAGGTCAACGAGGAGTGGAACTGCGACAAGGGCCGCTGGGCCTTCACCTATGCGACCGTCGGCGATCGGATCACCACACCGCTGCTGCGCGACAACGGTGTATTGCGCCCGGCGTCGTGGTCGGAAGCACTCGGCGTTGCGGGAGCGGGTCTCCTCGCGGCGGCCGGTAGCACCGGCGTGCTCGCGGGAGGTCGGTGCACCGTCCAGGACGCCTACGCGTACTCGAAGTTCACCCGAATGGTGCTCAACACCAACGACATCGACTTCCGTTCGCGGGCCCACTCAGCGGAGGAAGCCGAGTTCCTGGCCGCGCAAGTGGCCGGGACGGCGATGACACTGCGCTACGCGGAGCTCGAGCAGGCGCCGACGGTGTTGCTGGCCGGCTTCGAGCCAGAAGAAGAATCGCCGATCGTGTTCCTGCGGCTCCGCAAAGGGGCCCGCAAGAACAGGGTTCGGGTGCTTTCCGTGGCGCCGTTCGCCAGTCGCGGGCTTACGAAGATGGCGGGCACGTTGATCCCCACGGCGCCCGGAGGCGAAGCCGCGGCGCTGGACAGCCTCGCCGACGACGAGAGGCTGCGCATGCCCGGTGCGGTCATCCTGGTCGGTGAGCGGTTGGCCACTTCACCGGGCGCGCTCTCTGCTGCCGCAAGACTGGCGGCCGGGACCGGTGCTCGGCTGGCGTGGATTCCGCGGCGCGCCGGCGAGCGTGGCGCACTGGAAGCCGGTGCGCTGCCCAATCTGCTGCCGGGCGGCCGCCCGGTCACCGATGCGACGGCCCGCGCGCAGACCGCGGAAGCCTGGAACACCGGCGACCTGCCGGACTCGCCAGGGCGTGACGGCGCCGAGATTCTCGCCGCGGCAGCCGACGGCAAGCTGGCAGCGCTGCTGATCGGCGGGGTGGACATCGCCGATCTGCCCGATCCGGACGTGGCACTGAACGCGTTGCGCATGACGCCGTTCGTGGTGAGCCTGGAGTTGCGCGAGAGCGCGGTAACCGATCTGGCCGACGTGGTGTTCCCCGTCGCACCGGTGGTGGAGAAGGCAGGGGCCTTCCTCGACTGGGAAGGCCGGATTCGGCCGTTCAAGCCGTCGCTGCAGTCCAACGCCATACCGGACCTGCGGGTCCTGCACTACCTCGCCGACGAGATCGGCGTCGACCTCGGCCTCACGACCGCGGATGCCGCCGACGCCGAGCTGGCCCGCCTCGGTGTGTGGACCGGCACCCGCGCTCCCGCACCAACGGTGTCGCCGGCCAAGCCGCCCGAGCCAGAAGCCGGTCAGGCGGTGCTTGCCTGCTGGCGCATGCTGCTCGATGCCGGCCGGCTCCAAGACGGCGAACCGTACCTGGCCGGAACCGCCCGGCCTGCGGTCGCCCGCCTGTCCGCAGCGACCGCCGCCGAGATCGGCGCGGCCGATGGCGATCCGGTGACGGTCGGCACTGACCGGGGTGCGATCACGCTGCCGCTGGCCATCACCGACATGGCCGACCGCGTGGTGTGGCTGCCGATGAACTCCTCCGGCTCGGCGGTGCATTCGCAACTCGGCGTCACGGCAGGCGCGCTGGTATCGATCGGACGGACCGCCTCATGACACACCCGGACCCGACGCTGTTCGGCCACGACCCGTGGTGGCTGATCCTCGCCAAGGCACTCGCCATCTTCGTGTTCCTGCTCCTGACGGTGCTTTCGGCGATTCTGATCGAACGTAAAGTCCTGGGCCGCATGCAGATGCGGCCGGGACCCAACCGCGTCGGCCCGTGGGGCCTGCTCCAATCGCTGGCCGACGGCATCAAGCTCGCTCTGAAAGAGGGCCTCACCCCGGCCGGCGTCGACAAACCCATTTATCTGCTCGCCCCGGTCATCTCGGTGATCCCGGCGTTCATGGCGTTCGCGGTCATCCCGATGGGCGGCGAGGTATCGGTGTTCGGGCACCGCACCCCGCTGCAGTTGACGGATCTCTCGGTCGCGGTGCTCTACATCCTGGCCGTCACCTCGATCGGCGTATACGGCATCGTGCTGGCCGGCTGGGCGTCCGGCTCAACCTATCCCCTGCTCGGCGGACTGCGCTCGAGCGCGCAGGTGATCTCGTATGAGATCGCGATGGCGTTGTCGTTCGCCGCGGTGTTCCTCTATGCGGGCACCATGTCCACGTCGGGCATCGTCGCCGCGCAGGACGGCACGTGGTTCGTCTTCCTGCTGTTGCCGTCATTCCTGGTGTACGTGACGTCGATGGTCGGCGAAACCAACCGGGCCCCTTTCGATCTCCCCGAGGCCGAGGGTGAGCTCGTCGGCGGGTTCCACACCGAGTACTCCTCGCTGAAGTTCGCGATGTTCATGCTCGCCGAATACGTCAACATGACCACGGTCTCGGCCCTCGCCACGACGATGTTCCTCGGCGGATGGCATGCACCGTTCCCGTTCAACATGATCGACGGCGCCGACAGCGGCTGGTGGGCGCTGCTGTGGTTCACCGCCAAGGTGTGGACGTTCATGTTCTTCTACATCTGGCTGCGCGCGACACTGCCCCGGCTGCGCTACGACCAGTTCATGGCACTGGGCTGGAAAGTCCTGATTCCGGTATCGCTGGCCTGGATCATGATCGTCGCGACCACGCACAGCCTGCGCGAACACGGCTACCACAACTGGGCGACCTGGCTTGTCACCTCGGCCGTGGTCGCGGTCGTCGTCCTCGCCTGGGCACTGTGGAAAGCCCTGCGCCGCAAAACTGTTCGACCGGCACCGCAGCAGAGTTCGGGAGCCTATCCCGTGCCACCGCTGCCGGCTGCCAGCAAGGAGACCGCTGATGCCTAAGTTCCTCGACGCACTCGCGGGGTTCGCGGTGACGTTCGGTTCGATGTTCAAAAAGCCGCTCACCGAGGAGTATCCCGAGAAACCCGGACCGGTCGCGCCGCGCTATCACGGCCGCCACCAGCTCAACCGATATCCCGATGGGCTGGAGAAGTGCATCGGATGCGAATTGTGCGCGTGGGCCTGCCCGGCCGATGCGATCTTCGTCGAAGGCGCCGACAACGCAGCGGGCGAACGCTTTTCGCCCGGCGAACGCTACGGCAGGGTGTACCAGATCAACTACCTGCGCTGCATCGGGTGCGGGTTGTGCATCGAAGCCTGCCCCACCAGAGCGTTGACGATGACCAACGACTACGAGATGGCCGACGACAATCGCGCCGATTTGATCTGGGGCAAGGACAAGCTGCTCGCTCCCCTGCAGCCGGGTATGCAGGCACCGCCGCATGAGATGGCGCCCGGCAGCACCGACGACGATTACTACCTCGGAAAGATCAACCCCATCACGGAGGACGTTCGATGACGCCTGAGGTGATGCTGCTGGCGGAGCATATTTCGCGGCTCGCCGCGGTCGACGGCGCGGCCCGCACGTCCACGACCGAGGCGGTGTTGTTCTGGATTCTCGGGGCGGTCGCGGTGCTCGGCGGCATCGGAGTCGTCGCCGCGCCGAAAGCCGTGTACTCCGCGGTGTTCCTGGCGTGCACGATGATCGTGCTGGCCGTGCTCTACATCGCGCAGGATGCCGTGTTCCTGGGTGTGGTGCAGGTGGTGGTCTACACCGGCGCCGTGATGATGCTGTTCCTGTTCGTGCTGATGCTCATCGGTGTCGACCTGTCGGAATCGCTCGTGGAAACGTTGCGCGGCCAGCGCATTGCCGCACTCGCAGCCGGGGTGGGTTTCGGGGTGCTGCTGATCGCAGGAATCGGCAACGTCTCGGTGGCCGGCTTCACCGGCCTGGCGGAGGCCAACGCCGGCGGCAACGTGGAAGGCTTGGCGGCACTGATCTTCACGCGCTACCTGTGGGCGTTCGAGTTGACCAGCACGCTGTTGATCACCGCCGCACTCGGGGCGATGGTGCTCGCGCACCGCGAGCGCTTCGAGCGCCGCAAGACTCAGCGCGAACTGGCCGTCGAGCGCTTCCAGGCGGGTGGGCACCCGACACCCTTGCCGAATCCCGGCGTCTATGCCCGGCACAATGCCGTCGACATCCCGGCGCGGCTGCCCGACGGTTCGGACGCCGCGATATCGGTCAGCTCGATTCTGCCGCAGCGGGCCATGAGCAATTCGAGAAACGGGGAGGGGTGATGCCAGGATGAATCCCGACAACTACCTGTATCTGTCGGCGCTGCTGTTCACCATCGGTGCGGCGGGGGTTCTGTTGCGGCGCAACGCCATCGTGATGTTCATGTGCGTCGAGCTGATGCTGAACGCGGCCAACCTGGCCTTCGTGGCGTTCTCCCGTATGCACGGCCACCTCGACGGCCAGGTGGTGGCGTTCTTCACCATGGTGGTCGCCGCCTGCGAAGTCGTCGTCGGCCTGGCCATCATCATGACGATCTTCCGCACCCGCCGGTCGGCCTCGGTCGACGACGCCAGCCTGCTGAAGAACTAAGGGCGCCATGTCACTTCCAGTGTGGTTGCTGATCGACCTGCCGATCACGGGTGCGGTGATCCTGCTGCTGGCCGGCAGGCGAGCGGACCGGTGGGGGCACCTGTTGGGTTGCGCCGCCGCGCTCTCGTCGTTCGTCGTGGGCGCGTTGTTGTTCGTCGACATGCTGGGCCGCCACGGGGAGGACCGCGCGGTCCACGAGAATCTGTTCTCGTGGGTTCCGGTGGCCGGGTTGCAGGTCGACTTCGGGCTGCAACTCGACGAGCTGTCGATGTGTTTCGTGCTGTTGATCACCGGGGTCGGCTCGCTGATCCATATCTACTCGGTCGGCTACATGGCTCACGATCCCGACCGCAGAAGGTTTTTCGCATACCTCAACCTGTTTCTGGCAGCCATGCTCCTGCTGGTTCTCGCCGACAACTACCTGGGCCTGTACGCCGGGTGGGAAGGTGTCGGCCTGGCCTCCTACCTGCTGATCGGGTTCTGGTCGCACAAGCCGTCGGCCGCCACCGCGGCCAAGAAGGCGTTCATCGTCAACCGGGTCGGCGACATGGGTCTCGCGATCGCGCTGATGATCATGTTCGCCTCCGTCGGCTCGATCTCGTTCGCCGCGGTGTTCGGATCCGCTCCGGCACTGAGCGAACCCACACTGACCGCGATCGGGCTGCTCCTGCTACTCGGAGCCTGCGGCAAGTCAGCTCAGGTCCCGCTGCAGTCCTGGCTGGGCGACGCGATGGAAGGTCCGACCCCGGTGTCGGCACTCATTCACGCGGCCACCATGGTGACGGCAGGCGTCTATCTGATCGTGCGGTCCGGACCGATCTTCGACCTGGCTCCCGCGGCCCAGACCGGTGTCGTGCTCGTGGGTGCGGTCACGTTGTTGTTCGGCGCGATCATCGGCTGCGCGAAAGATGACATCAAGAAGGCACTTGCCGCGTCGACCATGAGTCAGATCGGCTACATGGTGCTCGCGGCCGGGCTCGGCCCGGCCGGATACGCGTTCGCGATCATGCATCTGCTGACGCACGGCTTCTTCAAGGCCGGCCTGTTCCTCGGCGCCGGCTCGGTCATGCACGCGATGGACGACGAGGTCAACATGCGCCGCTACGGTGGCCTGCGCAAGGCCCTGCCGATAACCTTCGCGACGTTCGGGCTGGGATATCTCGCGATCATCGGCGTGCCACCGCTGGCCGGCTTCTTCTCCAAGGACAGCATCATCGAGGCCGCGCTGGGCGCCGGCGGTGTCCGCGGCGTAATCCTCGGCGGTGCGGCCATATTGGGTGCCGGCATCACCGCGTTCTACATGACCCGCGTCATGCTGATGACCTTCTTCGGTGACAAGCGCTGGGCCGACGGCGCACATCCGCATGAGGCACCTGCCGTCATGACGTGGCCCATGATCCTGCTGGCCATCGGCTCGGTGGTCTCGGGTGGAGCACTGGCCGTCGGTGGCACGCTGTCACATTGGCTCGAGCCGGTCGTCGGCGCGCACGAGGCCCATCACGCGGTCCCGGTGTGGATCGTCACGATCGTGGTGCTCGCGGTCGTGGCGATCGGCATCGCGGTGGCCTACCGGATGTACGCACAGCAGACCGTGCCGGTCGAGGTGCCGGAGGGTTCGGAGTTGACCGTCGCCGCGCGCAACGACCTCTACGGTGACGCATTCAACGAGGCGGTGTTCATGCGGGGCGGCCAGGTCTTGACCGCGGCGATGGTGACGGTTGACGACAAGGGTGTGGACGGTGCGGCCGGCGGGCTGGCCACCCTGGTGAGCCGAACCTCCAACGGCCTGCGTCAGTTGCAGACCGGGTTCGCGCGAAGTTACGCGTTGTCGATGCTCGGCGGCGCGGCCCTTGTCGTGGCGGCGATCCTGGCGGTGCGACTGTGGTGAGTTCTTTCCCGTGGCTCACGGCGTTGTGGGCGACCCCGACCATCGGAGCCGCGGTGGTCATGCTGTTGCCTGCTGCCCAACGGGCACTGGCCAAGTGGCTTGCGCTGGCCATATCGGTGGCGGCCCTCGGCCTGACCGTGGCGATCACGGTCGGCTTCGATCCCGCCGGTGAGCAGTATCAGTTCGTCGAATCCCACCGCTGGATACCGTCATTCGGAACCGGGTACATCCTGGGGGTCGACGGCATCGCACTGGCCCTGATCGTGCTCACCGTCGTGCTGGTGCCGCTGCTGATCGTCGCAGGCTGGAACGACGCCGCCGGGCAGTCCGGTCTGGCGGGCCGGTCGGTGCAGGCCTACCTGGCCCTCACACTCGCCGTCGAGGGCATGGTGCTCATTTCCCTCGTGGCGCTCGACATCCTGCTGTTCTACGTGTTCTTCGAAGCGATGCTGATCCCGATGTACTTCCTGATCGGAGGCTTCGGCGGTGAGAACAGATCGAAAGCGGCGGTGAAGTTCCTGCTGTACAACCTGTTCGGCGGATTGGTCATGCTGGCCGCGGTGATCGGCCTCTATGTGGTGACCGCCGGCAGCGACGCGTTCGCGTCGGGCACGTTCGACTTCCGTGCGATCGTCGCGGCCGTCTCGTCAGGGGAACTGATGATCAGCCCGGCGGTGATGAACTTCTTGTTCCTGGGCTTCATGTTCGCGTTCGCCGTCAAGGCTCCCCTGTGGCCGTTCCATCGGTGGCTGCCCGACGCGGCCGTCGAAGCCACGCCGGCCAGCGCGGTGCTGATGATGGCCATCATGGACAAGGTCGGCACCTTCGGCATGTTGCGCTACTGCCTGCAGTTGTTCCCCGACGCATCAACGTATTTCCGTCCTGTCGTGATCACGTTGGCGGTGATCGGCATCGTGTACGGCGCAATCCTCGCGATCGGCCAGGTCGATGTCATGCGGTTGATCGCCTACACATCGATATCGCATTTCGGGTTCATCATCCTCGGCATCTTCGTGATGACCAGCCAGGGACAGTCCGGCTCGACGCTTTACATGGTCAACCACGGAATCTCCACGGCCGCACTGTTCCTCGTCGCCGGATTCCTCGTGTCCCGGCGTGGCACCCGCCTGATCGACGCGTACGGCGGCGTACAGAAAGTCGCGCCGGTGCTGGCCGGGACATTCCTGGTCGCCGGGCTCGCCACTCTCTCGCTTCCTGGGCTGGCACCGTTCATCAGCGAGTTCCTGGTCCTCATCGGGACATTCACGCGATACCCGGTTCTCGCGGTGTTCGCCGCCACGGCTCTCGTGCTCTCGGCCGTCTACATCCTGTGGACCTATCAGCGGATGATGACCGGCCCGGTACGGGACGGACTGGCCGACGGTGAGCACCGGGTCCGCGATCTGGTACCGCGCGAACTCGCCGTGGTGGCACCGTTGATCGCCCTCTTGCTGGTGCTCGGCATCTATCCCAAGCCCGCACTCGACGTGATCAACCCGGCCGTCGAGCACACCATGACCACGATCGGCCAGACGGATCCGCCGCCGAGCGCGCCGACTGTGGCAGAGGGGGGACGCTAGACATGGTCACACCCAGCATCGAGTACGGCCTGCTGTCCCCCATGCTGATCGTGTTCGGCGTGGCGGTTCTCGGCGTCCTCATCGAGGCGTTCGCGCCCCGCCAGGCGCGTTACGCCGCCCAGGTGACCATCGCCCTCGGCGGTTTGGTCGCCGCGGCGGTGGCCGTCGTGCTGGTGGCCCGCGATCTGCACGGCACGCCAGGCAAGCCCGCGGTACTGGGCTCGGTCGTACTCGACGCACCCGCGCTGTTTCTGCAAGGCACGATCGCATTGGTCGGCATTCTCGGCATCCTGCTGATCGCCGAACGGGAGAAGGTCAGCCAAACAGCCGACGGCGAACGAGGTTTGGACGGGTTCACGCCGCAGGCCTCGGCGGTGGCCGGTAGCGTCGCCGAGCAGCTCGCCACCAAGACCGGCGTGATGCAGACCGAGGTGTTCCCGCTGACGATGTTCGCGATCGGCGGCATGCTGCTGTTCCCGGCGGCTGACGATCTGCTGACGATGTTCATCGCGCTCGAGGTGCTGTCGCTGCCGCTGTATCTGCTGTGCGGGCTGGCCCGTCGACGCCGGCTGCTGTCACAGGAAGCCGCGCTCAAGTATTTTCTGCTTGGCGCGTTCTCGTCCGCGTTCTTCCTGTACGGCGCGGCGATGCTGTACGGCTACTCGGGCACGCTGGACCTCGGCGGAATCGCCGATGCGGTCGACAACGGATCAGGCAACACACCCCTGGCGCTGATCGGGGTGGGCCTGCTGCTCGTCGGCGTGTTGTTCAAAGTCGGTGCGGTGCCGTTCCATTCGTGGATACCCGACGTGTACCAGGGCGCGCCGACCGCGATCACCGCGTTCATGGCGGCCGCCACCAAGATCGCGGCGTTCGGTGCGATGCTGCGGATCTTCTACGTCGCGCTGCCGCAGTTACGTGACGACTGGCGGCCCGTGCTGTGGGCGATCGCCATCCTGACCATGGTGGTCGGCACCGTCACCGCCGTCGCCCAGAACGACGTGAAGCGCATGCTGGCGTATTCGGCGGTCGCGCACTCCGGTTTCATCCTCACCGGCGTGATCGCCGCCAATGCCGCCGGAGTGTCGTCAACGCTGTTCTATCTGTTCGCCTACGGGTTCAGCACACTTGGCGCGTTCGCGGTTGTCGGGCTCGTGCGCAACGCCGCGGGGGACGAGGAGACCGCGATGGCATCGTGGGCCGGCCTGGGTCGCCGCTATCCGGTTGTCGGCGCGGTGTTTTCGCTGTTCCTGCTCGCCTTCGCCGGTATTCCTCTGACGAGTGGATTCGTCAGCAAGTTCGCGGTGTTCAAGGCAGCGGGCGAAGGCGGCGCGATTCCGCTGGTGATCGTCGGCGTGATCGCCAGCGCGGTCGCGGCCTACTTCTACGTCCGGGTGATCGTGCTGATGTTCTTCACCGATCCACCCGACGACGCACCCGAAGTCGTGGTGCCGAGCGGCCTCACGACCGCCGTCGTCACCGTCACCGCGGCGGTCACCTTCGCGCTCGGCGCACTCCCGCAGCCATTGCTGGATCTGGCCAACAACGCCGAGGCGTTCCTGCGCTAGGGCTTTCCCTGCGCGAACAGACGCGCAGGTACCCGGGAATTGCACAATCCAGGGTGCTTTCGCGTCTTCTCGTGCTGCCGAGGGCTACGTTCGATCCATGACCATCCTGCTGACCGCCGACCACGGCGCAGTCCGCGTCCTGACGATGAACCGTCCGGAGGCGCGTAACGCGCTCGGCGCGGAGTTGATCGAGGCGCTGTACACGGCGCTCGATGCCGCCGATGCCGATGAGGCGGTCCGGGCGGTCGTGCTGACCGGGACCGATCCCGCCTTCTGCGCTGGTGTCGACCTCAAGCAGGCGCAGTCGCTCGGCCTGGAGTATTTCGAGCGGTTCCAGACGCACAACTGCATCACCAAGACCGGTCAGATGCGCACACCGATCATCGGGGCGATCAACGGTGCGACGTTCACCGGCGGGCTGGAAATGGCGTTGGGCTGTGATTTCCTGATCGCCTCCGAGCGAGCCGTGTTCGCCGATACTCACGCTCGGGTGGGCATCCTGCCGGGCGGCGGTATGACGGCACGGCTTCCCCATGTCGTTGGCGCCGCGATGGCACGCCGGTTGTCGATGACAGGTGAGGTGGTCGACGCGGTGCGCGCCGAACGCCTCGGCCTGGTGACCGAGGTGGTGCCGCACGCGCAACTCATGGACCGGGCCCTTGAACTGGCCGGCCAGATCGCCGAGGTGCCCGGACCGATCATGGCTGGGCTCAAGGAGATCTACCTGCGCGGCACCGATCCGCTCATCTCCCCTGCGCTGGCCGCCGAGCAGGAGATCGCCGGTGCCCAGACACAGGACTTCGACGCCCTCGGCGATCAGTACCGGGCCGTCGCGCAGCGCAACAAGAACCAGATCGGCGGCTAAGCGCCCGGTTCGACAATCGTCATGCCGTGGCCGGCGGGATTGTCCATATCCGCCAGTGCGGCACCGGCGCCGTCGAGACCAATTCGGCGTGTCACCAACCGCTCGGGGTCCAGGGCGCCCGACGCGAGGAGTTCGAGCATCGCGGGATAGTCGACGGCAGGCATACCGTGCGATCCGAGGATTGCCAATTCCTGCGCGATCACCCGGTCCATCGGGAACGCGCTCTGGGCCGCATCGCCGAGGAGTAGACCCACTTGGATGTGCCGGCCGCGACGGCGCAGTGAGGAAACCGACGCCGCGGCGAGGGCGGGATGGCCGACGGCGTCGATTCCGATGTGCACGCCACCGGTTCGTCGCACGATTTCGGCTGCGGTGTCAGGGGTTTCGCTGCCATCGACGAGCTCGTCGGCACCGAGGCGCCCAGCGATCTCCAGCGCCTCGGCGCTGACGTCGATCGCGACGACCTTGGCCCCGAACGCTTTCGCGATCATCACCGCCGACAAGCCCACCCCACCACAGCCGTGGACCGCCACCCACTGCCCCGGTTGCACCCGTCCGTGCGTCGCCACCGCGCGGAACGACGTGGCGAACCGGCACCCGAGCGACGCTGCCGCGACGAACGAGACGGCGTCGGGCAGGCGCACGAGGTTGAACTGAGCGCGCGGAATCACCACCTGCTGTGCGAACGTGCCCGGCAGTGTGAAGCCGGGTTGCAACTGATCGGGACACACCTGCGCGTCACCGGCCAGGCAGAACTCGCACCGGCCGCAGCCGAGCACGAACGGCGCCGTCACTCGATCCCCGGCCCGCCAGCCGGACACCTCGGCGCCCACCGTCACGATCACTCCGGCGAATTCGTGCCCGGGGATGATCGGCATTTCCACCGGATCGTGTCCGCGCCAGGCGTGCCAGTCCGACCGGCACACCCCCGTGGCCGCCACCTCGATGATCACCCCGTCCTCGGGACACTCCGGGTCGGCCACGTCGACAACGGCAGGCACCACGCCGACCTCGGGATACACGACTGCACGCACCGTCTGATCGTACGTTCGCTCAGCGGTGACGCTTGAGGATGAACTCGGCGATGCGCCCGCCCAATTCAGAACACGGCGGGGTCGACATGTCCACCTGCCTGCGGGCCTGCTCGACGACGGGCGTGTCGGGATCGAGAACCTCGAGGTAAACCTTATGCGCGGCAAGGGAATCCACGGCGAGAGCGACGTAGTCATCGATGACCTCGCCATGGGTGGGCTCAGGCCCGTTCTCGAACAGCCACCGCGGCGGGTCGGCAAGGCTGCCTGAGAGCTCGTCAAAGGCCGCCGCGACGGCTTGCGAGAACTCGATGTGATCGCTCTGGTTGGGCGCGTCGGGTGCCCAACTCGGGCCGCTGTAAATGGTGATGACGACGTCGGGTGCGTGTGCGGCGATGGTCTCGGCTATCTTGGCGCGCAGTTCAGGTGTGTTGCGAATGTCGCTGTCCGGAAACCCCCAGAACGCCACGTCGTCGACCCCGACGATCGCCGCGGACCGGCGCTGCTCCACCTCCCGGATCGGACCGGCCTGCTCGGCGGGCATGCCGGCGATGCCCGCCTCGCCGCGTGACGCGAGCGCGTAGTGAACGGACTTTCCCTCCGCCGTCCATTTAGCGACGGCCGCACCGATTCCGTACTCCGGGTCGTCGGGATGCGGCACCAGTACCAGTGCGGTGCGCCAATCTGTGGGAAACGGCTGAATATTCATGGCTAGCTCACTCGGGTGTTGTGGGCGGCACGGATCAGCCACCGATCGTTGCGCTTGACCATGACATAGGTGATGATGCCGGACCGGTCCTGCGGGTCGGCGCCGGGCTGGACGTGATCGGGCCAGGACCAGCGAGTGTGCACAACGGCCGCACCCGGTGCCACGTCGGCGACGGACTCGACCTGTTGGCGGTAGTTGCGCTTCTGTCCTACAACGGATTCCGGGACGTCTTTGTGGCCATCGACGTTGTCGCCCCTGGAAGCCCACCACCGGCCACTGTGCGCGACGAAGTCGGAGTCCTCGGTGAAGTGTTCACCCCACCCGTCCATATCGTGCGCAATCCACAGATCGGTGATCACGGCGATCACGGCCCTGATGTCCTGTTCATCTTTCGCGTTCACCAGGCCAGTGTGAAACCTCAACGGTAATTGAGGTCAACCCTTGGTGACCCCATGCACGACGATCGCCGCGGTCTGCGCAACCCAGTCGTCATCGAGTTCACTGTCGGGCCAGAGCAGCATCCGCAGCATGGTGGCCCCGCCGATGATTTCGACGAGTCGATCGGGGTCCACATCAGCGTGAACCTCGCCGCGCACGATGCCGTCGACGATCCGCTCCCGCACCGCGGCGAACATGTCGGTGAACCGACCCATGACCCGGGCGTTGAGATCCGCGTCCGCGGCGACATCGGCCACCAATCCGGGCAGCGCGGCGCGCACCACCGGGCTGGTGAACACGTCGCGCGCGGCGCCGATCATCGCGCGCACATCCGCGGCGATGTCGCCGGCCGGCGTGGCAAGCGCGGTCGGGGCTGCGGGAAACACCGCTTCGTGGACCAGCTCGGCTTTACTCGACCACCGGCGGTACAGCGCCGTTTTCGTGGTCTCGGCCCGCTCCGCGACCGCGCCCATCGTGACGTTCGAATAGCCGATTTCCACAAGCAGATCCGCGGTGGCGCGCAATATGGCAGCGTCGATACGTGGGTCGCGGGGACGTCCTGCGCCGGCAGTCTTGCCAACGGTTGATGGCTCTGCTTTCATAACGCTACTAACAGTATCGTAATTGCGGTCGTAAGGAAGAATCGGATGGCACATGAACCGGCTGTCGAAGATGTCAGCCGCCTGCAGCATTCAAGTCGCGACGTCACCACCCTGCCCGTCGCGCTGGCGGATTGGCTCGCGACGGTGTTGCCTACCGGCGCCAACCCGCAGGTCACCGTGGAGAGCGGCGTGGATTCCAATGGCATGTCCTCGGAGACCATCCTGCTGACCGCACGCTGGCAGGAGGACGGCTCGCCCGTCGAGCAGCGCCTCGTCGCGCGCGTCGCACCGACCGACGAGGACGTGCCGGTGTTCTCGTCGTACCGGCTCGATCACCAATTCGAGCTGATGCGCCAGGTCGCCGAACTGACCGATGTCCCGGTCCCCCGGGTCCGCTGCCTGGAAACCACAGGTGCGGTGCTGGGGACGCCATTCTTCCTCATGGACCGTGTCGACGGCGTCGTGCCACCCGACGTCATGCCCTACACGTTCGGCGACAACTGGTTCTTTGACGCACCAGCCGAGAGACGTCGGGAACTCCAGGACAGCACGGTTGCCGTGCTGGCCAAGCTGCACTCGATTCCCGACGCGCAGAACCGGTTCGGGTTCCTCACCGAAGTGGACCCGCCCGGCGACACCCCGCTGCACCGGCACTTCGGCTGGCTCAAGGACTGGTACGAATTCTCCGTCCCCGACATCGGACGGTCCCCGTTGGTCGAACAGGCGCTGGCGTGGCTCGAAAGCCACTTCCCGGAAGACGTCGCGGCGTCCGAACCGGTTCTCGCATGGGGTGACTCGCGCATCGGCAACGTGCTCTACGACGACTTCCGGCCGGTGGCGGTGCTGGACTGGGAGATGGCCACCGTGGGCCCGCGCGAGCTCGACGTTTCCTGGATCATTTTCGCGCACATGGTCTTCCAGGAATTGTCAGGGTTGGCCGGGCTGCCCGGTTTGCCGGATGTCATGCGCGAAGAGGATGTCCGGGCCACCTACGAGGAACTGACGGGCGCCCGGCTCGGCGACCTGAAGTGGTTCTACATCTATTCCGGGGTGATCTGGTGTTGCGTGTTCATGCGCACCTCGGCCCGCCGAGTGCGGTTCGGCGAGATGGAAATGCCCGACGACGTGGAATCGACCTTCTACCACGCGTCCCTGCTCCGCCGACTGATTGAGGAGTCCTAGATGCTCGGCCCAATGGATGAGTTTCCGGTACACCAGGTTCCGCAGCCGATCGCGTGGCCGGGTTCCTCGGACCGGAACTTCTACGACCGCTCGTACTTCAACGCTCACGACCGCACCGGCGACATCTTCGTCATCACCGGCATCGGGTACTACCCGAACCTAGGGGTGAAGGACGCGTTCTTTCTCGTCCGCCGAGGCGACACCCAGACCGCGGTGCACTTGTCCGATGCGATCGACCAGGACCGGCTCAACCAGCACGTGATGGGCTACCGCGTCGACGTCGAGCAACCGCTGCACAAGCTGCGCATCACGCTCGACCAGACCGAGGGAATCTCGGCCGACCTCACATGGAACGGATTGTTCGACGTTGTGCAGGAACAGCCGCACATCCTCCGCTCGGGTAACCGGGTGACGCTGAACGCACAACGGTTCGCGCAATTGGGCTCGTGGAGTGGACATCTGACGATCGACGGCGAGCGCATCGCCGTCGACCCCGCCACTTGGATCGGCTCCCGCGACCGGTCCTGGGGTATCCGCCCTATCGGTGAGGCCGAGCCCGCGGGTCGGCCGGCCGATCCGCCGTTCGAGGGCATGTGGTGGCTGTACGTGCCGATGGCGTTCGACGAGTTCTCGATCGTCATCATCATCCAGGAGGAGCCCAACGGGTTCCGGTCGCTCAACGACTGCACGCGGATCTGGAAGGACGGCCGCATCGAGCAGCTGGGCTGGCCGCGCATCAAGATTCACTACCGGTCCGGCACCCGCATTCCCACCGGGGCCACCATCGACGCCACCGCGGCCGACGGTTCGCCTGTGCGGTTCGACGTGGAATCCAAACTGCCCGTGCCCATTCACGTCGGCGGCGGCTACGGCGGCGACTCGGACTGGATTCACGGCGTTTGGAAAGGCGAGAAGTTCACCGAACGGCTCACCTACGACATGAACGATCCGGCGATCGTCGGCCGGTCCGGGTTCGGCGTCATCGACCATGTCGGCCGCGCGGTGTGCACCGAAGGCAATGCGTCGCCCGCCGAGGGTTGGGGCCTGTTCGAGCATGGCGCGCTGGGGCGCCACGACCCGTCAGGTTTCGCCGACTGGTTGACTGTCGCGCCCTAGTTGGTTGGTTGTCCGTTCCCCGCTGATTGTCGGTTCCCGCCGATTGTCACGCTAGCGTGGCTGCCGGCTTCGAGCGTCACTCTGGCGTGACAATCGGCAGCCAACGACGCTCGGCAACCAACCGATGCACACTCGCCCAAGCCATCACGCCGCCCAGAACAACGCTGCTGCGCCAACTGCTTCGACCAGGCAATAGAACCAGTTGGGGTAGAACGCTGTCCGCTCATCGAACACCGCTGAGACGCCGCGGCCGAGCGCCATTCCCGCAAGCGCCGCGCCGACCGTGATCAGTATCCCGGTGCGTGTCTCCCCCGGTGTGACGGCCGCATAGGCCAGTGTTGCGGCGATGGCAAGGCCGAAACCGCCATACACCCCACGCACTTCCGCGCGAGACGCCGCCGTCTTGAGTGCGTAGTCGAACGGACGCAGAATCGCCTGCGGTGCCGCCAGCGCATAAATACCCATGCCGAGGAAGAACACCCCGACCACGACGATCACTGCGATTGCCACGCTGGCCTCCTGATCAGTTGTCCGCTCAGCATGCAGACTGAACCCATGACAGCGCTTCCACAAACCTGCTATCCAGCGGTGTGGCTGTGGCCGGGGCAGGCGCTTTACTCCGGGCCCAGCCTCGGGTTGGAACCGCACTCCGGATCGGCATGGTGCCTGGCGGTCGGCGTCGACACCCCGTTGATGGTGGCTGTGGATGGCGAGACAGTCGTCGCACGAACGGCGCTGATTCCGCCGCGATTGACCCACCACCTCGCGATGACCGGGCCGCTCGTGTCGTGCTACCTGGATCCGGCGTCACACCGCACGGCGTCGTGTCGGCAACAGTTCGACGAGATGCGTCATGGCATCGGTGTCGGTCACCGGGCCGAGGACGTGCTGCTGACCGCACCGGACGACGACGGTTCGGCGTTGCGCTGGTTGAACACCGCTGCGCCATCGGCGGTGCACGCTATCGACCCTCGAATCGAATTGGCGGCCAAGCAGATTCGAGATAACCCTGCCGCTGACGTGTCGGCACGCGAGTTGGCGGCCTCGGTGGGACTGTCCGAATCGCGGTTCCTGCATCTATTCCGGCAGGAAATCGGTTCGAGCCTGCGCCGCTATCGGCTGTGGAGTCGGCTGTTGCGGGCCGGCGCCGAGATCGCCGCCGGGCGAAATCTCACCACGGCCGCCGCCGAGGCGGGCTTCGCCAGCCCGTCACACCTCGCCGATCGGTTCAAGACGACGTTCGGGCTTTCGGCGACACAGCTTCTCGGGACGGGCTTGACGGTGCGGGTGCCCTGACGAGCGTGCGCGAAATGCTGCTGGGGCGCGGCGTGTTGAGCAACAGACACGCACGCTCGCGGTGCCAAGGTGCCAAGGTGCCAAGGGGATCGAACTAGGCGACGGACTGCGCGGCGGGGGCGCGGCCGAAGACCATCGACTCCTCGATGCGGTCGAAGCGGTGGTCGATGACATCGAGGACGTAGTTGTGCCGGACATGCCAGGGACGCCTGGTGCCAGATCGCGGCAACGCGTGTTCGGACCGCTGGATGTAGCCCGCCTCGAGGTCCCAGGTCCGTTTCTCCGGCATGGGCACCGCGCCCTTGTGCGGGTAGGCGTGGGTGTAGCCGTGAGAACCCATGTACGCCAACAGCTTCGCGACGGCCCGCGCGGTCATGTCGGCGCGCAGCGTCCACGACGCGTTGGTGTACCCGATGCACCACGCCATGTTCGGGACATCTTCGAGCAGGAATTCCTTGTAGACGAATCGTTCGGTCGGCTTGACCTCACTGCCGTCCACACGCAATGCGACGCCGCCGAGTGCCTGTAGTTGCAGACCGGTGGCGGTGACGATCACGTCGGCGTCGATGCGGTTGCCGGACTTGAGGACGATGCCGTCGGCGTCGACGTGGTCGATGTGATCGGTCACCACTTCGGTGCGGCCTTGGCTGATGTGCTCGAACAGGTCGCCGTCGAGCACCAGGCACATCCGCTGATCCCACGGGTTGTAGCGCGGCCTGAAATGCACGTCGACCGGATAGCCCGGCGGCAGCGCGGCCGTGTTCCGGTTGCGGATCAGCCAGCGCCCGGCCTTGGGTGCCTTGCGGAAGAAGAAGTACATCAACACGTGGACCATCGCGTTGCGGAACCGCACGACTTGATGAGACAGCCTGCGCGGCAACATTTTACGGATGGCCTGCACCATCGGATCGACCCGGGCCATCGACATCATGTAGGTCGGGGAACGCTGCAACATAGTCACGTGCCCGGCCTGCTTCGCGAGCGCCGGGATCAGGCTGATCGCCGTGGCGCCGCTACCGATGACGACGACGCGCTTGCCGGTGTAGTCCAGGGATTCGGGCCAGAACTGCGGGTGCACGACCTCGCCGTGGAAGTTCTCGACGCCGGGAAACTCGGGGGTGTATGGCTCGTCGTAGTTGTAGTAGCCGGTGCCGAAGAACACGAACCGCGCGCGGTAGTCCTTGGCTTGACCGTCCTGTTGGGTGTGCAGGGTCCAGGTGTCGGTCGTCGAGTCCCAATCCGCCGACAGCACATGGGTGTTGAACCGGATGTGCCGGTCGATGCCGTGCTTGTGGGCTGTCTGAACCAGGTACTCGCGAATGTCGGCGCCGTCGGCCACGTTCTCAGGCCGGGTCCACGGCTCGTACGGGTAGCTCAGTGTGAAGATGTCGCTGTCGGACCGAATGCCCGGGTACCGAAACAGGTCCCACGTGCCCCCGATGCGTGCGCGGCGTTCGAGCAGCGTGTAGGTCAGCCCCGGGCACTTCTCGTGGATGCGGTAGGCCGCGCCCAGTCCCGATATGCCCGCCCCGATGATGAGCACGTCCGAATATTCGGGGTCTCCGGGCTCGTTGGCACCCATGGCGAACCTCCTTTGGTCCCGCTGCGTACCACCACAGTAGGTGCTCAGGTGGCCAGCGCGTCAACGATCTGCGCGAGCGAATCCACCGCGATCGGACCCGGCTGATACAGACAGATCCGGTCGGACACGCCGGCGACGCGATCGGTGATGTGCGCGGCGATCTCAGCAGGGCTACCGCAGGCCGCGATGGTGTGCAGCACCTCGTCGTCGATCAGCGAACCCATCTCCAGCCAACGGCCCTGCTTGGACAGCGCGTTCAACTCGGGCTGCAGGTCACCCCAGCCGTGTACCTCCAACACCGGCCGATAGGCCGGAGTCGACCCGTAGAACGCCAGCAGCCGGCGTGCCGCGTCGTGATCGTCTCCGACCGACACGATGATCTCCGGCACGACGGCGAATGCCGCCGGATCGCGATCGGCCGCGGCCAGACCGGCCCGCACCGCAGGCATCGTCACCTCGTTCAAGAAGCGCTTGGAGCCGAACGGCATCACCAGCAGTCCATCGGCCAGCTCAGCGGTCGCCCGGGTGAGCCGAGGCCCGAGCGCACCGACATAGATCGGTGGCGGGCCGTACGGGTTTGCGCCCGGGCTGAACGTGGGCGTCATCAGGGTGTGCCGGTAGAACTCGCCCCGGAAGTCGAGCCGCTCGCCGGTTTGCCAGGCCGCGAAGATGGCTCGCAGCGCCCCGATGAGCTCGGTCATCCTGGCCACTGGCCGGTCGAAGTCGGCGCCGAACCGCTTCTCGATCTGGGTGCGGATCTGCGTGCCCAGCCCGAGGGTGAATCGGCCGCCGGACAGCAGCTGATGGTCGATCGCCTGGTGCGCCAGGTGAATCGGATTGCGCGGAAATGCGATTGCCACATTGGTCATGAGGTCGAGGCCACCCACCGTGGCGGCCAGTGTCAGCGGCGCGAACACGTCGTGCGGGCCTTCGAACGTGAACACCCCGCTCGCCCCGGCCTCTCGCAGTGCTTGCGCCCGCTCAATTGCATCCATCGGCCCGAACAACGCCGTCATGACCTTCACGCCGTGAGAGCCTAGTCACGTGAGCATTCCACCGAGTGCCGATGTCGTCATCGTGGGGGCCGGGTTCGCCGGTCTCTCAGCCGCCCGCGAATTGGTCCGCCGCGGACACAGGGTGGTGGTGCTCGAGGGTCGCGACCGGGTGGGTGGCCGCTCGTCGACCGCCACGATCGCCGGGGTGCCGGTGGACCTGGGCGGCACGTTCGTCGGCCCCACTCAGGATGCCGTCCTGGCCCTGGCGGCCGAGCTCGGCTGCCAGACCGTCCCCACCTACAGCCGCGGTAAGAACTTGATCCGCTGGCACGGCAAGGTGCGGTCCTACCGCAGCACGATCCCGCGACTGTCGATCCTGGAACTGCTCGACGTGTCCCGCATCCAGTGGCGATTCGAGCGCTTGTGCCGCGGTATCCGCGTCGACGAGCCATGGAGCGGTCCGCAGGCGCACAAGCTCGACAAGATCAGCTTGGAACGGTGGCTGCGCTCGCTGCATGCGAGCGCGTCGACGCGGAATCTGATGGCGATCATGTCGCGAGTCACGTGGGGCGCCGAACCGGAAGCGGTTTCGATGCTGCATGCCGTGCGTTATGTGAAGGCTGCCGGCGGGCTCGACCGGCTTCTCGACGTCAAGGGCGGTGCGCAACAGGACCGGTTCCCCGAGGGAACACAGCAGATCGCCGTGCGCATGGCTGATGAGCTGGGCGACCGCGTCGTGCTCGGGGCGCCCGTTGAGCGGATCGAGCGGCTCGTCGACGGTACGGTGGCGGTCAGTTGCCCGGGCGGCCATGTGAGCGCGCAGGCGGTGATCGTGGCGATCGCACCGCAACACCGCACCGCAATCGAATTCGACCCGCCGCTGGCTGAACAGTACGACCAGGTGGCGGCGCACTGGCCGCAGGGCAGCCAGAGCAAGGCGTACGCGGCTTACGACCGCCCGTACTGGCGCGCCAACGGCTGCTCAGGTGAGGCGCTCTCCGACGAGGGTCCGGTGTTCATCACGTTCGACGTCAGCCCCGGCGACGACGGCCCCGGGATCCTGCTCGGTTTCACCGACTCCCGATCGTTCGACGAGCTGCCGCCCGAGCAACGCCGCGAGCAGGCGCTTGCCGGCTTCGCCGCGCTGTTCGGTGATGCCGCCCTCAAGCCCATCGACTACGTCGATCACTGCTGGGGTACAGAGCAATTCGCGCCGGGCGGGCCCACCGCCGCAGTGCCGCCACTCGCCTGGACCAACTACGGTTGCTGGCTGCGTACGCCGGTCGACGGGATCTTCTGGGCCGGCACCGAGACCGCCGACCACTGGACCGGATTCCTCGACGGCGCCGTACGGTCCGGCCAGCGGGCGGCCGGTGAGGTGGCCGAGCGGCTGAGGAGCTGACGTGCAGAGCTGGCCGGTCGGCGTCGGGATGGGTCACCGGCGGTCGTCCAGCGCGATTATCCGCCTGACGGACCAGGCCGCGCTGACCCCGGGCGCATCATGCAGATACTGCGCACGCTCACGCGAAGTCCAAGCGAACGCTTCTGCGAGTCCGCAGAGAATCGTCCGCAGATAGGCCGCAGACGGCGGGGCGGGCTCGAGGTTTCGTAGCGAAGTCAGGGTGAACATGGGCATCCCATCCCGGTCGCCGACGTGCATCAACGTCTCGTAACCATCGGCAGAGAGCGCCCATCGGCGATGGCGGCCATGGCCGAGCACCAGGTCGTGGCCGACCGCGCGCCGCCGTTCCTGCGCTACCACGTCACTGAGCTGCCCAAAGGTGAGTACATAGGCACGCGCGGCGAGTTCGCCGTCCGCATCGGGGTTGTAGAAAGCCATGCCACCGCCCCACACCCTGGATCTGCCCGCGAACCACAGGCAGCCAGGCAGGCTGACCCCGACGACTCGGCGGGGCGGCGACATGTCCCGGCAACCCAGGTAGGTACGGGAGGCACCGCGTGGCCGCCCTCCCGCGATGTAGCACGCGAGCCGCGCTGCGCGCATGTTGGACCCGTACGCGACATACCAGACCGGATCACCGGTACTCAGCCGGATGTTCAACTGCCGAGCAGTCCGTCCGCGAGGGCGAGCTCCGCCTCCTGCAGGATGACTGCCTGCGCCTCCTCGTATATCCGACGGGTGTCTTCCGGGTTGTCTCCGACAGCGGTCAGGCCGATCCGGCCGCATTCGGTGAGACAGCTGATCATGTGGAACACCACGCCACTACGGCGGGACTGATCGAAATGTAGCCCGTGGTTGACGATGACCTCGAACAGTTCGGCGACCGTCAGCGCCTTGAGCCGGTCGTCCTCGAGGTGGTCGGTCGCGATCAGATACTTGGCGCTGCCACCGGGCGTCAGGAATACACCGCGTTCTCCGTCGTAGCTTCCGTCGGTGAGGAACTGCAGCGTGAGGAACGGGTGGGTGGTGCCGCCCTTCCGGAGATTCAGCTCTATCGCATACGGCGACCATGTTCCCCGGTCATCTTGGACGACAACGAAATCCACCGCGAACCTGCCGAGCACCCCGAGCTGCGCGAGATGCCGCCCGATCACCATCGCCGGCTCAGCGATGGCTGCCGCGTAGCCGGGGTCCGCCGGAAACACGCAGCCGAGGTATTTCTGACCGCTCTTGCCGCCAAGGAGTTGATCGTGGGTGGACAGCAGCTCCACGGTGCCGTTCGGCAGCACCCGCATCTGAACGCTAGGGCTCGTCAACGCGACGCCCGTGACCCGTTCCTCGACGATTCCACCGTGTTCGGCGAACGCGGCGAGGTAGACATCGAGTGCGAGATTCTCCGCCTCCAATTGCATCCCGAGTACGCGCTCGGCGATGGTGGCTGCCTCATCTGCCGCACCGATGTCGGGCAGGCCGCCGAGGTCGACGAGGGCATTGCCGGAGCCGGACACCCCTTCGTTGAGTTTCACGATCGCCTGGGTGAGCGACGGCCGCCGCCTCCGCATGCTCTGCACACCGGCCACGATGTCCTCGACCGTGTGCAGATCCTCCGCACCGACCGGGCATCGCACCGCGAGTTCCTCGAACATCCTGCGGCATCCGGTCTTACTTCCGAGTTCGGCCAACCGGGGATCGGCCCCATACATCGGGATGCCGAAGATCAGCGCGAGATCCCGCTCCATCGCTGTCGTGTTGTACGGAATCAGATGGCTGCGGGCCACATTGGGAATCAGCGACCGGATCTCACGCATGAGTCGCGGTCTGGCGAGCAGCTTGGCGCTTAGCGGCTGAGGTGACGCGTCCCCGACCGCGACCATGGTGAGCCGCGCCCTGGCATGACTGGGGATGACGCCCGGCAACAACCCGAGGTAGTACTCGATGATCGCCTCGGATACCGGCTGCGAGGTCACGTAGATCATGCGAAGCTGAGGTTGCCGCAGCAGCAACAGCAAGAACAGCGCGCGCTCTTCCATTGCCTGTATGAGCGTGCCGCTCTTGGGAGTTGGTCCCTCGATGCTGATCGACGGAACCACGACCACCGATTCATCGTCGAAGCCGAGGCGCATCGCCTCCCACACCGCCGGCATCGCCCGCTGCAGTTCGTCGAAGCGACGGTATCGTTCGGCATCATCGAGCTGCGACAGTGGTCGCGCCGGAGCGTCTACCCGGGTCATGGCAACTCCTATCCGTTGTCCGGTTCTTGCTTCAGAGCACTGACGTTGTGAACTCGCACCGAACGGCTGAATCCCTTGGGCTGCAGGTCACCGACCAGCTCCGACACCGAAACGTGTTCGGCCGCAGCCAACACCCGGTCCGTGACGAGCACCTGCCAGGGACCGGCCTCCGAGCACAGCCGGGCAGCCAGGTTGGTGACGCTGCCGATCGCCGAGTAGTCGAATCGTCCCTCGAAGCCGATCCTGCCCAGCGTCGCGAAGCCTTGCGCGATACCCATTCCGAGGGCGAGGTCATGGCCCCTACGCAACCAGCCGCCGGCAAGGTCCCGCACCACGTCACGGATTCCTATCGCCATCCTGACGGCGCGTTCGGCCGCGTCGTCGCACGGGATCGGGTCGTTGAAGAAAACCATGACGCCGTCACCGGTGAACCGTTCGAGGGTGCCTTCGTATGCGTGAACCAAACTTCCCATCTCGCGGTGGTATTCGGCGAGCACGCCCATCACCTCTTCGGGCTCGCTGGTTTCGGCGAAGGGGGTGAAGTTCCTGAGATCTGCGAAGAAGACCACGATCTCGCGACGGTGGCTACGCAGCAGTTCTTCGTCGCCGACCACAAGATCGGCCAGTTGCGGTGACAGGAAATGTCTTAGGCGGTTGGTGCGTTCCAACTCGGACACCTGCCGCGCGACCCGCGTTTCGAGCTCGGCATTCCAGGCGGCCAATTCGTCGGCCTGCCGTTGGATGGTGTCGTGATACCGCTTGATCCGCGCCAGCGATGACACGCGGGCCAGGAGTTCGTTCTGGTCGAACGGTTTGTTGACGAAGTCGTCGGCTCCCGACTGGAGGGCGGCGAGGCGTTGTTCACTTCCGCTGGCGGTGATCATCACCACTGGAAGGAATTCCGTCGCCGGAGTGGCGCGGATCTTGCGGCACACCTCATGTCCGTCCATCCCGGGCATCACGATGTCGAGCAGCACCACGTCGACGTCCTCGGTGCCCAGTAGCGCGAGTGCGTCGGCCCCGGACATCGCGGTGAGTACCCGATGCCCGCGTGGTGTGAGAACTGCGTCGAGGAGCTTGAGGTTGGCCGGTTGATCGTCGACGGCCAGCACGGTAACGGGGGTGTCCATCACCGTCTCCTGTCCGTTGCTTCTTCGGCGCCGGCCAAGAACGCCGCGACCTGACCCGGCAGTGCTCGCACACTGATCGGTTTCTCGACAAACCCGTCGAAACCCGCCACAGATGCTCGCTCCCGGTCCTCGGCCATCGCGAAGGCGGTGACCGCGACGACCGGGATCGCCGGCCCACAGCTGCCCTGCCTCAATCTGTGCAGTGTCTCGGTCCCGTCGATGCCCGGGAGTTGAAGATCCATCAACACCAGATCGGGACGATGTTCCTCGGCGACTCGCAGACCCTCTTCCCCGGAACTGGCCTCGAAGACGTCATAGCCGGCGAACCGGAGGACGTCACGGACGAGTTTGAGGTTCAACGGATTGTCCTCGACCACGAGGATGCGCCGGCCCATCAGGCCGGCTCCGCGGCGCTGTGGCCGGAATCCGGCCAATCGAAGCTGGCCGCGCGCCGCAGTGTGTCCAGAAATTCGTTGCGGCCGATGGGCTTTCGCAGATACGCGGTCGCACCACTGGCAAGGCCGCGGACCCGATCGTCGACGGCTGAGGCAATGACCACCGGGATGTCGGTGGTGGCGGGACCGGCCTTGAGTTCGCCGAGCACCTGCCAGCCGTCGAGCCGGGGCAGCTTGATGTCGAGCACCACCGCCGCGGGAAGCACTCGCCGGACCAGCGCAAGCCCAGCCGCGCCGTCTTTCGCGCGCAGGATCCGCACCGGGACGCCGTCGAGGTAGGCGGACATGAGATCCAGTGATGCCCGGTCGTCGTCGACCAGAACCACGACGGGAAACTCGCCATGGTCGGAATCAGCGCCATCGCCGCGCTCGGCAGGCAGCCCTGGAATCGAGAAGCCGAATGTGCTTCCGACGCCTGGGGTGCTCTCCAGCCACATCTGACCGCCGAAGAGCCCGACGATGCGCCGGCACAGCGTCAATCCGAGGCCGGTGCCTTCCTCCTTCGCCGGGCCCCTGCGACCTTGTTGGAAGGACTCGAATATCCGCTCCTGATCCTCTGCAGCCACTCCGATTCCCGTGTCGCTCACCGTGACCCGTAACTGCGTCCCATCGCGGTCTGCGCGTATCGTGACATTGCCGCCGTCCGGCGTGAATTTCACCGCGTTCGAGGCCAGGTTGAGCACGACCTGTTTGAAGCGCAGCTCGTCGGCCTCAATTGTGTCGAGATCATCGGCGACCTCCACTGTCACCGTGATGGCATGCATCGCCGCGCGCTCCCGGATCATCGTCAGCGTGTACTCCAGCGCTCCGGCGATGCTGAACTCACTGGGATCGAGAACCATGTGCCCTGCTTCGACCTTCGACAGGTCCAAGATCTCGTTGAGCAGTTCGAGCAGGTGCCGGCCGGAATTGCGAATGTCTCGCAGGTACTCGTCTTGTCGCTCGTTGAGTTCGCCGAACATCCGGTCCAGCAGCACTTCGGAGAAACCGATCACCGCGTTCAGCGGGGTGCGTAACTCGTGGGACATACTGGCCAGAAATTCCGACTTGTGCTGGCTCGCGATCTCGAGCTCCCTGGTCTTGGTCTCCAGCTCCCGGAACAGGCGGGCGTTGACAATGGCCAGCGCCGACTGGCTGGCGAAGGTCTCCAGCATCTCGGTCACATCGGAAGGAAAACGACCGGTGCCGCGACGCCGGACCACCAAGACACCGACCATCGTGTCGCCACGCAGCATCGGGACCGCGAGCAGCGACCGCCAGCCGTCGTTCAGCATGATCTCGACATAGGGATCTGCCTCCGTCGCCGCAAGGTCGGGGATTTCCAGTAGCCGGTGTTGCAGTGCGGTTCTTCCCAATTGCGTCGATTCGCGGTCGATCGTGATCGCACGCAGCTTGGCGATCAGGTCCGGGCTGCTGCCGAACGCCGCGCGGACCTCGAACCAATCGCTGGACTCGTCGTACTCCAGTATCGATCCACCGTCGGTGCTCAGGGTGATATCGCCGAAGCCGAGATTCGTCAGCCGTACTGCATTGCTTACGATCTGGTCGAGCACCTCGTCGAGGTCCAGACTCGATCCGACGGCCTCTCCCACCTCCCTTAAGGCCTCCAACTGTGTCACCTTGCTGGCCAACTCGGAACCTCTGGCCTCGAGCGAGCGCATCAGATTGACCTGCCGCAGCACGATCGCACCCTGAACAGCGAACTCCTCCAACAACTCTCGCTCGCGGACGTTGAACGGTGCGACGTCGGTACGCCACATGGACAGCACGCCGACGACCTCGTCCTGAAGGATCATCGGTGTGGACAGGAGGGTGCGAAAGCCCGCGAGGCGCTGCAGGTCGTGGCGTCCGTAGTCGGCATCGGTGAGAACGTCAGGAATCTGGTGGGTGCACCTGTCCTCGGCCGCACGCCCAACGGTGGACGACCGGCTCCTGGCTATCGGGTGGTGCTGCAGATATCTGCGGTACTCCTCGGGCGTCTCGCCGCCCACGCGCGAGAGCCGGAAGACTCCGTCCTCCAACAGGAACAATTGCGCAGCACGCGCACCGCACAGGCGTGCCGCGTACTCGACGATGGTGTCCAGTACCTCACCCGGATTCGCGGCAGAACGACCGAGTGCCGCAAGGATCTCCCGGCTCGCCGCCGACTGGTGGCGTGCATCGCGCAACTCGCGGTGTTTCGCGAAGGATGCTCGCGACGTACGGGACGTGCGTTCACTGCGATCGGTCACGGTCCCTCCGTTCCAGCCGGGGGCGGGGCACCAGCCTGCCGAATCGTGATCGTTGTCCATGCGCCGACATGGATGCGGTCGCCGTCGGTGAGTGACACCTCTTCGCCGTAGCCAAGACGGTCGTCGGACTCGTTGAGAGTGGTGCCGTTGGTCGAACCGAGATCCGTGACCGTCACGGAATTCTCGTGGCATCGCAGCAGCGCATGTCGGGTGGATACGCCCCGGTCCGCTGGATGGGTACCGAGGTCGATCGCCGGTTCCACACCCTGATCGCGGTTGCGCCTGCCGATCAACATGCTGTCGCGCAAAGTGATTCGACGCTCCGGGAAGGACGACGGGAACTCAACGATGTCCGGCCCGCCGCGTGCCAGCACCCGTTCGTAGAATTCCCGATCGGCAACGACGACGGCGATCCAGCCGACCGTGCCGTTCGCCGAGCACGCATCGAGCGCCATCTCGTCAAGTCCTTGACGGCTGAGCTGAGCTGTTCCGGTCCGTTCGCCCCGTTCGATCGCCTTGTCCAGCAGCTTCGCCGTACCGGTGTAGTGCCCGACCCGGCGGCTGATCACGGCCGACAACGCCGTATCGGCCGTCCACACTGCCCGCACCAACCCCTCGCCCAAAACCTGGTCCCCCGCAACAACGCTCACCCGGGCGGCGAGCTTCTCTCGGCCGACCGCGGCCGGTTGGACCTCGATACGGATGTGGTAGTCCCGATCCTCGGCGACTCTGGAGCCCAGCGGGTATTCCCCGGTCCGATCGTCCGCGTCGATCCGTCGGCACGTGAGATCTTCAACCGTGGGTGCGACCTGCTTGACGAACTCGATCCCTGCGCCTGCCGGTGTCCACAACCGCAGCCTCAGATCGGGATTCGGCATGTCCATCGATGTGCGCCCTGTCGTCGCGCGGACACTGACGATCGCGTCGACCGTGCCCGCGCCGTCGGCGAGGTAGGGGTTGTGGTCGACGTCGACCGAAATGGTCAGCGCTTCATCCGAGCCCATGACCGTTCTCCGATCGGGATCACCACGACCGTGATGTTGTCCTCGCCACCGGCCCGCATCGCGTGGTCGATGAGTCGATGCGCCACCCTCGTCGTGTCGAGATCGGTGCACATCCCCGCGATGTCGTCGGCACGCGGCAGGTAGTTCCAGAAGCCGTCGGTGCAGATCAACAACGCACCGGCGCACGCCGGTGTGAAAGTGCGCACGTCGGAATCCGACCATGGCTCGGCTTCGGCGCCCTCGCCTAGCCACCTGGTCAGCGTGTGCGCGCCGCGACGTACCTCTTCCGAGTCCTGCGGCGTGCCGACACTGAGCAGCTCCTGCGCCACCGAGTCGTCGACGGTCAGCAATTGGGCTTGCGCTGGGGGTTCCGGAAGCCAGTACGCCCTGCCGTCGCCGATATTGCCGACCGCGATGACCACGTCGCCTGCCGCCGATCTGACGGCCACCGCCCCGGTGTAGGTGCACGACGGTCCCGCGTGGCCGGACTGTCCCACCCGCACAGCGGCTTTCGCTGCGGCGGCGAGCCCGGACAACACCGTGTCGCGGGGTTGATCGGCCGCGGACAGCGCGGTGAGCATCGCGTCCACGCCCGCCATCGAGGCCGCGACCGCGGCGGTCTGGGCGTCGCGCGAAGTCGATACCCCGTCACACACTGCGACAGCGATCGCATACGGCCGATCGAAGCCGTGTCCGGTCATGATCCCGGCCGCGGCGGCGTCCTCGTTGTGTGCGTGCTGCAAACCGCGGTCCGTGACGAGCGCAACGCCGCCGAGTTCGGCCACCGCTCGATCGGATTCGCCGTGCCGATCACCGGCCTCGACGCGGGACGCAGCGTGAAGATCGGCAGCGCGCCGGGGTATGGCAACTCGCCGAACGTCTAACAGCAGCGCGCCGCAGCTTTCGCAGAACTGGTCGGCGTGCCGCACAGTCGCAGCGCATCGTGGGCACGCCTGGTTGCCGGGCGCCGTGATGTCTGCGAGGTCGGGACCTGTCATATCCGTGTCCTCGGTCTGATCGCATTTGCTTTTTCCACCAACGCTATTCGCGCCCACCCGTCATCTGTCGCGCGTGCCAGATCGCGATAGCAGCGTTCCATGCCGGTGCGGACACCCGCTTCGTCGAACTCGGCGTCGAGTAATCGCGGTGCCTTCGCATCGTGCCCAGCCCGTAGCCAGCCCAACGCCGCATCGAATATCGACAGCCGGACGGCTGCCCGTTTGGTGACGGATTCCAGCTTCAGCGCCGCCGCCCGGCCTCCGGCGTCGAGGAGTGTCTGCTCATCCAGGTGCTCGGGCGTCCGGCCGTCCAACAGGATGTCGATCGCGGTCTCTCCCGCGGCGGTGAAATGCGCCGAGGACGAGGGAATCTGGTCCAGTGCGGTGATGGCATCGGCGCGGTCTCCCCCGCGCCTACGCTCTCGTGCCAGACCGAATGCGGCGCTGTAGTAGCTGTGTTCGGTCCGCCAGATCGTCTCGTAGTACCGCGCGGCTTCGGCGTGCGCCCCGCGCAGCTCGGCGGTGGCGCCGAGCGCGAGTTTGGGGCCGAGTTCGCCCGGCAGCATCGCCAGGACCGACTCGAAATCTACGGCGGCCTGCTCGAAGTCGCCCTCGACGAGGGCACACTGACCTCGATACCACGGCAGCCGCCAGTCGCCGGGCACCACAGACTCCAGTTCTGCCAGGCGTTTCCTGGCGTCTTTCGGGGAGCCGGTCTCGAGTGCCGCGCGGACCAGTCGCAGTGGAACCTCGACCGACGAATTGTCGCCCTGATGTGCGCCGCCCCTCGCCAGCTGGAGAGCGTGCTCCAGCTGATCGGGCGGCGTGCCACTCGTCGTGGCGAGCAACGCGGCGCCTGCGTCGCTCGGGTCGACGACGGGAACCGGCAACGCCGCAATGACAGCAGCAGGGTCAACGAGAACATCTGGCCCGACGCCGTAGACCGTCCGCTGTGGGCTGAAGTGGTTCGACATCCGTGGTCGCGCAACCCCGGTGTCGGCGGCCACGATCTCATGCAGCACTCCGGTCAGCTGGTCGGCCATCTCTGCCATCGACGGGAAACGTCGCCGGGGATCACGGTCCGTGGCCCGTAGGATCGCCCGGTACAACGAATCGTGCCGCGCAAGGACCGACACCTCCTCGGGCCCGGGCAACTGCTCGACGAGCCGGCCGTTCGTCTGAGGGACATCCATCACCAGAACAGCCAGCGTGCGCCCGACCGTATAGACGTCACTGGCGATGGTCGGGCCGGTCATCGCGATCTCCGGCGCCTGGTAGCCGATCGTCCCGTAGATCGAGCACTCGTCGTCGTCCATGGCGACCACGGCACCGAGATCGATGAGTTTGAGTTGCTCGTCGGTCTGCATCACGTTGTCAGGTTTGAAGTCGCAGTAGGCGAATCCCTGGGTGTGCAGGTAATCGAGCGCCGACGCGATCTCGACCATGTAGGCGACCGCCTGGTCGGGAGGCAATGGTGCGTTGCGCGCCTTGCGGATTTGTTTGAGCGATGTGCCGCCGACGTACTCCATGACGATGTAGCCGACTGGCGTGGCGGCTGCGGTGTCCATGTGCTCGACGAAGTTGTAGATCCGGACGATATTCGGATGTTCCACCTCGGCGAGCGTGAAAACCTCGGCAGCAGCGGCGGCCATGGCATCGGCGTCGCCCGAGTTGATCAGGCCCTTGAGTACCACCCAGCGATCACTGACGTTGCGGTCGATCGCCAGATAGATCCAACCGAACCCGCCGTGTGCGATGCAGCCTTGCACCTCGTACTGCCCGCCGACCAGGTCACCACGAGACAGTTTGGGAATAAACGAATATCGAGTCCCGCACTGCGGGCAGAAACCCTCGACCCGACCGGGTCGCCCGTCGTTGCCACGCCCTACCGGGAGCCGGCAGACCGGGTTGCCGCAGAACCGGTTTCGTTCGGGCACCTGCGGATCGGCGAGGATCGCGGCGGCCGGATCACCTCGTGGGACAGGCGGGATGGTGATCACTCCGGCGCCGAGGCGGCCTCGGCCGCCGCCGGACCGAGACGATCCGGCACGCGCCGCCCTCGCCTGGCGCGCCCGCACACTGCCTGCCGCCGCAGTCGGCTCGGGTTCCTGATGGCCGGCGTTGGTGGGCGCGGTGCCGCACAGGTCGCAGTAGCCGTCGACCACGGCCCCGTCGCAGCCCGCCTCGGCGCACTTCATCTCAGTCCTCATACCGTGCCGTCGGCGGGCCCGGAGAGGGCCCCAGGCTGCTCAACCGTGCTCGGTAGAGACGTTCCCACGTTCCGTCGGCACGTATCCGGGCGAGCACACCGTTGACGAACCGCACGAGGTCCCGATGGTCCTTGCCGATTCCCACACCGTAGGGTTCGACGCCGAGGCCGGCACCGACCAACTTCACGTTCGGGTCCTGTTCGGCAAGCCCGGCCAGCACGGCGTCGTCGGTGCTGATCGCGTCAACCTGGCCCTGCTGCAACATCACCAGACAATCGGTCCAGCTGTTCACCCCGATCACGATTGGCCTCGGGTTGAGCGCGAACAGCGTTGGCAGTGACGTGGTTCCCCACACCGCGCACACCTGCTTGCCGGAAAGCGCTGCGGCTGAATCGATTCCAGATCCCTCAAATGTGAGTATCCGTTGCGTGGCGTGGTAGTACGGCGTCGAGAATGCGACCGAGCGTTTGCGGTCGCACGTGATCGAGTACGTTCGGACCACCAGATCCACTTCACCCGACTGCAACGCGTATTCCCGTCGGTTCGCTTCGACCACGCGCGGATCGATGCGGTCCGGATCACCGAAGATGTCGCGGGCGATCTCGCGTGCCACGTCGATGTCGAAGCCTTCCAACTGTCTCGATGACGGGTTGCGGAACCCGAACAGATACGTGTTCTGATCGACCCCGACGATCAACCGCCCACGCTGTGCGATCGCCGCCATCGTCGAGCCGGGCGGCATGGCACCGGGTGTGGGCGCAGGGCCCGGCCGCAAGCTTGCTTCGCGATCGCATTCGGTGTTCGGCGCCGCGGGCGCAGACGTGACCTCCTGGGCACCGGCCGGCCGGACATCGACCGGTGCCACCGTGACCGCCTCCGGTGTGGACGACGGCGTTCCGCATCCGGCTGACAGCGCCATCGCGATCGACGCGGCCGCGATGCGCGCTCTCACACGAACTCCTTGAGCCGTGGCCACAGTCCTGTTACGGCAGCGCCGGCCGCAAACCCCATCAGCACGAGCGTTCCGGTCGGACTCCACGCCAACCATCCCCCGGCGGCGGACACACCGTCGCGCAATGTGGCGCGGCTGCGTTCCATCTCGGTCCGCAGACTGGATTCGACAAGGGTGAACTGCCCGGCGGAGCCGCGCGGGTCGGGCCCGATCGCCAATCCGACGGCGCCGGCATAGTCCCCGCTTTGATAGGCCTCTACCTGCCTGCGGTGACTGTCCGCCCAGCCTTGCACCGCTTCCCCGGCGGCAGACGACGCCGTGCCGAGCAGTACGCCCAGGTTCTCAAGATGGCCGTTGAACGATTCCTCTCCTGCGGTGATGTCACCGTGCGCGATCAGCTGCAACGTCTCGTCGGTTCTGGCTTGCTGGGCGAGTATGCGTGCCTTGGCGAGCTGCCCGAACATCTCGGTGCCCTCGGTACGACTCTTCTCGATGTCACCCGCGGCCAGCCGAGTGGCCACGACGACCCACGCCACGACCGCCAACACCGTGACCGCCGCGACGACGAGACCGACGTTGAACTGACGGTTGGTGCGGGCCGCAACAACCACCGAGCCGAGGACGATCGAGACTACAGCGAGCCCGAGGAGTACGAGACCCGCCGTGGGCGTGGAGCCGACGACACGCTGGTTTGCGTCAACCTCGGCGAGATTGCGGGTGTGGATCCTCTCCGCGCCGGGCAGCAGCGCCGACTGCATCAACGACGAAGCCTCCCGCAGGTACGCGGAACCGATCGGGAACCCCTGAAGATTGTTCGCCCGGGCAGATTCGACCAATCCCGCGTACGCGGCCAGTTGGACCGCGATTTCGGCGACCGCGGTGCGGGTCTCGATGTCGGCCGATCCCGCGGTGGCATCCGCGAGAGCCGCCGACGCGTCGGCCAGTGCCTGCTGATAACGCTCTCGCATGGGACCTGTCTCGTTGCTCGACAAGAACTCTGACGCAGCGGCCGCATCGGCGGCAGACAGCGCGGCGTAGAGATTCTGCGCGGCGTACGCGAACGGTTCGGAGTGGGTGAGTATCGCGTCGCGCTCGGCGAGCCGACCGCCGAGTTGCGCCGCGGACACCACACCGGCGATGACGCACAACGTCGCGACGGCTATCGCGACCATGCCGACGATGCCGGGAGTCGTCCGGGCGAAGCGGCGCAACCACTCCACGGATGCCCGCACATCCGGCCTGAGAGGAGTACCCATACCGATCACCCGTCTCTAACGACGCGATCGTAACCGCGGACGGTGCAACCGAAGCTGGCATTGAACCGATCGACGCCGTCGATCCTTGCGGTAGCGAATATCTCAACAAGTGAGGTCGACGTAGAGGGTCCTGCCGATCACCGTGGTGACGAGGTCGTCGCCCGCCCCGGGTACACCGGAGTCCGTGCGCGAGAACGTATGTCCGGGACGGACCGCAGTGATGACGCACCGGTCGGATGTGCCGCTGCCGATCCGGTTCACCACGACGTCGAAACCTTGCGCACGTAATTGGCCGATGGCATCTTCGGCCGACGACGGGCCGGTGGGAGCGGCACCGGCGGGTGCGCCCAGTCCGAGTGATGCGCCAAGCGCGCCCGCTGCGAGAGCGGTTAGCAGGAGATGTTTCATGGCCGTTCCTTTCTCGCGGTCTCGCGGCTGCCACCGGCACTTTTGCCACCGGCTGAGCCGTCATGGGAATCGTCGCCCGTATTCGCTCGCACGAAATCAGTAGAGGGCTACTGCAATCCCGCCGAACTCCCGTGAGTAGCTACTGAGCCCGCACCGCTCAGGTGCGCGGCTCCTGGCGGGGCAGCAGCCGCGCGATCTCGTCACGCTTGGTGGTTCCGGTCTTGGCCATGGCGCGGTAGAGATGGCTTTCCACGGTGCGCACCGACAGCGTCAGACGCTCGGCGACCGCACGGCTCGACAGTCCCGCGGCGATCAACCCGACGATTTCACGTTCGCGATCGGTCAGTGGCAACTTCTCACACGTTCTACGAAGTGCAGGCGTTCGGGCGTCACCGCATTGCTCAGCGAGAGCGTTTGCTCGTGTCGAGCAACGCAGTTCCGACCCGCGCAGACCACGGCGGCGGAATCCGATGGCGGCGTGCGCGGCGGCATCTACGGCCGCGACGACGTCGCCGATACGCTCGAAATCCTCGGAAAGAGCGGCCAATTCAGACGCATCGCCATCACGCAGCGCCTCAGCCAGCCGGGCCGCGAGACCGACACGCGGACCTTCGACGATCGCCTCGAGCTCGCGCAGCCGTGGCGCTACCGTGCGGTCACCGAACTGGGCCGCCGTCTGCAGACAAAACACCTCCGCTGCGAATTGATCTTTCGCCCTTGCCTTTTCGGCTGCCGTCAGTAAACCGGAGACGGCTTCACTGATGGCCCCCTGACCGGCCGACACCCACGCGCGTGCCAGACTTCGCTCGTAGTCCAGCGATCGGAAAGGCCGTACCACCGTGTCGAGCTCGGCGAGCGCGGTCGCCGCCTCTTCGGTGAAACCCCTCATGGCCAGGGCGATCGCTCGAGCGACGTGATAGCGGTAACCCCAGCCGATGGCATAACCGTTGTCAGCCAAAGCACTTGCCGAATGTTCCAGCGATACGCACGCGGCATCCAGTCGGCCTGCACCTAGCGCGACACGCCCCGCCACAGCGGGACCGAGCAAGTGTGCGGTGCCAGGGAGATCGGCCGCCTCCCGACGTACCTGCTCGGCCACGTCGGCGGCGTCGGGGATCCTTCCCGACAGCAGCAGTGCACTGACATGGGCGTCCGCGATGTTGAACCTCATCTGCGGAGCGTCGAATGAGCGTGCGGCGAGGGCATAACCGGCATCGGCGACGCCCACCGCTTCGGTCGTACGCCCGGCGTCGGCGGATATGGAGGCGAGGGCCCACGCCACCTCAGCGGCAACGACGCCCGGCAGATCGTTCAGGCGGAGATTCTCCGACGCCAGTATCGCCAGACGTGGATCGTCCATGGCGAACCGGTACACCGTGCGGAAGGCGTCGAGATAGCAGCGCGCCTCCGGCGACGTCTGGTCCGCCGCCCCGTCGATGATCGCCGCTGCACGGTCGGGATCGGCGAGCACCCAGAGCATGTTGCTGGCGCGGAGGAACAGGGATCTGGCACGGTCGCCTGCCGTCAACTCTGCAGCGGGCATCCCGGCCAGCACCGAGTCCGCCTCGTCGCCGCGGCTCAGCCATGACAGTGCATGCGCCCGAATGAAACTCGCCTCCGGACCGGCTCCGGCGCGAACGGCGGCGTCGGCGAGCCGTTCGGCAAGCGACAGATCCGCCAAGCCAACCGCACCGTGGGCCGCTTTGACGAAGACATCTGGATCCGGCGCGAGGTCGGAGTCCAGACTCAGTGTGGCCCGACGAACGAGAAGCCGGATGTCGTCGGGATCGTCGGACACAGCCAGTTCGCCGGCGACCAGTCCGCGCAACCGGCGTAATCGTGTCAGAGCCGCGCGCCGTCGGCGGACCTCACCGTAGAGCGGATGCGCAACGCGCACCTCGACCGCGTGGTCGGCAGATTCCACCGCGATGAGACCCCGCGAATCCGCTTCTTCGACCGCCGATCGTCCGGCGATCCGGATCAGAGCCGTCAACTCGATCGGTTCGCCCACCGCCACCGCGTCGATCACATCGGCGACCGGTGCGGGCAGGTCACCGATCCGCGACTCGATCAGCTCCGCCAGGCCCGGCGCCACAACCGGTTCCCCTGTCCACCGCCATGAGCCGTGCCGTATCTCGAGTCGGCCGTCGGCGACCTCGCGCTCGACGATGTTGCGCAGGTACAGAACGTTGCCGCGGGTCATCGTCCATAGTCGAACCGCGGCCTCATGGTCGACCGCTCCGCCGAGCGTCGCCGCCAACAGGGCCGAGGTCTCCTCGGGTGACAAGGGCTGCAGATCGAGCCGGTCGAATCGATCGTCGCGCCAGATCTCTCGCACGGCAGCAGGTACCGGCTCGCCGTCACGCATGGTGAGCACCACTTTCGCAGCGGCCCGTTGCACGATCTGCTCGACGACGAACGTCGACAGCGCATCGAGCAGATGGACGTCGTCGACTCCGACGACCACCGCGATGCCTGGGGGCGCGGATGTCAGTGATTCGAGCACGCCCCGCACCAGTTGGACAGTGTCGCTGACGCCGGATTGGGCCCATGCAGCGAAGGCACCCAACGGCAGCATGCGGGCCGCCGACGTGCCGACCGTCCAGCGACCTTCACATCCGTGCGACGCAGCCGCGGACAGCGCCTCGCGAGCGATCCGGCTCTTGCCGACCCCTGCCGCGCCCGAGACCACGATTCCGCACACATCCGGAGACAGGATGGCGGCCTCGATGGCACGCATCTCCTCGGTGCGGCCGGTCAACGGCCACGACAAGCGCACCTCGAAAGCCTAAGTCGGTGCGCACCGCATTTACTGGGCTTGACCGAATCCGCCGAGCGGAGTGGCCGAACGCCCGGCTAGCTGATCGGCTGCCCGGTCGTCACCGACCGGGCCAGTGACCGCAACTGGGCGTTGACGTCGGCGGGGCGTTCGAGGATCGCGCAGTGCCCGCCGCCCAACTCGACGAAGCCGGCCAGATTCGGGGCGTCGGCGGCGATGCGCCGTGACGCGTTGATCGGCAGCAGGCGGTCCTTCGCGCTGCCGATCACGAGCGTCGGCACCGTGAGGTTGCGAAGGGAGATGTGCCTGGGGCCGAGGTTGTCCACGAGTACGCGCGTCCACGCACCGCGCCCGGCCGGTGGGGTCGAGGCGAACAGTTGATAGACGAAGTCGGCGACCCAGGGCTCGGCGTCCCGCCCGACCGCGAGCTGCGCGACGAACCGTTTGTTGGGACCCTCGGCCATCTTCGGCACGCGGGTGCTGCCGAACGTCCGCAGCACCGTCCCGGCAGTGCGGATCCGGGTGGCCGTCAGGCGCGCGGGCACCTGGGCCAGCTGCACGTCGCGCAGGAGGTCGCCGGTGCTGGTGTTGATCAGGGCGACGGCATCCGCGCACGACCGAACCCGGTTCGGGTAGCGCTGCGACCACGACGTGATCGCGATCCCGCCCATCGAGTGACCCGCGATGACGGCGTGTTCGCCGGGCTTGAGCGTGGCGTCGAGCACGGCGTCGAGGTCGGCGGCGAGGTGGTTGAGGCTGTAGCGGTTGCGGCCGCGGGGCGTCTCGCTGCGGCCGTGCCCCCGATGGTCGTAGGCGATGACCCGGTATTCGCCGGCCAGGTGGGCAATCTGGTGGGCCCAGACTTCGATGGCGCACGTGATGCCGTGTGCCAGCACAATCGGATAGCCGTCCTCGGGGCCGAAGACCTGCGCGTGCAGCTTGACCCCGTCGACGGCGCGCACCTCGACGGTGCGGCCGGAAGGTAGCTGGGGAAGAGTCATGGATGCTCCGTTCATCGGCTTCGTTGCCTGATTGCGCGATCCTACCGCTCGGTAACTAACACCGGTTTGACCACCTCACCGGCCTTGGCGGCGGCCCATGCCCGGTCGAAGTCGCCGAAGGCGTATGTCGTGACCAGTTTGTGGAGCGGCAGTTCGCCAGTTCGGTAGAGATCGACGAGCCGGGGGATGAAGGTGTGGGGCTCGCTGTCACCCTCCACCACGCCGCGCACCGTCAAGCCCCTGCCCATCATGAGGGCGACCGGAAGCTCGGCAGTCATGGCGCCGAGACCGAGCAGTGCCAACGTCCCGCGGGAACGCAACACCGCGACAGCCGATGCGATGACATCGGGCCGCGCCGTGGTGTCGACCGCGCCGGCAACTCCCCCGGTCAACTCCAGCACCGCCGCAGCGCTATCGGTGGCCGTGGGATCGACGGTGGCGGTGGCGCCCAATTCGGTTGCGAGCGTGCGCCGTTGCTCGATGGGGTCGACCGCGACGATGGTCCGGCAGCCCGCGATTCTGGCGCCCATGACGGCCGACAAGCCGACCGCCCCGGCGCCGAACACGACGACCGCGTCGTCGGGCCGCGACGCGAGCACGTTGAGCACGGCGCCGACACCGGTCTGCACGCTGCAGCCGAGCGGGGCGGCCAATGCGGGATCGATCGATTCGGGTACGGCGACGGCGTTGCGGCTTCCGGCGATCGCGTACGTGGCGAAACTGGACTGGCCGAAGAAGCCGCCGCTGATCGGGGCGCCGTCCAGGCGCAGGGCACTGGACTCGTCGCGGCGGCTGCCACGCAAGTTGAGATCGCTGGAATGGTCACAGTAGGCCGGGCGGTCGGCGACGCAGTTCGCGCAGGTGCCGCAGCTCGCGAAGGTCAGCACGACATGCTCGCCAACCCGCCGCTGCGAGTTCGGCCCGACCTCGACGACGGTTCCCGCTCCCTCGTGGCCGAACACCATCGGCAACTTGCGGAAGCGGGAAGCCACGCTGACATCGGTGTGGCAGATGCCCACAGCATCGATCTTGACCAGCACTTCGTCGTCGACCGGCGGGCGAATCTGCACGTCAGCCAGTTGCGGGTCGGCTCCGGCTTCGAGCAGGACGGCGGCGCGGGCAGTGAGCATCCGGTGATGTTAAGCGACAAACTTGACACCTGTCACAATCGGTTCCGGGCAGAATGTGGCACGACGACAACAGGAAGGCCCTCATGCGTGCAGCAGTGATCACCCGGCTCGACGGTCCCGATGCGGTTGAGGTCGCCGACGTGGCGGAACCGGCAGGCGACGACGCCGTCGTCATCGACGTCCACGCCGCCGGGGTGGCGTTTCCCGACGCGCTGCTGACCCGCGGGCTCTACCAGTACAAGCCGGAGTTGCCGTTCAGTCCGGGTGCCGAGATCGCCGGTGTGGTGCGCAGCGCCCCGGCCGATGCGCACGTGACGGCCGGGGACCGGGTGCTCGGGCTGACGATGCTGTCGGGCGGGATGGCCGAAGTGGTTGCGCTATCTGCCGATCGGGTGTTCAAGCTGCCCGATGCCGTGTCGTTCGAGGCAGGCGCCGGCATCCTGTTCAACGACCTGACGGTGCAATTCGCCCTGCGTACCCGCGGCAGACTCGCCCAGGGTGAGACCGTTCTGGTGCACGGCGCGGCCGGTGGCATCGGGACGTCGGCGCTGCGACTGGCGCCCGCCCTGGGCGCGTCGCGCACCATCGCGGTGGTGTCCACCGAGGAGAAGGCCGAAATCGCCAGGAGCGCCGGAGCTTCCGACGTGGTTCTGGCCGACGGCTTTCGCGATGCGGTCAAAGAACTCACCGGTGGGCGGGGCGTCGACATCGTCCTGGACCCCGTTGGCGGTGACCGGTTCACCGATTCCTTGCGCTCGCTCGCGGTCGGCGGTCGGCTCCTCGTGGTCGGCTTCACCGGTGGTGAGATCCCCACCGTCAAGGTCAATCGCCTGCTGCTCAACAACGTCGACGTCGTCGGTGCCGGTTGGGGAGCGTGGAGCTTCTCGCATCCCGGCTACCTGGCCGAGCAGTGGGCCGAGCTCGAACCGCTGTTGGCCTCCGGAGCCGTCGCGGCACCGCAACCCGACGTGTATCCACTCGAGCGGGCCGCCGAAGCCATTGCGTCCCTGGAGAATCGGACTGCCAAGGGCAAGGTGGTGCTCAAGCTGCGGTGAGCGCCGCTACTGGCTCGCGGGCCAGTAGCGGCTGTCCGGAGTGGCGCGGGCGCCGAAGATCGCCTGCCCGACCCGCACGCACGTCGCCCCCTCCTCGATCGCGACCTCGTAGTCACCGGACATACCCATCGACAATTCGCCCGGACCGACGAGGTCGAGTTCGCGTGCGTGATCACGCAGCCCGCGCAACAGCGCGAAACAGGGCCGGACGCGCTCGACGTCGGAGCTCAAGACGGCGATGGTCATGAGCCCGCGGACCCGAAGCGCGCTGTAGTTCGGCAGAGTCCGCAGGAACGCGATCACGTCGTCGGGCGCCAAGCCGTACTTCGAGTCCTCGCCGGAAGTGTTGACCTGGACAAAGACGTCGAGAGAGCGACCGAGCGTTTGCAGGCGCCGGTCGAGGGCTTCCGCGGCCCGCGGGTTGTCGAGCGCCTGAAACTCCGCGGCGAACTCCGCGACGTCTTTGGCCTTGTTGGTCTGGAGGTGGCCGATCACCGACCACTGCACGTCGAGGTCGGACAGGTTGCGCCACTTGCGCTTGGCCTCCTGCACCTTGTTCTCCCCGAACATCGTGCACCCGGCGGCGGCCGCGAGCCGCAGGCGATCCTCGTCGACCGTCTTACTCACCGGCAGCAGCCGCACTTCACCGGGCTCGCGACCGGCCCGCTGCAGCGCCTCCTCCATCCGCGCACCGACCTCGCGGAGGTTGTTCGCGAGGTCGGCGACGGTGCGAGCCTGCGGGTAGGCGGTCGGGTGACTCATGAATCGAATTCTCCTCCGGCCAACCGTCCGGGTTACGCGGTGGTCAGCAGACGGCTCAGTTGCGCACGGCGGGCGTCGTCGAGCGGGAGCAGCGGCAGGCGCGGATCGCCAACACCTTGGCCGAGCAGCTCGAGCCCGGCTTTGACCGTGGTCGGCAGCCCGCCCGCCAGGATGAACTCCAGCAACGGCCGCAGCTCCTCGTACAACGCTTCAGCACGTGAGCCGTCCCCGCCGCGGACCGCGTCGTAGAGGTCGAGGCACGGCTGTGGGCGCAAGTTTGGCGCCGCGGTGCACCAACCCTTGGCACCCGCGTTGAACGCCTTGAGCGCCAACGGATTGTTGCCGTTGTAGAACGGCAGCTGCCCGTCGCTGAGCTCGGCGATCCGTTGCATGCGCGAAAGATCTCCGGTGGACTCCTTGACCATCGTCACGTTGTCGATGTCGTCGAACATGCCCACAAGCAGCTCCGGACTCATGTCGATGCCGCTGGTCGCCGGGTTGTTGTACACCATGATGGGAATGCCGATAGCGGCGCCGATAGCGGCATAGTGCTGTCGCAGTTCGCGTTCCGACAGTTTCCAGTAGGAAATGGGCACCACCATCACCGCGTCGGCACCGGCACGCTCGGCATACCGCGCGCGACGAATGGTGTTGGCGGTGGTCAGGTCGGAAGCGCCGATGATGACCGGCACGCGACGGCCGACCACGCCGATCGTGGTGTCGACGACGGCATCGAACTCCGCCTCGGTGAGATAAGCGGATTCACCGGTGCTGCCGAGCGGAACGATGCCGTGTGCGCCACCGGCCACCAAACGTTCGACGAGCGCGGCCAGTTTGCCGGTGTCGACGTCGTTGTCCGCGGTGAAGGGCGTGACGGGATAGGCGAGGATGCCGTGGATTTCGGTATTGTCGGACATTCTTCTCTCTTTCAGGTTGGGTTAGCTCGTGATTGCGTCGGGATGGCGGACGAGTGCGCGCCGCGCGTAATAGGCGAAGTTGGCCTGGCTGCGTTTGGGGCGAAGCGTCCAGTCGTGGGCTTCGCGGGCCAGCCGGGGCGGAAGGTCGGCGATCGTGCCGGCGGCCATCGCGGCGAGCTGCAGTTTGGCGCCGCGTTCGATCAACATCGCCAGCGAGCACGCCTCCTCGACGCTCGCGCCTGCGACCACATGCCCGTGGTGGGCCAGCAGGATGGCCTTCTTGTCGCCAAGTGCGGCGCTGATGATCTCGCCTTCCTCGTTGCCGACCGGCACCCCGGGCCAGTCGGCGAGGAATGCGCAGTCGCCGTAGAGCGGGGCGATGTCCATCTGCGAAACCTTCAGCGGAACCTCCAGCATCGACAGCGCCGCCACGTGGAACGGATGCGTGTGCACGATGCACTGCACGTCCGGCCGGGCACGATAGATCCAGGAATGGAAGCGGTTGGCAGGGTTGGCCATTCCGCTGCCATGGAGGACATTCAGATCCTCGTCGACGAGCAGCAGGTTCTCATCGGTGATCTCGTCGAATCCCAAACCGAGGCGCTGCGTGTAATAGGTTCCCGGCTGCTCGGCCCGTGCCGTGATCTGGCCCGCCAGACCTGAATCATGGCCGGCGTCGAACAACGCCCGGCACGTCAGCGCGAGCTTCTGCCGGGTGGTCAGCGCAGAGTCCTCGACATGATTCGACAGTCCGTCGAGGGCGCGCTGCATCAAGACCTGCTTCGAATCACCAAGTGTGCTCGTCATCAGAGAACCCCTTTCCGTTGGTACGCGATAGGTGACACATAGCAGACGGTAGGACACTTTGTGTCCTACCGTCAAGCTTGTTTCCCGGCACAAAGGCGCGCCACCCCGTCAAGTGGCGCTGAGGCCCTTCAGGACACCAAGTGTCATTTCATCGACTTTTACCGTGACATCGGTCCACGCCGTCCGGTTTGCCTGCAGGATCCGCACCCCGCATGTCGGCCTCGATCGCCGACCGAATCAGCGGTTTCTGGGGTACTCCGTGTGCGTGACCACCAGCACCTCACTCGGCGCGCTCCCCCGTTGACGCAATTGGTGTGGCCGAGACGCGTCGAAGTAGGCGCTGTCGCCGGCTTCCAGCGTCACCAACTGGTCCTCGTAGCGCAATTCGACTGCCCCCCGGTGCACGAACACCATTTCCTGTCCGGCATGCGCGGGATGTGGATGTTCGGCGAATCGTTGTGTGGGACGAACGATGAACGGCGACATCGTCTTTCCGAGCATGGCAGCCGCAACAGCATGATATCGAACATCCGGACGCTCGTCGGCACGGTCGACCGACAACGTCGCGGTGGCCGGATCCTCGGCGAACAGTTGCGCCACGTCAACCTCGAGGACGCGCGCAACCTTCATCGCGACCGCGATGGACGGTGTGGACCGTTGCCGTTCGATCTTGGACAGGTAGCTCTTGGTCAGGCCGGTGGCCTCGGCGAGCTGATCGAGCGTCATACCCCGCTGTTGGCGCACGGCGCGCAGCAGGGCGCTCACGATTGCTCAGCAGTTGTCGATGCCACGCCTGACAGTGTGGCACATCCACTACAGGACATCCGGTGTCCTGTGGAGGTGTCGACGGCTACCCGCACCGGGTTGCGGTGATATGTCCACCGGAAGGTTCGACCGCCGATCGACGCGGGTAGGCTTTGGTCAAGTCGGCCGTTGTCTCGAAAGACGTTGTCCAACCGATACTCTCAAGCCACTCTCGAGCGTCCTCACCGAGTCCCCGGTCGCTGTTCGGAATATTCCGATACAGCCTTTCGGCATCAACTGATCGCAACGTGTCTTTGAACGAGTCGCCGGACATCACCGGGAACCCATACTGACTGCCGGGTGCAGAGAGCTCGGTCAGGATGCGCACACCGGCGCGGGCCGCCTCGATCGACAGGGTCATCAACGCATGATCGACCCAGTGCGCGGGACGGTCCGGTTGAAAGCCACCGTCCAGGAGCGCTTTCGGCCACTCGCTCCCACACAGGTCAGCGGGTATGACGTGTCTGTCGCAGACCGGTTCGACCCCAGCCAGCACCGGCTCCTTGAACGCGAACAGTTGTGGCATGTCGATTTCGAAGAGACGCACGGGCTTCGGCCAGGCCAGCCGGAATGCGTGGGTGTCCAGGCCCGCTCCCAGCACCACGATCTGGGTGCGCCCCTCGGCCGCGGCCTGCAGCAGCGCATCGTCGGCCATCCGCACCCCCAGAGTGCGGGTTTCGTACATGACATCGGCCAGTCGCAGTACCGATGCCCACGTCTCGGCAGCCCCGTCCGGTGCCGTCGGACTCAGATACGCCTGTTCGGCCGCCTCGACGAACCGGCGCGCATAGGGATCGTCGTACAGCCGGTCGTCACGCTCGGATTCTCTGGCCCTGATGACCGCGACGCCGACAGCCGTCAACGGCGCACCGCTCAAGATTTCAGGTATTGGCGTTGCCATGGGTCCCCCTGGTCCATGTCATTACTTGACGGCCGGTAAGTATTGATCGCCTGGCCGCAACGCTAGGCTCATCGCTGACCGGTCGTCAAGTATTGATTGGAGTTCGGCCGTGGTGGGTCGCCGCACCGACACACGGGACAAGATCCGTTCCGTCGCGCTGGATCTGTTCTCGACCCATGGCTATGACCAGACCTCCATCCGGCAGATCGCCGAACAACTCGGCATCACCAAAGCGGCCATCTATTACCACTTTTCCGCGAAGGAAGACATCGTGGTGAGCCTGTCGGACGATCTGCGCACCGGCGTGGACGACATCTTGTCCTGGGCTGCCGGCCAACCACCCGGCAAGCGCACCGGCCGCGAGATCCTTCGCCGCTACGGCGCAGTGCTGCACGGCACCGGCCGGGCCATGACTCGATTCATGAACGAGAACTACGCCGCGTTCAATCGACTCGGCATCGGTACCGACTTGCGCTATCAGTTCCGGGCGGTCGCGGACGCGATGACCGCACCCGACCACGATCCCCTCGCCGTGTTCCATGCGCGCCAGGCACTGCTGACGATGTCGTGGAGCGTGGCGATGATGGGCGATCTGCCGTTGACCGACGAACAGTGCAACGAAACCGCGCTGACGATCGCGCTCGGCATCTACAACCGGAGCTGACATTCTCGCGAGCGACCGCAAAATACCGCTATTTCGCGGCGTGTCTAAGGGCAGACACGGTCGCTCGCGGTGCAGGGGTTACGGGAAGGCGCGCAGCGCGATCGCTGCGACGCGGTCGAGCATGGCCCGCGAGGTCCCGTCCGACGCGGCCTGCGCGATGCCGCTGAGCGTGGTCATCACGTACTGCGCGAGCGCGAGGGAATCGGTGTCGTCCGGTAGGTCGCCGGCGGCGACATCGGTCCGGATCTTGTCCGCGAGCATGTCCGTCTTGTGGCGGCGGATCCGGAGCAGGCATCCTTTCACCGCCTCGTCGGCGGTGCCGTCGTCGCCGCTGACAACCAGGCACCCACTGGGCAGTCCACGGCGGGTGTAGCGCCCGGGGGCCTCAGTGAGAATCCGTGTGACGGCGCGGCGCGCGGTCGGCTCTTCGGTCAGCGCGGCTTCGATGAATCCGCCGTAACGCGTGTCGTAGACCTGCACCGCTTCGGTGAACAACTGTTGCTTGTCACCGAAAGCGGCGTAGATGCTGGGGATTCCGACGCCGAGCGCGCTGCTGAGGTCGCGCGTCGACGTCGCCTCGAAGCCGCGCTCCCAGAACAGCCGGATGGCCTTGTCGAGGGCGGCATCGCGATCGAAGGAGCGGGGACGCCCGCGCACCGGTGCCATGCACACCATTCTATAGCGGGCGCTAGATAATGTGCTAGCGTCTATTTCTGTATCAGCCGCTAAAGAAAGGATTTGCCGTGTCCGCTCTGACTGGCAGAACTGCCCTGGTGACCGGTGCCAGCCGCGGTATCGGCCGTGCGATCGCGTTACGCCTGGCCCGTGACGGTGCTCGGGTCGGCGTGCACTACGGCACGGGCGCCGACGCCGCGAAGCAAACCCTGCAAGACATCGTCGATGCCGGCGGTGACGCGTTCGCAGTGCAAGCGAAACTCGGTGTCCCCGGCGACGCCGCCGCCGTGTGGGCCGCGTTCGACGCACACGCCGACGGTGTGGACATCCTGGTCAACAACGCCGGAATCCTCGGCGGCCGTGTCCCGTTCACCGATGTGGCCGAATCGACCTATGACGAGATCTTCGCCGTCAACACCCGGGCGCCGTTCTTTGTGACCCAGCACGCGCTGCCCCGGCTGCGGGACAACGGCCGGATCGTCAACATCTCGACGCGCTTCACGCACGGTTCCCGCGTACCCGAATTGATGACGTACGCGATGTCGAAGGCAGCGATCGACTCGTTCACCGCGACGTTGGCCAAACAGCTTGCCGCGCGCAACATCACCGTCAATGCCGTCGGCCCGGGAAGTACCGATACCGACATGAACGCGGCCCGGCTGGCCACTCCGGAGGGCAGAGCGGCGGTCGCGGCGCAGTCTCCGTTCAACCGGGTCGCTCAGGCCGGCGACATCGCCGACATCGTCGCGTTCCTCGCATCCGACGACGCGCGGTGGGTCACCGGCCAATGGATCGATGCGAGCGGCGGGTCGATGCTCTGATGCCGATCGCGATCTGGGTCATCGGTCTGGCCATATTCGCCCAGGGGACAAGCGAACTCATGCTCGCCGGCCTGCTGCCCGAGACGGCAGCCGACCTCGGCGTGACGATCCCACAGGCCGGTCTTCTGGTGTCGGTGTTCGCGCTCGGAATGCTCGTCGGTGCACCGATTCTCGCGATCGTCACCCTGCGATGGTCCCGCCGCCGCGCCATGGTCGCGTTCCTCGCGATCTTCGTCGTCGTGCACATCGCAAGCGCCTTGACGAGTTCGTACGCGGTGCTGATGACGGCCCGATTTGTCGCAGCGTTCGTCTACGCCGGATTCTGGGCGGTCGGGGCCGGCACCGCGATGGCACTGGTCGGTGCAGCGCGACGCGGCCGCGCCATGAGCATCGTCGCGGGAGGGCTCACCGTCGCAACGGTGATCGGCCTGCCCGCAGGCACGTGGATCGGCCAGCACCTCGGTTGGCGCGGCGCATTCTGGGCGGTGGCCGCACTGTCGTGTGTCGCCGCGGGCGCCGTGCTGGCCGCCGTTCCCGACACCCGGGCCGACACCGCACCACGTATCGGCGATGAGCTTCGCGGGCTCGGCGTGCCGCGGCTGTGGCTGTCCTACGCCATGACGGCGGTCTCGACCGCCGCGCTGCTCGGCACATTCACGTATCTGGCCGCCATGCTCGTCACAACGAGTGGGCTGTCGCCGCGATGGGTGCCCGCCGTGTTGCTCGGCTACGGCCTGGGGGCACTTGCCGGCATGGCCGTGGGCGGGCAGGCGGCCGACCGCTGGCCGCGCGTGACCCTCGCGGTCGGTTTCACGACCCTGCTGGTGATCCTTATGGCGATCGCGCTGACCACCCGCGATGTCGCCGCCGTCGGCGCGCTCACGTGCCTGCTCGGTTTCGCGGGATTCGGGACCAACCCCGCCCTCAACTCTCGCGTGTTCGCGCTTGCCCCGGCAGCGCCGACGCTGACCGCGGCCGGCAACGTGGCATCGTTCAACGTCGGCATCAGCATCGGCCCGTGGCTGGCCGGGACCGCGCTCACCGCGGGTCTCGGATACCCGGCGGTGCCGTGGATCGGCGCGGTGTTGGCGGGGTTCGCGCTGGTCCTGCTGGCCATCGACATGCGCGCCGCGGGCCACGAGCGTGCGCAAACTGCTGAAGATTCACGGCGTGGCGGGCAGCAGACGCGCACGGTCGCGGTGCAGGGGGAATATGGGCGGGGGCGCGCGTGTTGCGCGGTGGGTGACTGAACACGCCGAGTTGAGCCCCACCGATTGGGTTCGCGAGCAGACCGAACGCATTTTGGAGCAGGGCACCACCGACGGGGTCGAGGTTCTGGACCGGCCCATTGTCCTGTTCACCACCACGGGCGCGAAATCCGGTAAGAAGCGCTACGTACCGTTGATGCGCGTCGAGGAGAACGGCCGCTACGCAATGGTCGCGTCGAAGGGTGGCGATCCCCAGCACCCGTCGTGGTACTTCAACGTCAAGGCCAACCCCACCGTGACGGTGCAGGACGGCGACAAGGTGGCCAAGGACCTGACCGCCCGCGAGCTCGAGGGTGAAGAGCGCGAACACTGGTGGAAGCTGGCCGTCGAGGCCTACCCGCCCTACGCCGAATACCAGACGAAGACCGATCGCCTCATTCCCGTCTTCGTAGTGGAGTAACACGTTCGCCCAGACATCAAGACACCAAGCGGCCGCGGAGAACATCCGGGGCCGCTTGGCGTACCACCGGCTACGGCGGTCACTGCGGTGGGCGGCCACCGAGGGTTCGGGTGATCTGCTCGGCATAGCCGACCACCAAGTCGACCCACGCCTCGCATTGCTCGCGCGGCATGCGGACCGTGGGACCGCTCAGCGTCAACGCGCCGAGAATGTCACCCGCAGAGTCGAATACGGGCGCGGACAGTCCCGACGCGGAGTCCTCGCGCTCCCCGGCGGTGATCGCGTAGCCGTCGGCTCGGGCGGCCGCGACGAGGCCGGCGAGCTCATCGGCACTCGTGACAGTGCCTTCCGTCATCGGCTCCAGTGGTGCGCTCAGGATGCGTCTGGCGAGGTCGGGATTCCAGGCCAGCAGCACACGCGAGGCCGAACCCACATGCAACGGGATCACCTTGCCGACGTACATGTCCCGGCGCAGCGCGTGATGAGTTTCCGCGACGGCGACGCACACCCGGAAATTCTGCTCGACCGTGAAAAAGCATGCGGTCTCGCCGGTCTTGTCGCGGACTTCCTTCAGCACCGGGTTGACCACCGCCAGGACGTCGATGTCTTTGCGTGCGGTGGCCGCCCAGTACGACATCCGGATTCCGATGCGGATCTGGTCGCCGACACGGTCCAGCATGCCCTGCGCGACCATGTTGCTGACCAGGCGCTGGACGGTCGACGTCGGTAGCCCGGTCGCTTGTTGAATCTCCCCGAGGGTCATCGCAGGCCGTGCCAAGGTGAACGCGTTGAGGATCTCCGTGATCTTCGTCAGCACCAACAGCGTCTGCTGCTTGCCGGACGAATCCACCTCTTCCTTGGCCATGCCGAGAATCTACCCAACCGCTATTGCCGGGCCGCGCGGCTCACTCAGTGCACTCCGCGGCCGCACCACCGATGACCCACGGGAAGGCGGTGGCGCTCGACCGCGCGCCCTGCGCGGCCTTCGACCGATTCGGTTCACCGATCTCGGCGAGCACCTTGTCCGACAGCTGCACGAGCGATGCGAGGGCATTCGGGGTCAACCACGGCGGCCTTAAGGCGAACAACAGGTCCTCGCTGGACGTGTTGCCGCTGGCACCCGGCGCGAAGGGGCAACCGCCAAGGCCGCCGAGGGATCCATCGACCATGGTCGCGCCCGCGTCGATGGCCGCCAAGCTGTTGGCCACGCCGAGACCCCACGTGTCGTGACCGTGAAAGACGATGCGGCGCTCGGCATTCGACGTGCGAAGGCCTCGGATCAGATCGCCGACCTGGGTCGGGATGGCCTGGCCGATCGTGTCGCACACCACGACGTCGCTCGCGCCATCGGTGCGCGGGTCCGACGCGATCGCCCACACCCGCTGCGGGTCGATCAGCCCTTCGAACGGGCACGTGAACGCAGTCGCGATGCACAGTTGGATCGAGCCCCCCGCTTCGGTCGCGATGCGTACGGCATCAGGCATCGCGGCCACGCTGGTCTCGGTGTCGCGGCCGATGTTGGCCTTGTTATGGGAGTCGGATGCCGAAAAGCAGTACTGGAAGTGGCGCGCACCCGCCCCGGCCGCCTTTTCGACGTGCCTCGGGGTGGCCACCCAGATCCAGCACTTGTCCAGTTCCTCAGGCGTCAACGCCGAAACCACGTCGAGGGTGTCGGCGAGGGGTGGCACGAGATCGGGCCGGGCCATCGACCCGATCTCGAGTGCGGGCACGCCGATCGCCAGAAGTTCGCGGATGACTTCGACTTTGAGATCGGTTGGCAGCATCTTGGCCGTCAACTGCAGACCGTCGCGCAACGTCACATCGCGCAGCTCGGCTTGCGGGGTGTAGGAGCGGGGTTGCGGAATGGTCATGTGAGAGCTCCGATTTCCTCGTCGTCGAGACCAAGCAGGTTCGACAACACCTCGTGGGTGTGCTCGCCCAGGTCGGGTCCGACGCTGCGGATGGGCAGCGACGCGCCGCCGATCACCGGCACGATGCCGGGAAATCCGACCGATTGCGGCTCGGTGCCGCCGGTGTCGACATCGAAGTGCTGGATCATGTTTCGCGACTCGTACTGTTCGTCGTCGCAGATGTCGGCGGCCGTGTAGATCGGCCCGGACGGCACCCCGGCCTCGTCGAGCAGCTTGAGCGCTTCGTCGCGCGTGAGCCGGCTCGACCATTCGGCGATCGCGGAATCGAGTTCGTCGCGGCGCTGCCAGCGTCCGGCGTTGGTCTGCAAGTCGGGGTCGGCCGCGAGATCCGGGCGGCCGATCGTGGTCATGTAGCGCTGGTAGATCGCGTCGCCGTTGCCCGCGACGATGATGCTGGTGCCATCGGCACACGGGTAGGCGTTGCTCGGCGCGATGCCTTCCATTCGCCCGCCCACGCGTTGGCGCTTGACGCCGTAGGCAAGGTAGTCGGGAACCAGCGATTCCATCACCGACAGAATCGCCTCGTTGAGCGCGACGTCGACGATGCGTTGCTCCAACGGCACAGTCGTGCGTTGGCGCTGGAACAGAGCCATGACGGTGCCGAATGCGGCGTAGATGCCGGCGATCGAGTCGCCGATGGACACCCCGGTGCGTACCGGTGGGCGGTCGGGATCGCCGACCAGTTCGCGCAATCCGCCGTAGGCCTCGGCAACGGCCGCGAAGCCGGGCCGCTGGGCGAGCGGACCGGTCTGGCCGAACGCCGAGATGCGCGTGATCACCAGATTCGGGTTCGCCTCATCGAGTTGTTGTGGCCCCAGCCCCCACTTCTCGAGCGTGCCGGGCCGGAAGTTCTCCAGCAGGACATCGCAGTGCTTGAGCAGATCGAGCACGACGCCGCGGCCCCGCTCGGTCTTCAGGTCGAGCACGATCGACTTCTTGTTGCGGTTGATCGTGCGGTACAGCATCGATGTGGTGCCTGCGTAGAGCCGCCAGTTGCGCAGTTCGTCGCCGGTGACCGGCCGCTCCACCTTGATGACCTCGGCTCCGAAGTCGGCGAGCATGCGACCGGCGGTCGGTGCGGCGATGTAGTTGCCCAGTTCGAGCACCCGCACACCGGCGAGAGGGCGAATAACCCGAATACCTTTGTCAGTCATGGTCTTTCCGTAGGTGTCAGAACAATAGGCTGGCCGGCAGGATCAGCAGGATCGCGACGACCGAGGCCACCGATACGCCGACCGTCACGGTCTTGAGCGCGCCACGGGTGGACTGCCCCATGAGCGACTGCAGCAGCCAGAACGTGTTGCTGGTGACGTGAACCGCGAACAGCGAACCCGCGCCGGCGGCGAGCGCGATGAGCACCGGGTCAAGGCCGATGATCGGCGCGACCGGGGCCAGGATGCCTGCTGAGGTGATCGCCGAGATGGTGACCGAGCCGACCGCGACGTGCAGCGCCGCGGCGATCGCCCACACCACCAACAGCGGGGCGGCGGTGCTCGCGGTGAAGTACTCGCCGAGGATGTCGCCAAGCCCTGCGGCCTTGATCGTGGCTGCGAGCGAACCGCCGACGCCGGTCAGGATGAGGATCTGGCCACTCTCCTTGAAGCCTGTAGCGATCGCTTTCTGGATCGCCTCGGCTCCCAACGCGTGACGGCCGACGAAGCTCGTGCCGACGAGGCCGATCAGCAGCGCGATCACCGGGGAGGACACGAATTTCACGATGGGATTGTGGATTTCGGCCGCGTCGAGGATCGCGCCGGTCGCGATGAGCACCAATGCGGCGAGCATCGGCGCGAACAGTACGAGTAGCGGGGTTTGCGTACGGGGTGTCGTCGCCGTCTTGACGGCCACGCCGCCGGTGGCGTCGGCGTCGGTGTCACCGGGCTCGTCGGTGGTCGGCTCTTCCCCAAGGAACGGCTGCTCGTCGCGATCGGCGTCCCACCAGCCGTGGTTGAACAGGAACGACATGATGGCCACCGAGATCGCGACCGTCGGGATCACCAGGCACACGCCGAACAGCAGCATCTTGCCGAGCGGGACACCGAGCAGTCCGGCCAGCGCCAGCGCGCCGACGCCGGGAACCGTGAGCACGATGCCGCATTCGAGGCCGATCGCCATCGCCACCGCCATCCGGGCGGTGCCGTTCTTGCCGATGCGCTTGGCGAGATTGCGTGCCAGCGGCGCCGAGATGACGAGGAGAACGTCGAGGAAGATCGACTGCAGGGCGGTCGCGATCGTCAGCGACATCGCATAGGGCATACGCTTCGGGCCGAACAGGCGCAGCAGCAGCTCGACGAGGCGCTCGATGGCGCCGGTCTGTTGCAGGATCGCTCCCATCAGGACGCCGAAGGCGATCAACAACCCGACCTCGGCCATGATGTCGCCGAATCCGAGCGTTATCGCCTCGATGGTCTTCTCGACACCGAGACCGACCGCCAACCCGAGATAGGCGGACCCGATCACGAGCGATACCACCGGGTTGAACTTGAACTTCACGATCATCACGACAACGGCGAGGATCGCGACCGCGGTATTGATCAACACTGCGGTGTGTGACATGGGCGAACTCCCTAGATCGACTCTTGCCAGCCGGTGGGTCACATCACTGGCACAGCGCGGTGTGATCTACGGCTCACTCACATTATGAGCACACACCCACAATATAAACAAGCTTGCGGGCCGCGTGAGGTCAACCTATGGGTATGTGGTGAGCCGATTCCTGTGGCGAGCGTGCAACCTGTTGTGGCGATCTCGGTCGCAGAGCGCAAAAGCCTGCACATTCGTCACAGTGCGTCACAAGAGAAGGCCGATTCCAGTCCCGGCATAGGAGCGGGACGGCGCAGACACCACGAGCACGGCAACGGTCACGAGCTGTCGACGTGCTGCCGGATCAGCTCCGTCAGCACTCGCCCGACGCGATCGAGCGGTGCGACCGTCTGGGTGGCGATCGCCATCACGATGGCACCTTCGACGGCAGCCAGCGTCGTCGTCGCGATGTCCCGGGCCGTGGCCGGTTCGATGTCGGCAGCGCACAGTTCGTCGGTCAGCTTGCGCTCCCACTCGGTGAACACCTGACCCGAAACCTCCGCCACTTCAGGAGCTTCGGTACGCCCCAAGGCCGCAGCGACAATCGGACAACCGGCAGTGAATTCACTCTCGGCGAGCGCGACACGCCATCCCTGGATGAACGTCTGGAGGGCGCGCACCGGCCCGTGCCCCGACAGCGCGGTGACAGCCTGGGTGATGGTGTGGCCGGCCACCGCGGTCGCCTCGGCGAGCAATTCGGATTTGCCGCCGGGAAAGTTCAGATACAACGAGCGGCGCGCGATGCCGGCTTGATCGATGAGCTCGGAGATTCCGGTGCCGGCAACGCCATGACGACGCATCAATCCAATAGCGCTGGCGATGAGGCGATCTCGTACGGCCACGGTGGAGCCCTTCTTCGTTCCGTCCCCCGACAGCCCGTTGACACTATCACGATCGGTCTACTAGTTTGCCGTAATCACATGTAGATCGATCGGTATAGCCCACGGGCTGCGCCGACGCGAGGCGGGTGGGGGTTTGCCGATGCGAAAACGATGGGTGTCCATCACGGTCGTCCTCGTACTGACCGCCACAGGCATGTTCATCGCCAGTCTGAGGTTGAGCCACATCCCCGACCTGGCCATCGGGCACTCCAACCGCCCGGCATCGATGGCCGAATCGCGCGTGAAAGTGCTCAGTTACGAAGTACAGGGACCAGTCGGAGCGTCGACGACGGTGTCCTATCTCGACGAGTCAGGGTTCGCCCAGAACGCCACCGCATCCCTGCCATGGACACTGCAGTTGCACACCCGCAACCTCACTGTCGCGGGTGGCGTGGTTGCCCAGTCGGAGGCCGGTGGGCTGACCTGCCGTATCCTGATCGACGGCGCGGTGCGCGATCAGCGCCACTCGGAAACCCAGCCGGGAGCGGTGAACTGCCAGGTGCTGGTGTCATGACGATCGGCGACGAGCGACGGCCCAGATTCGCCAACGCGCTCTACGTGTTGGCCATCCCGGTCATCCTTGGCTGGATCGCGTTGGCGGGCGTGCTGAATCTCGCGGTGCCCCAACTGGAAACCGTCATCAAAGAGCATGCCCGGTCCTTTCTGCCCGACGACGCCCCGTCGGTGCAGGCGATTTCGAAGATGGGCCAGTACTTTGGGCAAACGGGCACGAACAACTTCGTCTACGTGCTGCTGGAAGGTGACGAGCCGCTCGGCCCGCAGGCACACGACTACCACGGCAAGCTTCTGGCCACCCTCACCGCCGACACCGAACATGTGGTGTCGGCGCTGGACCTGTGGTCGGAACCGGACTTCGCGGCGGCAAATCAGAGCGCTGACGGCAAGAGTGCCTACACGCTGGTGAATCTGGCCGGGAACATGGGCACGGCCCTGGCCATGGAGTCGACGCAGGCAGTGCGCGACACCATCGCCGGCATGCCTGCGCCGCAAGGCATTCGAGTGCACGTGACCGGACCGTCGGCGATCGTCAACGACGAACTGGTGGAGATCAACGATTCGATCCTGATCATCATGGTGACCTGCGCCGCCTTGATCGCCATCATCTTGTTCTGGGTCTACCGCTCACCGATCACCGTGGCACTTCCGCTGCTCACCGTCGGCATGGGCATCGCCGTCGCGAGACCACTCGTCGCGTTCCTCGGCGACCACGGAATCATCGGCGTGTCCATCTTCGCGTCCGCGCTGCTCCTGGTCATCGTGCTCGGTGCGGGAACCGATTACGGCATCTTCCTTCTCGGCCGGTACCAGGAGGCCCGTCGCGCCGGCGAAGACCCGGCCAGTGCCTACTACACCGCGATGCGCGGCACCCAGCACATCATCCTGGCTTCCGGGATCACCGTCGCCGGTGCGACGGCGTGCATGTGCGTGACGCGCTTGGCCATCTTCAGCACGGCTGGTCTGCCGTGCACGATCGGCATCGCAGCGACCCTCGCCGCCGCCCTGACCCTCGGGCCTGCCCTGCTCGCGCTCGGCAGCCGCCTGGGTTTCTTCGAACCCAAACCCCAACCGTCGCTGCGTCGGTGGCGCCGTATCGCCACCACCGTGGTCCGCTGGCCGGGTCCCGTACTGGTGGGCGCGATGTCGATTCTCATCGTGCTGATGCTGCTCGTGCCGACGCTGCGGGTGAGCTACAACGAGCGCATCACTCAGCCCAGTGACACCCCGTCCAACCTCGGGTTCGCCGCGGCAGACCGCCACTTCCCGCCGAACATCATGGCGCCCAGCCTGTTTCTGATCGAAGCCGACCACGACATGCGCAACCCGGCCGATCTGCTCGCACTGGCCAAAGTCACCAACGCGATCCTGCAGATCCGCGGTATCGACAACGTCCAGGGGATCACCCGTCCGCTCGGCGTCCCGCTGGAACAGGCGACCCTGCCCAACCAGGCCGGGTACATCGGCAACCGCATCGACCAGATCACCGCACTGTTGACGCAACGACTCGACGACCTCAACGCGCTCGGCGCATTGCTTGGCCGGCTCAACGGCACGATCTCAGGTGCCCGAAAAGCCTTGACGGACACCAATCAGGGGTTCGACCGGGTCAACGACAGTGCCGCACAGCTGCAGACGCAGCTGACCGATGTGACCACGAAACTCGCCGACATCCGCGGTACGGCCGAACCGGCACGCCAGTTCATCGGATCGCTGCCCAATTGCCAAACCCTCGCACCGTGCCAATCCGTACTCACCGGCTTCGCGCTGCTCGACGACGTCGACCGCATCAACGCGCCAGTGACCGGATTGGCCGACGGCGCTCGCGCGGCATCGTCGACGCTGCCCCAGTTGTCGGCCCAGATCGGCAGCCTGACGTCGTTCGTCGATCAGCTGACTCAGCTCGTCTCGCCGCTGCAGGCCGCCCTCGGTGTGCTCATCCCCCAGATCTCGCAGATCACCGAGTTCACCAACGAGATTCGCGAGACATTCGCCCACGGCACCCCGAACGAGTTCTTCTTCCTGCCGAGCCAGGCGTTCGAAAGCCCGCTGTTCCATCGCGCCTTGCCGCTGTTCTTCTCGGCCGACGGCAAGGTCACCCGCATGATCGTCACACCCGAGATGGAAGGCTTCAGCCGCGAAGCCATGGACGTGGCCGCCGAGCTCGTTCCGTCTGCGCTGCAAGCGATGAAGGGCACATCACTGGCCGGCAGCACCGTCAGCGTCGGCGGTCCGGGCGGCACGTTGCTGAATCTCGAGGCCTTCACCGAGGAGGACTTCACCACCAGCGTGGTCGCCGCGTTCGCGTTCGTGTTCTGCGTGATCCTGATTCTGTTACGCAGCCTGGTGGCGGCGATCACCGTGATCTCGACGGTCGCGATCGCCTATCTGTCCGCGCTCGGGCTGTCGATCCTCATCTGGCAGCACCTGCTCGACAATCCGCTGCACTGGTCGGTCGCGCCGATCGCGTTCACGTTCCTGGTCGCCGTCGGAGCCGATTACAACCTGCTGCTGGTGGCGCGCTTCAAGGAAGAACTCCCGGCGGGCATCAAGACCGGCATCATCCGATCCATGGTCAACACCGGTGGTGTCGTCACCACCGCCGGACTTGTCTTCGGGCTCACGATGTTCGGGATGCTGGCGAGTTCGGCGCACAATATCGCCCAGATCGGCACCGTCGTCGGGATCGGCCTCTTCCTCGACACTCTCATCGTGCGCTCCTACGTCATCCCCGCCATCGCGACCCTGACCGGCCGCTGGTTCTGGTGGCCCGAGAACATCCTCCGGCGGACGGCCCCGAACGTGCGCTAACGGCCGTTTCGCTCGCGGTGCTTGCAGCCGGGCCAGCAGCACGGCCGGCGCATGCCCTCCTCCAATTCCTCCTGGGTGCGGCGGATCCGGCGCTCGCGCGTGGCCTGCTGCTTGGCGTCTTCGACCCAGCAGATGAACTCATTGCGCGCCAACGGCGTGATGTCTTTCCACGCGGCCAGGGCCGTGCCGTTGCCGATCAGCGCTTCCCGCAGGTCGGCGGGAAGTTTGTGCACCACGCCCCCGGGAACTCGCTTGCCGCTCATGCAGTCACGGTAACCCGTACGCGCGCTCAACCCAGACACGAGGGTGACTCCCGTCACACCGTGTCACAGCTCGGCAGTGAGCGGCATCTTGTGATCATCGAACCCGTGAGGACAGGAGACACCATGAACGCCCGCACGCACGTCGTCGTCATCGGCGGTGGCTACGCCGGAACACTGGCGGCCAACCGTCTACAGCAGAACAGCGAAATCGACATCACGCTCGTCAATCCGCGCCCGCGTTTCGTCCAGCGCCTGCGATTGCACCAATTCGCGGCTGGCACCGGCGAGGCCACGGCCGACTACGGTTCGCTTCTCGGCCGCCGCGTAAACCTGGTCGTGGACAACGCCGACCGTATCGACACCGCCGCGCGGACAGTGCAATTGGCGTCGGGCCGCGCGCTCACCTACGACTATCTGATCTACGCCGTCGGCAGCACGGGTGCCGCTCCGGCAACGGTGCCCGGTGCTGCCGAATTCGCCTACCCCATAGCGGAATTGGAGCACGCCGCTCGGCTGCGCGGCGCCATCGCGGACTTGAGCCCGGACGCCTGGATCACCGTGGTCGGAGGCGGGCTCACCGGCATCGAGACAGCCGCCGAACTCGCCGAACAGGGCCACAAGGTCATCCTGGCCTGCGGCGGCAGGCTTGCTCCGTCGTTCTCCGACCCTGCCCGGCGCTCGGTGGCCGACTGGCTGACCAAGCACGGTGTCGGAGTTGTCGAGACCGGCGTGGTGGCCGAGGTACGCGCCGACAGTGTGGCGCTGGCCGACGGCACCGACCTGCCCAGCGCCGTCACGGTGTGGACGGCGGGATTCGGCGTACCCGACCTCGCCGGGCGCAGCGGCCTGCGCACCGACCCGCTGGGCAGGCTGCTGACCGACGAGACACTGACGAGCGTCGACGACGACCGCATCGTGGCGGCGGGTGACGCGGCCGCCCCGTCCGGACAACCGCTCCGGATGAGTTGCTACACCGCCGGACCCACAGCCGCCACCGCGGCCGACACCGTGCTCAGCCGCATCGCCGGTGCTCAACCGGCCGTGCTCGACCTGGCGTACACGGTGACCAACGTCGGCCTGGGCCGGCGAGCCGCCCGGTTCCAGTTCACCCGCAAGGACGACACCCCGGTCAACGTCTACATCGGTGGCCGCATCGGCGGCCGTATCGCCGGCGCGATCAAGGAGGCCGTCACGAAAGGCACGTTGTGGGGCATCCGTCGCGAGGGCCGCAAGCCGGGCTCGACCGTATGGCCCAAGGGCGGCATTCGGCCTGTCGTGGCCGAGTTGGACAGCAGTCATCCCTGAGATGTACAGATCGGCCATCGGCTGATCGGGGCGGCGGGCCTAGCCTGGACGCATGACTGCGTCTCTCGTGGGCGGGCCCGCACTGCAGCAAGTGCGCCGGGTCCGCACCGACATACCGGGCCCCCGCTCGCTCGAACTGGCCGAACGCCGCGCGGCGGCACTGCCGGCCGGGCTGGCCAGCGCGGCCGGGGTGTACGTGGCCGCGGCCGGCGGCGGTGTCGTGGTCGACGTGGACGACAACTCGTTCATCGACCTCGGCAGCGGGATCGCGGTCACGACCGTCGGCAACGCCGCCCCGGCCGTGGTCTCCAAGGCGGCCGCGCAGCTCGCGCAGTACACCCACACGTGTTTCCTGGCCACCCCGTACGAGCCGTACATCGAGGTGGCGGAGGCGTTGAACCGGCTCACGCCCGGTGACCACGAAAAGCGCACCGCCCTGTTCAACACCGGCAGCGAAGCCGTCGAGAACGCGGTCAAATACGCGCGCGCCGCGACCGGGCGCCCGGCGGTCGTGGTGTTCGACCACGCGTTCCACGGCCGCTCGCTGCTGACCATGACGATGACGGCCAAGAACCAGCCGTACAAGCACGGTTTCGGGCCGTTCGCCCCCGAGGTGTACCGCGCGCCGATGGCCTACCCGTACCGCTGGCCGTCGGGACCCGACAACTGCGCGGACGAAGCCTTCAGCCAGTTCACGCAACTCATCGACGCGCAGCTCGGCGCCGACGCCGTGGCGTGCGTGGTGGTCGAGCCCATCCAGGGCGAGGGCGGCTTCATCGTGCCCGCACCAGGGTTCCTCGCCAAGGTGGCCGAGTTCTGCCGCGACCGCGGCATCATCTTGGTCGCCGACGAAGTGCAGACCGGCATCGCCCGCACCGGCGCCTGGTTCGCGTGCGAGCACGAAGACCTGGTGCCCGACCTCATCACCACCGCCAAGGGACTGGCCGGCGGTATGCCGCTGGCCGCGGTCACCGGCCGCGCCGACATCATGGACGCCGCACACGCGGGCGGCATCGGCGGCACCTACAGCGGCAATCCCGTGGCGTGCGCCGCCGCACTCGGTGTCCTCGAGGAGATCGAGACCGGCGGTCTCATCGAGCGTGCCCGCCTGATCGGTGACCTGATGGTGCAACAACTGCGCGACATCGCCGCCACCACCGGCGTCATCGGCGAGATCCGTGGCCGGGGCGCCATGATCGCCGCCGAGCTGGTGGCGCCGGGTACCCGCGAACCCAACCGCGAGGCCGTCGCCGCCATCACCCGACACTGCCAGAACAACGGGGTATTGACCTTGACGGCAGGGACTTTCGGCAATGTCCTACGCTTCCTGCCGCCGCTGACCATCTCCGACGACCTGCTCGCCGAGGCCTTCGAGGTCGTACGCGACGGCTTTGCGAATCTCTGACAAGGAGTTGACCATGACCGCAACAACCGCACCGAACAAGAAGGCCACCTACGCGCCGCTCGAGCTGTTCGACACCGACCGACTGCTCGACGACGACGAGCGCGACATCGCCGCCACGGTACGCAGGTTCGTCGAAACCCAGCTCAAGCCCAACGTCGAGCAGTGGTTCGAATCAGCCACGCTGCCAAAGGAACTCGGCAAAGAGTTCGGCAAGCTGGGCGTGCTCGGCATGCACCTGGACGGCTACGGCTGCGCGGGCACCAATGCCGTCAGCTACGGCCTGGCCTGCATGGAGCTCGAGGCCGGTGACAGCGGGTTCCGCAGTTTCGTGTCGGTGCAGGGCTCGCTTTCGATGTTCTCGATCCACCGCTACGGATCCGAGGAGCAGAAGAACGAGTGGTTGCCGCGGCTGGCGACCGGCGACGCGATCGGCTGCTTCGGCCTGACCGAGCCCGACTTCGGCTCCAACCCTGCCGGCATGCGGACGCGTGCTAAGCGCTCCGGCGCCGGAGAAAATGCGGACTGGGTGCTCAACGGCACCAAGATGTGGATCACCAACGGCAATCTCGCCGACGTCGCGACGGTATGGGCACAGACCGACGACGGCATCCGGGGCTTCCTCGTGCCCACCGACACACCGGGATTCACCGCCAATGAGATTCACCGCAAGCTCTCGCTGCGGGCTTCGGTGACCTCCGAGCTGGTACTCGACAACGTCCGTCTGCCCGCATCGGCACAGCTGCCGCTTGCCGAGGGGCTCAGCGCGCCGCTGTCCTGTCTCAACGAGGCCCGGTTCGGCATCGTGTTCGGCTCGCTCGGCGCGGCTCGCGACAGCTTGGAGACCGCGATCGCCTACGCGCAATCCCGCGAGGTGTTCGACAGGCCGCTGTCGAGTTTCCAGCTCTCCCAGGAGAAGCTCGCCAACATGACCGTCGAGCTCGGCAAGGGCATGCTGCTGGCGATCCACCTTGGCCGCATCAAGGACGCCGAAGGCGTGCGTCCCGAGCAGGTGTCGCTGGGTAAACTCAACAACGTCCGGGAAGCCATCGCGATCGCCCGCGAATGCCGAACCTTGTTGGGTGGCAGCGGAATCACGCTGGAGTACTCGCCGCTGCGGCACGCCAACAACCTCGAATCCGTGCTGACCTATGAGGGCACATCCGAGATGCATCTGCTTTCCATCGGCAAGGCGCTGACCGGTCAGGCGGCGTTTCGCTGATGAGCGCCTGCGCGAAGAAGAGAATGCACCGATGAGCGCACAGATCCAGCACCTCATCGGCGGCGAGTGGTTGGCAGGCAGCGGCGGTGAGCTGCGCAGCCTGAACCCGGCCCGCCCGAGCATCGTCGTGGCCGAAGGGGCGGGCGCTGTCGCGTCCGATGTCGACGCGGCCGTGGCCGCGGCCACCTCGGCAGCCGCCGCGTGGGCGGCCACGCCGATCCACCAGCGCGGCGCGGTGCTGCTGGCCGCCGCCGACGTGGCCGAGCGCAACGCCGAGGCGTGGGGGCTCGAGCTCGCCACGGAGGAAGGCAAGACCCGCGCCGAGGGCGTCGGCGAGGTCCGGCGCGCCGTGCAGATCCTGCGCTACTACGGCAACGAGGGTGATCGCCAGGCCGGCGAGATCTTCGCCTCACCGCGGGCCGGTGAACAGATCCTGGTCACGCGCAAGCCCATTGGTGTCGTCGGGATTATCACGCCGTTCAACTTCCCCATCGCGATCCCGGCGTGGAAAATCGCACCCGCTCTGGTGTACGGCAACACCGTGGTGTGGAAACCCGCGAGCACGGTTCCGCTACTGGCGATGCGGCTTGCCGAAGCGCTGACGACCGCCGGGCTGCCCGCCGGGGTGCTCAACCTGCTTGTCGGCGGCTCGGCAATCGGCGATGCGATCGTCGGCCACGCCGGAATCGACGCCATCACCTTCACCGGGTCCACCGGAATCGGGCGTCGCATCGCCTCAGCCGCTGCCGCGCGCGGGGTGCCCGTGCAGGCCGAGATGGGCGGTAAGAACGCAGCGGTGGTGCTCGACGACACCGACCTCGACCTCGCCGTCGAACAGGTGATGCTCGGCGCGTTCCGGTCCACCGGCCAGAAGTGCACGGCCACATCGCGATTGATCGTCACCGACGGCATCGCCGACCGGTTCTTGACCCTGCTGGCCGACCGGGCGCAAGCACTGACCGTCGGTGACCCGACCGACGATGCGACCCAGATGGGCCCCGTCGTCAACGATTCCGCGCACAAGTCGATCTCCACGGGCATCGACACCGCCACTGCTCAGGGCGCAACCCTGTTGGCCGGTGGTCATCCCTATACCGACGATCTGCTCGCCGAGGGCTACTTCGTTCCGCCGACGATCGTCGAGCTCAACGGCACGTCCGCGGACGTCTGGAACGAGGAACTGTTCGGTCCTGTGCTCGCCGTCAAACGGGCCTGCGACGCCGACGAGGCGTTCGCCCTGGCCAACGACAGTGAATTCGGCCTCTCCGCAGCAGTGTTCACTCAGGACGTCACGCGTGCGTTGCAGGCCGTCGACCACATCGATGTCGGCGTCCTGCACATCAACTCCGAGTCTGCGGGCGCCGATCCGCACGTACCGTTCGGCGGGGCCAAGAAGAGCAGGCTCGGCCCGAAAGAACAGGGCGGCGCGGCTCGCGAGTTCTTCACCCACACCACCACGGTGTATCTGCGTGGTGGGAGCGCGGGCGCATGAGCGCATACGCGTTGGACGGACTGGTGGTCGTCGACTTCAGCCGGGTGCTCGCCGGGCCGTACGCGACGATGATGCTGGGCGACTTCGGCGCCGAGGTCATCAAAATCGAACGCCCCGGAGTGGGCGATGACACCCGCCAGTGGGGACCGCCCTACGATTCGGCCGGCGTGGCAACGTATTTCAACGCCGTGAACCGCAACAAGCGATCCGTCGTGCTGGATCTGACCGATCCCGCCGATGTCCAGCGGGCCCGCGATCTGGTGGCCGGGGCCGACATCGTCGTGGAGAACTTCCGGCCGGGAACCATGGAGAAACTCGGTCTGGGGTACGACGACCTGCGTGCGATCCGTCCGGATCTCATCTACTGCTCGATCACCGGATTCGGCCGCGACGGCGGTGCCGATCTGCCCGGGTACGACCTGCTGGTGCAGGCTGTCGGCGGGTTGATGAGCGTGACCGGAACCGAGCCGGGTGATCCCACCAAAGCCGGTGTCGCCCTGGTGGATGTCCTCGCGGGCCTGCACGCGTTGAGCGGAATCCTCGCTGCTCTCAACCACCGCAATCGTACCGGCGAGGGGCAGCGCGTCGACACCAATCTGTTGTCGGTCTTGTTGTCGTCCATGGTCAATCAGGCCTCGGGCTATCTGGGCGCCGGCGCCGTGCCGCAGATCATGGGTAACCGCCATCCCAGCATCGCCCCCTACCAGACGTTCGACACCGCTGACCGTCCCATCGCGATCGCCGTCGGAAACGACAAGCAGTTCCGGGCGTTTGCCGGCGCCATCGGAAGCCCCGAGCTCGCCGACGATCCCCGGTTTTCGTCGAATCCTCAGCGCGTGGCGAACCGGGATGAGTTGTGCGCTCTGATCGAAACCGAGTTGAAGGGCAACGGCGCCGACCATTGGTACACCGCGCTGACTGCGGTGGGGGTGCCGGCCGGGCCGATCAACGACCTGGCCGAGGCATTCGCGTTCGCGCGTGACCTCGGGATCGAGGCCGAGGTGTCGGTGCCCGATTCGCCCACCCCGCAAGTGGCGAATCCGGTCACGATGTCGGCCACTCCGGTGACGTACCGCAGCGGGCCGCCGTCGCTGGGATAGGTTCCTCGGAAGACGGCGCCTGGACTCACCCGACAGATCTAGCCGGACCGCCGGCTCGCCAGCAGGCGTCGCGCCTTGAGCGCCAACCAGAGTTGCGCCCGGCTGTCCGCGGATTCAAGGTCGTCACCCAAAACCTCGCTGATGCGGCGCAGGCGATTGCGCAGGGTGTGCCGGTGGACCCCGAGATCCAATGCGGCGGCTTCGACCTGGCCATTGCGCCGCAGGAACGCCTCGAGCGTATCGACCAGTTCGTCACCAACGAGAGGTTCCACAGGAGTCGCGAGCACCCGGAGCTCGGCTCTGCTTCGGCCGCCGAGAAGCACCCCGTAGGTGCCCAGTTCGACGAATTCGGTGAAGCCGGAACCCGACCTGGCCGCGAGACGCGCTTGCTCAAGGCCCACGGCGATATCCGAGATCCGGACGGGCAGGCTGGCGCCGCCACCGGGTCTCAACTCATCTTCGGAGAGCACGCTGAGAAGTCGACGCCGGCTTCCGGCCGCAGGCACAACGATCACCAGTTCATCGCCGATCGGCGCCATCAGGAAGGTGTTCAACAGACGCCCCAGAGCTTGTTCGGCTGCCAAGACCGGGCCGACGCTGTCGAACACCACCACGACGACGTCACTGTCCGGTTCAAAACCGAAGTAGCGCAGCACCGCGCTGTCCACCGATCCGGATCCGCACAACAATTCGCGTGTCACCGCGGTGCGCAACAACTGTTCGGCGTCGCTCACCCGGGCCGGCTTCTCGATCGCGATCGAGATGAGCGATACCGCGTGCGCGACCAGCAGGCGGTCCGAGTTCGACAACGGCCCAACCGTCCGCACCGCGAGCTGGCCTCGAACCGGCTGGGCCGCCCTGAGATTCTGAACCGTGACGAAGGCGTCACCGTCAGCGGTTACGTAACCGCCGTGCCGGCGGCCCGCCGGGACCGACTCGGTCAGCAGCCCGATCAGCCGCTCCCGCTCGGGCCCTCCGGTGGCGAGCACGGTGTTGTCGGTATCGACGACGACGACGGTCGCCGGCAGGCAGTCGGCGAGTGCGCTCACCACGCCGGGGATACCGCCCCGCAACGTCGCGCGTGCGAGCACTTCCTGTTGGTCGACGACCTGCTGGACCGAGCGCAGCTCGTCGGCCTTGAGCGCATCGATGACCACACGCGCGATCGCGATGAAGGGTGTCGAGGCAGGCACCTTGAGCACCGGCATCCCGGTCTGGTCACCGGCAGCGCGCACACCCTCCGGCACGTCGGTGAACGTGGTGCCGGTGTCGACGGCGAGGGCAGCGGTGCCTGCCGCTGCCAGCCGCGCGACGTACGCGGCTTGCGCAGCGTCGTCGGTGCCGATGTTGATACCCGTCGTCATGACGAGCTCGCCCCCAGCGAGATACGGGGTGGGGTCGGCAAGCTCGATGGCGTGCGCCCAGGCGATTTCGCGGTCGGCGGCCTGCGTCCCGGCGACCAACGACAAGCCCAGGCTCTCGACTTGAGCCAGGTCCCGTGCAGTGATCGCCACAGGAGCAGTCTTACTCGCTCACTGCCGCCGAAGCCACTGAGGCCACACTCCCCTGGCGCGTCTGCTCCGCCGCGGCGACGAACGCACTGAACAACCGGAGCCGGTCAGCCTCCGGGCCGTACTCGTCTTCGGGATGCCATTGCACGCCCAGGTAGAAGCGTGACGGGTCCTCGATGCCTTCGACGATGCCGTCCAAGGCGCGAGCGGCCACGACGAGCCCTTCGCCCACGCGGTCGACCGCCTGGTGATGGCCGGAACGCCCGATGACCCGCTCGGTACCGAGGATCGACGCCAGCCGCGTGCCCGCCACGATGTCGATCGGCTCGTCGACGAACTCGGGTTCACCGGGTGCGCCGTGATGGAGTTTGTAGTCGACGATGTCGGGAATGATGGTGCCGCCCCGGGCGACGTTGAGCAGTTGCGAACCTCGGCAGATGCCGAAGATCGGGCGGTCGGCGGCCTCCGCGGCGGTGATCGCGGCGAACGCGTCGCGGTCGGCGCGTGCGTCGACACCGTACGCCTTCGGGTTCGGCGTGCTGACGCCGTAGCACGAGCCGTCGATGTCGCCACCGCCGAGCAGCAGGAGGCCGTCGAATTCTCCTGCAGCCGAGGGATTGTCGAGTGCAGCCGTGGTGTCCCACAGTTCGTAGGACGCACCGAGCTCGATCAACGTCGTCAGCGCGAGGCGCGTGAACCGGCGGATGAGCGCGACGTCCTCGGGACTGATGTCCGGAAAGTTGAGCGAAGCCAGCACGCACACATGGGCGCGTGGCGTCTCCGGCATCGGCAGATCCGGGGTGACGTCTTGACGGCTCACCGGGTCTTCCGCGGACTGAGGGCTGCTCACTTGGTTTCCTTTCGTTTGCGGGCACGATCGACCAGATCGGCGAACAGTGCGGCGTCGGTGTCCGAGCTGGCGTGACGGTCCTCGGGATGCCACTGGACGGCGACGATGTCGGACCGCCGGTGCTCGACCGCCTCGACGATGCCGTCGGCCGCGACGGCCGTCACCGTCAAACCGGTGCCAAGTCGGTCCAGCGCCTGATGGTGGTAGGACGACACCGCGATGCTCTCACAGCCCACGATGGCGTGCAGCCGCGAGCCGCTCACGACCTCGACGTCGTGAACGGCGTTGTGGTGCGCGGTGTTCGTTTCGTGCACATGCTGTGTGAGACTGCCGCCGAGCCCGACGTTGAGGACTTGCATGCCCCGGCAGATCGCCAGCGTCGGCATGTCGAGTTCGATGACGGCTCGGGTGACGCCGAGATCGAAGTCGTCCTGAAACGCCACCGTGTCGTGCGTCTCGGGCGCGCGTTCCTGTCCGTAGCGGCCGGGTGCGACATCGGCACCGCCCGGAAGCAGTATCCCATCGAAAGCCGCCAAGCGGCCCGGCAGTTCGGCCTCCGGATCGGCGGCCGGGCCGTGCAGGACGACGGGCTCGCCGCCCGCCGCCCACACGGCTTCACAGATGGCTTCGGCGGCGAGGGTTGCCGAGAAGCGCAGGATCGGCACCTGCACGGCCCGCCGGCCGACCACGGCGACCAGCGGTCTGGTCACTGCGACCCGCCGAACGGATAGTCGAGGGTCGGCAGCCATTCCTTCCATACGTCGTGCAGGCGGCCGGAATCGATCATCCGGCCGAGCGCACCATCGAGTTCGGCCAATGTGTCCGGCCGATCCTTGGAAACCGCGATCCCCCACTTGTTGGCGGTCTGCACCGTGAAGGCGAGTTCGTAGTCGGGGTGCGTCGTACCGAGGGGGACGAACACCACGTCGTCGTCGACCACGGCGTCGACGTCCTTGGCGAGCAATGCGGCCAGCATGTCGGCGTACACGTCGTCGGATCCGGGTCCGAATGCCACCGGCACTGCGCCGGTGAACGTTTCGACGAGCGCCATGTTGGTGCTGTTCTCGATCGCGGCGACCTTGCGGCCCACGAGATCCTCGGGTGTGTGGATGTCGGCACCCCGCCGCACCAGCACCCCTTCGTGGAAGATCGCGTACGGCCGGGTGAAGTCGACCTGCGCCTGCCGCTCGGCGGTGATGCCCTGACCGCACAGCACCGCGTCGGCGTCGCCGCGTTGCACGGCGGGGATCATGTCGACCCACGGCACCCGTACCCACTCGACGGGCCTGCCGAGTTCGGCGCCCAGTGCTTCGGCGACGCCGGGTTCGTAACCCTTGCGGCCGTGCTCAGGCGTCCACAGCGAAAACAGTGGCGGCGCTTCGGCGTCGAGGCACGCCAGCCTCAGTGCGTTCCCGTTTTGGTTCACGGCGTGTCATCCCAGTACATATCGCGCTCCCAATCAGTGACGTATCCACAGAATCGAGCCCACTCATCGGCATGGAAGTCGATGAGCAGATCCGACAACTTCGGTCCGAATGCCTGCGTCAGCACCTCGTCGGCGCGGAAGGCGTCGATGGCCTCGCCCAGCGTCAGCGGCAGGGCGGGGAATCGCGTGTCCTGCGCGGTGTCGTAGGACGAGCCCTGCGTCGGCTGTCCCGGGTCGATGGCGTTCTTCATCCCGTCCTCGCAGGCCGCGAGAATCACCGCGTGCGACAGGTACGGGTTGACGCTCGCGTCGGGCAGCTTGTACTCGAGGCGGCCGTTGGCCGACAACCGGACCGTGCAGGTCTTGTTGTCGAGGCCCCAGTTGATCCGCGACGGCGCGAATTGTCCGTCGTCCCAATACCTCTTGTAAGAGTTGACGGTCGAACCGTTGACGAGCATGGCGCCGGCGGTGTGGGCCAGCAGTCCACCGAGTGCGTGCTGGCCTACCTCGGACAGGTGCAGCTCGGTGACTCCCGGATCAGCGAGCACGTTGACATCGTCGCGCCAGAAACTGAAGTTGTGGTGGCAGCCGTTGCCCATCATGCCAGTGGCCGGTTTGGGCATGAAGCTCGCGTGGATGCCGAGTTCGCGCGCCACCTGCTTGCAGATCTGGCGGTATGTGGTCAGCCGGTCGGCGGTGAGATCGGCACGGTCGTACATGAAGTTGAGCTCCACCTGGAACTCGTCTTCGTAGTCGCCTTCGATCATGTCCAGACCGAGCGCCTGCGCATACTCGACCACCTTCTTGACGATCGGGCGGTTCCGCTCGAGGTGCTCGATGTGGTAGGCAGGACTCGATCCGGGCCGGAAGCTCGCCTCCAAACCTTCGCCCTGCCAGGTCATCTCGGGTTCGCAGCCGGTGCGCAGTTCCAGGCCGGTGCGGTCGATGAACGCGGCGTGCATGCGGCGCAGCAAGCCCCGGGTATCGCACGCGAATTCGGCGCCGGCACCCTCGGCCAGGTGGTCGGGCTCGTAGAGCCGGCAGAACACCCGGGCGAACGTGGTGTCCCAGGGCAGCACCGCGAAGGTCTCCAGGTCCGGGACCGCGGTGTATTCGGGAGCGTTCACGCCGCCGGCCAGCAGCACACCCTCACGCGTGCCCTGCAGGTTAGCGACCGCGGTCTGGTGCTGCTGTACGCCTTTGGTGGCCAGTCGTTCGAAGTGCCGCGCCGGGGCTACCTTTCCGACGACGCGGCCGGTGATCGTGATCGCTTGGAAATAGACGAATTCCACGCCGCGGTCGGCGATTGTCTCCAGGGCCGCGGCCAGATCGGGACTGGTGGCGTTCGCCTGTCGATGTGAGTCGAGTGGTGTCGTAGTCATCGGGTCACCTCTTTGTTGGGAAGGGAAAGGAAGTTCTCACGCCGTCACGTCGACGGCGGTGAAGGCTTCACGGAGCACGCGGCACCGTGCGGGGCTGAGGTTGACGGCGACCGTCCCGACATGTCGGCCGTCACGGTGGTAAGTCGCGATGACGCCGCCGGTCAGGTCGTCGAGAGTGCCTTCGTCGAAACGGATTTCATCGGCGAGAGCCGGTGATCCGTAACTCTGCAGACGCAGGTCGAGCTGATCGCTCCAGAACGCCGGAACGGGTGCGAACGGTGTCGTGTCGTCGGGCTCGCCGGCCACTCGGCCGGCCAGGGTCGCCGCGGCCCGTTTGGCGGTGTCGCTCGGGATCGACCAGTGCTCGACACGGCGGGCCACGCCGTCGAAGAGCGGATTAGGAAAGCGCGCGAGATCGCCGACCGCGACGGCGTCGGTGGCGCCGACGACCGCGAGATGATTGTCGGTCAGGACACCGTCACTGAGGTCGAGCCCATTGCCGTCAAGCCATTCGACATTGCAGACCGACCCGACAGCCTCGACCACGAGGTCGGCGGACAGGGTCTCGCCGGTTCCGAGTTCGACGCCCGCGACAACGTCGTCGCCGGTGAACGCGACAACACCGGTTCCGATGACGAAGTCGATGCCCTTGGCGGTGTGGTGGCGCTGGATCGCGGTGGCCAGTTCGGTTCCCAGGACGCGCTGCATCGGTGGGCCGACCGGTTCGACCACGGTCACATGGTGTCCCAGCGCGCTCAGGGTTCCCGCCACCTCGCAGCCGATGAACCCGCCGCCGACCACGACTATGCGGCTGTGGGGCAGCAACGCGTTGCGCAGTCCGAGGCAGTCTTCGACGGTACGCAGCACGTGGCGCCCGCGCTCGGGGCCGGGCACGGTGAGCCGGCGTGGCCGCAGTCCGGTCGCGACGACGAGCCCGTCGTAGGACACCGTCTCGCCGGAATCGACCGTGACGGCGTGGGCGTCGAGGTCGGCGTCTGACACATACGCGCCGAAGCGGAAGTCGACGTCAGCAACGCTGGCCCGCCTGCGGAAGGCCAGGCGACCGGCCAGCTCCTCGGGTGCAATCGAATCAGGGTTGGCGAGAGCGTCTTTCGACAGCGGCGGGCGGTTGTACGGGAAGTGGTGTTCGGCGGAGAACACCGTGATGGGCCCGGTGTGGCCGCATGCGCGCAGCTGCTCAGCCGACCGAAGGCCGGCCAGCGAGCCGCCGACGACGGCGACGTGACGCGGCGTCGACATCAGTCCTCGATGAAGATGGCCTGGGCCGGGCAGACGTCCGCGGCTTCTTCGACGTAGTCGCGCTCGGAATCATCGGGGTTGCCATTGAATTCGAGCTTGCCGTCGTCGTTCATCGTGAAGACGGCCGGGGCGGCGATGGCGCACTGGCCATGGTCCTGGCAGAGCGAGAGATCGACGGTGACGCGCATGGGAAGTCCTTTCGTATGCCGGTCAGGGGGCTGGGGTGAAACCGATGGGCAGTTGGATCGGCCCGGTGTTGCCCGAGTCGGGCAGCCAGGTGGCGCCGGGCAGTTCATAGGGCTCGCGCAGCCGGCGGGCCAGCAGCGGCAGCGCCTCGCTCATGTCGGAGCGGGCCACGAAATGCCCGAGGCAGTGATGGGCGCCGCCACCGAAACCGAAGTGCGGCTTGCGCTCAGCGGTGATGTCGAAACCCGGCTCGAATACGCGGGGGTCGGTGCCCGCCGACTCACTGTAGAGATGGACGGTGGTGCCGGCCGTGAGCATCGCGCCTTCGTATTCGAAGTCCTCCAGCACTTCTCGCGTCACCCACCGCACGGTCGGGTTGACCCGCATGACCTCCTCGACGGCCTTGCCGCCGAGGTCGGGTCGCTCGGCGAGCAGCCGCCATTGGTCGAGGTTGGCCATGAAGGTCTGCATCGCGAGGCCGAGTTGGTTGCGGGTCGTGTCGAAGCCCCCGAAGATCAACAGCACCATGGCATCTCGCAGCTCGGTGTCGCTGAGCCGGCCGTCTTCGGGACGTGAAGCGTTGACGAGTGCGGTGACGAAGTCGTCGCGCGGGTTCTTCCGGCGATCGGCGATGAGGTCGTCGCAGTACGTGTAGAGCCGCTGCAGCGCCGCCTCGATCTTGGGCAGGTCGTCGCGCAGCGTCACGCCAAGTGCCAGCCCGATCGTGACCGATTCGGTGGAGATGATCCTCCACTCGCCCTCGGGGATCCCGAGCATGATGGCGATCACCCGCGCGGCATACGGTTCGGCGAACTCGCTGACGAATTCGCAGCGGTCGGGCTCGGCGAAGTCGTCGATGAGCTCGTTGGCGAGCGCCTGAAACCTCGGCACCAGACCACCGATGAGCTTGGGCGAGAACGCGGGGTTCATGAGCCGGCGCAGCCGGTGGTGCTCTTCGCCCTCTTTGTTCAGGATCCAGCTGGCGAACCATTCGGCGAACGGGCCCTCGGTCACGCCGTTGTGAGCCGGCCAGGCGACACTGCCCTGCCGCAGCTTGGGGTGCTTGAGGAGCCGGCTGACCTGTTCGTAGCGCAGCACCGCGATGCCGTATGGCGTGGTGGCATACCAGCTCTGCTCGCGAGCCTCGTGGACCTCGGCCGACGTGATGGAAAACGCCGGGTCGGCGACGTCGAAAACGGGGACGGGGCCGAGGGTGGTGGACGACATCGGGATTACCTCCGAGATCTCGGGACCGAATGGTCACTAAATACTCTAGAAGTAGATTCTTAATGTCAATAGGCGGAAGCGGATTGGTTGTTAAGTGTCAGTTACGAACGATTCACCTGGGGTTTCAGCGGGCTTCGGGCCAGGCGATCGCCAGCACCCAGCCGATGCCAAGGGGCATCTCGGCGACCTCGCGGAACGTCGACGAATCATCGGCCGGCCCGGTTGCGGGCATGGCGGGCAGCCGTGAGCCGACGATCCATCGGGGCGTGTTCGCGGCGATGACTCGCCGTTCGGTGCTGATCACGACCGCGTCCTCGCTCGTCTGGCGCAACACCTCGAGCAGCTTGCGTTCGACGTCGCCGACCACCAGGTCAGCGCCGGCCACCCCGAGGAAGGTCCCGTCGTCGGTGACGATCGGGATCGTCGCGGTGATCGTGTACATGTCCGACCCGCTGTAGTCGACGTACGGGCCGTAGGCCACGCGCGCTTGGCCGCGCAGCGCCAGCTGATACCAGTCCATCTGCAGGTAGTCGTAGACGTCGACGCTCGTCGGGTCGAAGTTGAGACGCAGGCGGGCCACTCGATCGTCGCGCCGCTGCCACCAGGCGAGATAGCGCTCGCGCCCTTCGACGACGAACGGGGCCGCGATGAAACCCATGCCCCATACGCCCCGCTCATCCTGGAGTAGCTCGGCGAGCATGCGCTGCAATCCACTGAAGTGCGCCTCGGTGAGCGCGGCCCGGGGCGGCCTGCTGCGCAAGACCACCTCGGCAATGCGGCCGAGGAGCGCATAGATCGGCTCCAAGGGCTCCGAAGCCTGCTCGGCGAGGCGATGCGCCAGCGTGTCGTCGGTCATCCGGCGGGTTCCTGGGTCGTGAGGTCGAGATGGACCGAAGTCAGTCGCGGAAGCTGGCCCATCACATGGTCTTCGGCAACGCGACGCGCCTCTAGCGGATTCTCGGCGGCCACCGCCGCGGCGATCGCGTGCAGCTCCTCAACGTAGGCGCCCACGTCTACCGGAGGGCCGATGGGCAGCCAGACCAGGCCGGCGACTTCGGCCTGAAGGTTGGCTTCCCGACGGGCCAGCCGCGCCGATTGGGAGGCCACGGCCACCTCGATGTGGAAGCGACTGTCCGCGCGGATGCGGTCGCCCAACGTGGTGGCCGAGTCGAGTTGATCGGTGAACGCAAAGAGCCGCCGCACCACATACGGCGCCGCCCGCTCGGCCGCAAGCCGGGCCGCCTGGCCGGCGATCGCGGTGTGCTCGTCGAACAGATCGCGCAGGTCAGAGGCGCTCATCGCAGACAGTCGCGCGGCCAGCTGGTCGACGGGAGGGCCCGCGGGCCGTCGGACGAACGACCCACCGCTGCGGCCACGGCGCGTCTCGACCAGCTCTTGTTCGCGCAGGGTGGCCAGGGCTTCCCGCACGGTCATGGGTGCGACACCGAATTGGGCGGCCAGATCGACCTCGACCGGCAGCCGCTCACCGTCGTCGAGCAATCCCAGATGGATCGCCTCGGTGATGCGTTGCACGATCTCGTCGGCCCGGCCCACCGGGGCCTCTGGCGCGACGAGGGGCGACAACGACGACACCGGCGTCTCCTCCTCCGCGAACACCCTCTCCTGGAGGGTCCGTCGTCGGCAATCTACCCGATTTTGAACAAATTCTGCCGTTCCGGTTGCCCGTTAAACAATAGGACTGTAGTTTTTCGCACTACTTCACTACAGTGACCTCAATCACCCAAGAAAGTAGGGCGATGTCAACCTCCAGCCCAGAACGCCCCGACGAGGGGTACTACTCGTACCACGATGAGGACGACGCCGCGCATCTGCATGCTCTCGGCTACAAGTCGGAGTTCAAGCGCGACATGAGCCCGTGGGCGAACTTCTCGCTCGGCTTCACCTACCTGTCCCCCGTTGTCGGCGTCTACACGCTGTTCGCCTTTGCCCTGGCGACCGGCGGGCCGCCGATGATCTGGAGCTTCCTCATCGTCGGCGTGGGCCAACTGTTGGTGGCACTGATCTTCAGTGAGATCGTGGCGCAGTTCCCGGTCGCGGGCGGCGTGTATCCGTGGGCGCGGCGGCTGTGGGGCCGCCGATATGCGTGGATGACCGGCTGGGTCTATCTGGTGGCGCTGCTCGTCACCATCGCCTCGGTGGTCTACGGCGCAGGCCCGTTCATCGCGGCGACGTTCGGGATCGAAGCGACCGTGAACAACACCATCGCGTTCGCTCTCGCGCTGCTGGCGCTGGCAACCGCCGTCAACTTCATGGGCACGAAAGTCCTTGCGAAAGCGGCGATCATCGGCTTCACCGCCGAGATCATCGGCGCGCTGATCGTCGGCGGATGGCTGCTGATCGCACATCGCCACCACAACCTCGGTGTCCTGTTCGACAGCTTCGGCGCGGGCGGCGACGGCAACTACCTGTGGGCGTTCGCCGCCGCGGCACTGATCGGCGTCTTCCAGTACTACGGTTTCGAGGCCTGTGGCGACGTCGCGGAAGAGGTGCCCAACCCGGGGCGCCTCATCCCCAAGGCCATGCGTCGCACCATCTACATCGGCGGCGCCGCCGCGACGTTCGTGTGCCTCGCCCTCGTGCTGGCGGTCGCCGACATCCCCGCCGTCATCGCCGGTGAGAACACCGATCCGGTGAGCACCGTCCTGAACGAGGCCTTCGGCCCGGTGGGTTCCAAGGTCATCCTCGTCATCGTGCTGATCTCGTTCCTGTCCTGCGCGATGAGCCTGCAGGCCGCGGCGAGCCGGCTGGCCTACTCCTACGGCCGTGACGGCATGATCATGGGCAGCTCGCTGCTCAACAAGTTCTCGGCGACCCGCCATGTCCCGCCGTATGCGCTGCTGCTGGCGGCCCTGGTGCCCGCGGTGATCGTGATCGGATCGAAGGTGTCCACCGACGCCATCACGAAGATCATCAGCTTCGCGGCCTTCGGTATCTACCTCGGATTCCAGATGGTGGTCCTCGCGGCGCTGCGGGCCCGGCTCAAAGGCTGGGTGCCCAGCGGCAAGTACACGCTCGGCAAATGGGGTCTGCCGGTCAACATCGCCGCCCTCGCCTACGGCGTCATCGCGATGATCAACATGGCGTGGCCCCGCACCCCGGACGCGCCGTGGTACGACAACTGGATCGTCGCACTGTCTGCGGTGGTCGTCGTGGGAATCGGATTGGTGTACATGACGATTCATCCGCTGCACGACCGCAGCACCGCGCCATTCAGCGATGCCATCCCGCAGAAGTCTGAGGCGCGCAAGGTTCCGACGGCCTGAGGGTCGACGAAGCCGCGCGATCAGAACGGCCCCCGGAGTCCGCTCCCGGGGCCGTTTTCGCGTCGGCGCACAATGGCGTCATGGCCCCCGACCCGACCGCGATCGCGTTGAGCGTGCCGGACCTCCGCGAGGTCACGGCGTTCGCCGCCGGCTGCGCGGAAGTCGCGGTCGGGATCTTTCAAGCCGATCGGCCCGACGACCCGCGGCCGCGGGCGGCAATCGAGGCCGCATGGGATTTCGCTCGCGGCGGGCGCCGCGGGAAGTCTCTCCGGGATACCGCATGGGCGGCGCTCAGAGCGGCCAAGGAGACCGACAACCCCGCTGCGCGGGAAGCGGCGATGGCGGCGATGTCTGCCGCCGGGGCGGCATACTTACATCCGTTGGCCAAGGCCACGCAGGTGAAACACATTGTCGGGGCGGGCGCGTTCGCGGCCCGGGCGGCCGAGCTTTTCGCGGGTGACGATCGCACCGTCGGGGCCGAGCATCTTGATCGAGCAGTGAAGCGAGCGACGCCTGCCGTCGTCGCCGTCCTGCACCGCTTCCCGCACGCGCCGGACGGCGGTGGCCGAGTCGGTGAGTTGATGCGCGAGTTGGATTCTCAACTCCGCCACGGCCGCCGGTGAGTCCGGATTCCGGTCACTGTACGAACTCCCGCAACGCCTTTGCCATCGCCTGGGGTTGATCCTCGGGTATCAATGTCCACGCGTCGTCGATGACGATCTTGGTGGCGTTGGGATAGAGCGCCACCAGGCGGTCTGCGTGCTCAAGCGGCATCATCAGATCTTCGCGCGCCCAGACGACGAGCACCGGTCGGGTGAATGTCCGCATCTGGTCTGACATTTCGAGCAGCCGACGACGCGAGGGCGCGCCCGTGGCGAACTTCACCAGGTCGCGGCGGATTGCCGCGTTCTCGACGGAAGGCCGAAACCACTCGTCGTACAGTGAGTCGGGAATCCCCTTCTTGCTCATCGCGCCATAGGCCCGGCGGCTGCGCCGGAAGAACTTTGTGCCGAACATTCTGCTCAGTACCCATCCACCACCCGGAAAGCGGCACAGGAGCGCTGCCGGACGAGCAGGCTTGGGCGGGTAGTTGTCGAACGCCGTGCACGAGGCGAGCACCAGCTTGCCCACCCGTTTGTCCCGGCCTTCCGAGATGATGAATTGCCCTCCGCCCCAATCGTTGAGGACCAGTGTCACGTCATCGAGGTCAAGCGCGTCGAGAAAGTCGGCGAGGATGCGGGCCATTCCGTCCTCGGTCAGAACCGCGTCGCCGTTCATCGGCGTGGTGTGCGCGCCCATCGGAAGTGTCGGCGTGATGCAGCGGTAACCGGGCAGCAGTGGCAGGACCTTGCGCCATTGTCGGCCGTCCATGAGCAGGCCGTGACCGAAAACCAGGATGGGCCCGTCTCCACCGGTGTCTTCGTACGAGACGGGACCGGCAGGCAGGTCGACTGTGGGCATTCGACACTCCTAGATAGATCGTTCTACTCAGGCTGACGATATGCTGTCCCGGTACCCCGCGCAAGGAGTGATGCCATGGCCGACCTCGGCACCCGCGACCGGATCCTGGAGGCAACGGCGGAGCTGTACCGGCGCCAAGGCATGGCGGCCACCGGACTCAAACAGATCTCGAGCGCGGCCCGCGCACCGTTCGGCTCGATCTACCACCACTTCCCCGGTGGCAAGGAATCGATCAGCGTGGAGGTCATCCGATGCGAGGGCGTGCGGTACGGCGAGTTCGTCGGCGCAGAGCTGGCGCACACCGATCCCGCCGACGGCATTCCACAACTGTTCGAAAACGCCGGCCGACTCCTGGAGTCCCAGGACTACAGCGAGGCGTGTTCGATCGAAACCATCGCCCTGGAAGTCGCGAGTACCAACGAACGGCTACGACGCGAAGCCGCCGAGGTGTTCGAGAACTGGCTGACACGGCTCGCGGACTGGTTCGGGCAGCTCGACCTCACCGGCGAGCAGAGCCGACGCTTGGCGGTGACCACGTTGACCGCCCTCGAGGGAGCATTCGTGTTGTGCCGCACACTGCGGTCGACCGAGCCGATGACGATCGCCGGTCACGGCGTGCAGGCCGCCGTGGCTGCCATGCGTGCCGAGAAGTAGGTGCTGCATCGCCGAATCCCGTTGCGCAAGAGTGCGATAGAGATTGGCAGTGACCTACGCTACTTCTTGCCCCGAAAGTGACCGCAGCACAGTCGATCCTGGTGCGCGAGTCCAGAACACTGAAGAGCTGTAGTGAAACTCACACCAAGAAAGTTGCTTTACCCAGAATTAACAAGGAGGATCGAGGTGTTCCACATTTTGGGAGACCCCCAGCCTGTGGGCGATGAGATCAAACGGTTCCCCGCGATCCGGGGAGCGTGACGAGGAGTGAGAAGAAATGCCGTTCGCGCAGTTTCGCGCAAATATGAAGCGTGCCAACAATCGGCGGCGCCTGTATGCACGGATCAGCGCACTGCCCGACTCGACGGTTCGCGAAGAGTTGATTGCAGTGGCCCAGCGGTACGAGCTTGAAGAAGCTCGTCGCTGACGCGACAGACGCCCTACAGAGCCGGTGGCCCACAGGCCCCGGCTCTGTTGTTTTCTCGGGTGCAGTCACCCGCCGACCACGGCTTGGAACCGTCCGCTGGGATAGGGCAGATCGATCCCGTGCTCGTCATACGAACGTAAGACCTCGCGGCGAAGCTTGCGCTGCACCGCCCATTGCGCGTTGGGCTTCGTCTTCACGGTCATCCGTAACTTGAGAAGATCCGGCGACAGTTCCTGCACGCCGAGCATCTCGGGTTTGCCCAGCACCTTGTTGGCCAACGTGGGGTCAGCGATGGCAGCTTCAGCGGCCTCTAACGCGACCTCTTCGGCACGATCGATGTCAGCGGTCAACGCGACCGGCACCTCGATGCGTGCGACGGCGTATTCCTGACTCATGTTCCCCACCCGCGCGATCTCACCATTGCGCACGTACCAGAGCGTGCCGTCGATGTCGCGGACAGTCGTGATCCGCAAGCCCACACTCTGCACCTCACCCACGGCGTCGCCGAGATCGACGTTGTCACCGACGCCGTACTGGTCTTCGAGCAGCATGAATACACCGGTGACGAAATCACGCACCAGGTTCTGCGCACCGAAGCCGATCGCCAGCCCGACCACGCCGGCCGACGCGATGAACGGCGCGATGTTGACGCCAAGCACGTTGAGAACGGTCAGCACGACCCAGACCAGGAGGACGATCGACACCGTCGACTTGAGGACGGATCCGATCGTCTGCGCGCGCTGCTGGCGTCGCTCGGCGATTCGCTGACCGCTGGCCGCCTTCGGTGTGCGATCGCGTAGATGCCGCAGCAGCGGCGGCTTGGTTCCCTCCCGGTCAGGCGCCGCGCCGGCCTTGCGCGGCCGGCCGGTGGTGGCCCGGTCGATCAGCCGGTGCAACACATAGCGCGCGATCAGTGCGATGACGATGTAGGCGACGATCCGCACGGGTACTTCGATGAGCCAATGTCGATTGGTGTCCGTCCATTCGAAAGCCAGGTTGTACACATGCATATGCCCGACCGTACGGACTGCGTCTATGCATTCAAAGGGCCGCTTCAGCTCCAGGGGCTCGGGCTTCGTCGTGACGGCGGTAGCCACGCGAATGAATCCGGGGCGGTGGCAAAGTACTCCAGGCTGACGTTCCCGCGATATCCACGACTTTTCAGATGTGTGAGATGCTCAGCGAAATCGATGGCGCCGGAGCCTGGTTCACCACGGCCTCGGACAACCGCTCCGAACGCCGACCGGCCAGGACGACATCGTGACCGGCATCCAGCAGCACCCGCGCCGTGGCACGGCCGATGCCACTACCCGCCCCGGTGACGACTACGACTTTTCGCACGTGGTCGATTGTGCCCTGTGTGTCTCCGTGCGAATCAGCCCGCGGGCGAATAACCCGGCTTCGACATCAGGTCCCGGATGCCCGCGTCGATGAACGCTGTGTCGACGGGGTTCGCGCCGCCTCCCGCAAAGTGACCCCAGACACCGGGGATGACCCGCACGTCACCATGGGCGATGAACTGGCTCGCCCACTGTTCGTCCTCAGGCGGGAAATACAGGTCCTTTTCGGCCGGCATCGCCAGCAGGGGGCATTTGATCGAAGCCAGTGCTTTCTCCACGTCGCCGCCGAAACCTGGTGTGTTGCCGACGTTTCCGCTGTGCCAAGTCCGCAGCATGGCGATCAGGTTGTTGGGATCGCGGCCGTCGCGGAAGAAGTTCTCCCAGAATCCGTAGAGGAAGTCGTCGAATGACGTGAAGCCGAGCTCGCGCCACGTTTCTTCCCAATAGAACGCCTGCGAGAATCCCCAGCTGGAGTACACCCGGGCGAATGCCCGCAAACCCTTGATGGGAAGTGCCTGCGGCGAGTAGTCGCCGTCGGCCCACGCGGCGTCCGCGGTGAGCGCGCAGATGAGCGATTCAAGGAAGACCTTGTTGTGTGGCGCTGTGATGCTCGACCCACAGAACGGTGCCGCGCGTTGCACCATCTCTGGGTGGCTGACCGCCCACTGGTAGGTCTGGCCTGCACCCATCGACCACCCGGTGACGAGCGCGATCGTGGAGATCCCGAACTTCTCGGTAACGAGCTTGTGCTGCGCCTGCACCTGGTCGTAGAACGTCACAGCCGGAAAGCGGGCCCGATCGTATGGTGCCGGGGTGTTCGACGGCGACGACGACAGTCCGTTTCCCAGCATGTTGGGGACGACGATGAACCACTCGTCGGGATTGAGCGTTTTGTCGGTGCCGATCAGCCATTCGTTGTCCGTGTGCCAACCCGAATACCAAGTGGGATAGACGATCACATTGGTCTTGTCGGCGTTCAGCGTGCCATAGGTCTTGTACGCAAGGCGTGCGTTGCGCAACGTGAAACCGCCCTGGAGGGTGAAGTCGCCGAGGTCGAAGTACTCGGCATCGGTGGGTGGCGGCACGATGAGCTCCTTCGGGCGGGTGGGACCGGATGCCCACAATCATTGAATCCGCTTGTGCCACAGGCGCATCAAGGGCAAGCCATGCCGCACCTTCCGTGGCGGGACGAGCCAGTTACTTCCAAATGGGAATAACACGACTGAACATACACGCTCGCCGAGCGGCGTCAAGCGCAGACGGCGAAATCGCCGCCCTGCGGTTGTGCGTCAGCTCTGCGCCGGACACCCGGCAGGGTGCCACCCCTGCATCGCGGCTTCCATCCGCTCCTCGCAGAGTGCTTCGACCCGCAGGCGCGGCTGCCCGTCCCGTCGGCGCATGCCTTCGAGCAACAGTGCGACGTAGCGTCGCCACAGTTCCGGTTCGACATGGCCGGACCACTCGCTCACAGTGCCGGCCAGCAGGCCCAAGACCGGCATGTCCGTATGTTCGACATCGGGCCGCAGGTGACCGTCATCGCGGGCCCGTTCGACCAGTTTCGAGATCGGCGGGATGAGACGCAGCCGCGACGACTCGACTCCACACCCGCCATAGGCCTTGCTGTAGACCATCTCTCGCAGACCGCGATCGGTTGCCGTCAGTTCGCACATGTGCTCGACGAACCACACGAACCCGGCCCACGAATCCTCGTACTCCAGAGCGGATTCCGCGAGCGCGACGACCTGGTCGATGCCATCCTCGAAGACCGCGTCGAGCAGTTCTTCTTTCGTGGCGAATCGTCGGTACACCGTTCCCACACCGACGTTGGCATGGTGTGCCACGTCATTGAGCGTCGCCTCGAGACCTTTTTCGGCAAACAGTTCCCGGGCAGCGTCGAGCACGCGCTGCCGGTTGCGCTCCGCGTCCTTGCGCAGTGCGCGACGAGGTTCGTCGGCAGTCATGACCTCAGTTTAGGTGACGAGCGTCATAAGTGGATTGACTTCATCCACTTATTGCGCTTAGGTTGCCTACTTAACGCGTCTCGTTTCGGCTGGTCCGCGGACCCACATGGAAAGGCTCGACTGTGACCGTCGTCCCGAAGCACCTCGCTGTGCGCCTCAAGGCGGCCGCTTACCAACGCCTTTCGCACTCGGAGCGGCAGGCGTGATGTCGATTCTCAAGCGGGTCTGGCTGCCCGTTCTCATGGTGATTGCGGTAGCCATCGGCGTGGCGAGCGTGGCCCATCTGCGGTCGGTGTTCGGATCCCATGGGGCGGTCGTGACGCCCGTGGACACGGACACCGCAGAGAAGTTCAACCCCAAGGTCGTGGTGTACGAGGTATTCGGATCGGGCTCCACCGCGGTGATCAACTACACCGATCTCGCCGGCCTGCCACAGCGAACGGGCGAGGTCAGCCTGCCGTGGACGTTGAGGTTGGAGACGACGATCCCGTCCGTCATGCCGAACCTGATGGTGCAGGGCGACGGCCAATCCATCAGCTGCCGCGTCACCGTCGATGACGAGGTCAAAGACGAAAGGACGGCCCACGGCGTGAATGCCGCGACGTACTGCTTGGTGAAGGCAGCATGAGCACCATCAGTGATGACGCCCCGACCGACGCGATACCGCCGGCCCGGCACGTCAAACGCCCTCGGTTGGCGCGGTTCATCCGCACCTTCGCCGTGCCGATCGTGCTCGGATGGATAGCCATCGTCGCGATCCTCAACACCACCGTGCCGCAGCTCGAAGAGGTGGGCAAACTGCGCGCGGTGTCGATGAGCCCCAACGATGCGCCGTCGTTGATCGCGACGAAACACGTCGGAAAGGTCTTCGGCGAGTACGACACCAGCAGCTCGGTGATGATCGTGCTGGAGGGCGACAATCCGCTGGGCGCGGATGCCCACGCCTTCTACGACGAGATGGTCCGCGAGTTGCGCGCCGACAAGACACACGTGCAGCACGTGCAGGACTTCTGGGGCGATACGTTGACTGCGGCCGGCGCCCAAAGCGCTGACGGCAAAGCCGCATACGTCCAGGTGTACATCGCCGGTGACCAAGGCGAAACGCTGGCCAACGAGTCAGTGGAGGCCGTCCGCAACATCGTCGACCGTGTCCAGAAGCCCGATGGTGTCAAGGCATACGTGACGGGGCCGGCCGCGACGACGACGGACCAGAACGCCGTCGGCGATGCCAGCATGAAGATGATCGAAGGCCTCACCTTCGCCGTCATCACGGTGATGCTGCTGATGGTCTACCGATCGATCATCACCGTGGTGATCACCCTCGGCATGGTGGTCGTCGGCCTCCTCTCGGCCCGCGGAATCGTCGCGTTCCTCGGCTATCACGATGTCTTCGGGCTCACGACGTTCGCGACCAACATGGTGGTGACGCTGGCGATCGCCGCCGCGACCGACTACGCGATCTTCCTGATAGGCCGCTACCAAGAAGCGCGGCGAAGCGGCGAAGATCGAGAATCGGCCTACTACACCATGTTTCATGGGACGGCGCATGTCGTGCTGGCCTCGGGCCTCACGATCGCCGGGGCCACGCTGTGCCTGCACTTCACCCGGCTCCCCTACTTCCAAACCATGGGCATACCGTTGTCGGTCGGCATGACGATCGTGGTCGCGGCAGCCCTCACCCTCGGGCCCGCACTCATCTCGATCGTCACCCGGTTCGGGCGGGTGCTGGAGCCCAAGCGGATGGATCGGTCCCGCGGGTGGCGGCGCGTCGGCGCGGCGACCGTGCGCTGGCCCGGCGCGGTGCTGATCGGGGCCACCGTGCTGGCGCTGGTCGGGCTGCTCACGTTGCCCGGCTACCACACCACCTACAACGACCGCATCTACCTGCCGGATGAGGTGCCGGCGAATGTCGGCTACGCGGCCGCCGATCGACACTTCTCCGACGCCAAGATGAATCCCGAGCTGGTGATGGTGGAGTCCGACCACGACCTCCGCAACTCCGCCGACTTCCTGGTGATCGACAAGATCGCCAAAGCCATGGCGCGGGTGCACGGCATCGCGTCGGTGAACACGATCACCCGCCCTGACGGCAAGCCCGTCGAACACGCCTCGCTGGCCTACACGCTCAGCCAAAGCGGCACAGGCCAACTCATGAACAACGACTACCAGCAGAAGGTGCTGGACAACACGCTCAAGCAGGCCAACGATCTCCAGGCCAGCATCGACTCGATGGAGAAGATGCAGAGCATCACGCTGCAGCTGGCTGAGGTCACCAAACGGATGGCCGACAAGATGGACACGACGTCGCAGAACCTCGACGAGGTGCGTGACCACCTCGCCGACTTCGACGATCAGTTCCGCCCGCTGCGCAACTACTTCTATTGGGAACCGCACTGCTTCGACATCCCGATGTGCCATTCGCTCCGGTCGATCTTCGACGCGCTGGACGGCATCGGCACGATGTCCGACGATTTCGCCGAGATCGTTCCGGACCTGCATCGCATGGCCGAGCTGACGCCCCAGATGGCGGCGGTGATGCCGGCGCAGATCCAGACCCTGAAGAACCAGAAACAGATGCTGCTCAACCAGTATCAGGCGCAGAAGGCGCAGCAGGACCAGAACATGGCGCAGCAGGAGAACGCCACCGCGATGGGCCAGGCCTTCGACGCGGCCCGCAACGACGAGTTGTTCTACCTGCCGCCCGAGGCGTTCGGGACCGCCGACTTCCAGCGGGGCATGAAACTGTTCATGTCGCCCGACGGCCGTGCCGTCCGGTTCACCGTGTTCCACCAAGGTGATCCGCTGACCGAGGAGGGCACCGCCCACATCGACCCGTTGCGGATCGCCGCGGTCGACGCGATCAAGGGCACGCCGCTGGAGGGCTCGACGGTCTACATCGGTGGCAGCGCGGCCATGTACAAGGACATGCAGCAGGGCGCGGACTACGACCTGCTGATCGCCGCGATCGCTTCGTTGATCCTGATCTTCCTCATCATGGTGGTGCTTACCCGCGCCATCGCGGCCGCGGCGGTGATCGTCGGCACTGTGGTGCTGAGTCTCGGTGCGTCGTTTGGTCTTTCGGTGCTCCTGTGGCAACACCTCATCGGGATTCCGCTGCACTGGATGGTGCTGCCGATGTCGGTGATCGTGCTGCTCGCCGTCGGCGCGGACTACAACCTGCTGTTGGTGTCCCGGATGAAGGAGGAAATCCACGCCGGGCTCAAGACCGGCATCATCCGGTCGATGGCAGGCACAGGATCCGTGGTCACCGCGGCCGGACTGGTGTTCGCGTTCACGATGATCTCGATGTCGGTCAGTGAGTTGATCGTGATCGGTCAGGTCGGGACCACCATTGGTCTCGGGTTGTTGTTCGACACGCTCGTGGTGCGCTCGCTCATGACACCGTCACTGGCGGCGCTGCTCGGGCGCTGGTTCTGGTGGCCAATGCGGGTGCGGCCCCGGCCGGTACCGCAGCCGTGGCCGAAGCCGATCCAGCGCGATCCCCAGGAGGCGGTGGTCTGATGAAACGTCTTGTAGCAGCTGGGATTGCCTGTGCAGCGACGAGTCTTGCGTTGTCGGCGCCGGCGTCTGCCGACCCGGACACCGACTTCGCCAACGAGTTGCACACTCACGGGATCTACGGGCCGAGGGATTACAACGCGTGGATCGGGAAGTTGACGTGCAAGCGGATGTATCAGGGTGTGGACGCCGACGCCCATGAGTCGGCGAAGTTCGTGTCCGATCAACTCGACAAGGACAGCACCACGGCGCAGGCGTGGCAGTTCCTCGGCACCGCCATCAACTACTACTGCCCGGAGAAGCGCGTGGTGTTGGAACAGTTGGCAGCTCATGGGTAAGCGGCTGATCGCGGGTGTGATTGCGGTGATGGCACTTTCGGCGGCGCCCGGGGTGGCGTCGGCTGATGCCACCGACGATTACCCGATCCCCAATCGGATACTCAAGACGCCGTGCACGGCCGAGCAGATCATGGCGGCCGCGCGCGACGTCGAGCCGGTCTACTACGAGCGCTACATGATCGACTACAACAACAAGCCGCCACACGTGCAGCAGGCCACGAAAGACCGGATCCACTGGTTCTTCTCGATGGACTACGCCGGGCGCCGTCAATACTCGGAGAACACCGCCACCAACGCGTTCTATGAGCAGGTGACGTGGATGTGGCCGAACTGGGCGAAGCTGTTCTTCAACAACAAGGGCGTGGCAGCCAACACCACCGACATCTGCCAGCAGTACCCGCCGGACGACATGTCCGTGTGGAACTGGACTTGAGCGCGGCTCGGTTCACAACACGGGTAACAGCGTGGGCAAAACCATGGCCGACGAGGCTGCCACTTCACCCGCGAACTGGTTGAACTCGAACTGAGAATCCTGGCCGGCCAGATCGGACAATGCCCGGATCACCAGCCAATCGATCCCGAACGACTCACACACCTGGGCCACCGCGCCGCCTTCCATCTCGATTGCGCGGCCCCCGAATTCACTGTGAAGCCGTACCCGCGTGGGCTCGCTGTGCAGGTACTGATCGCCGGACAGGACGGTGCCGTACACGATCTGGGCCGGCCTTCCCTGCCCACCGGCGCGCCGCGACAGCGGCGGAAGCTCAAGGCCGCGCAACGCCTGTTGGACCTTCTCCAGTACCGCCCCGTCGACCTCGTACCCCAGACGATCGGTCGGGTTGATGAACGGAACGTGGCCGGGCTGATAGGTCTGCAACCGCTCGTCCTCGATGAGACCGGCGTCGTACTGGATGAGCCGATCGGCGATCACCACGTCCCCCACATGCAGCTGTGGGTCCAAACCACCGGCGACACCGGAGAAAACGACGGTGCGGCAACCGAACCGGTGCGCCAGAAGGGTCGTGACCACCGCCGCGTTGACCTTGCCCATACCCGTCTCGGCCAGAACGATCTCACAGCCGTCGAGCGTCCCGGTTTCGAAGCGCGTATGGGCGATGTCCTCACCACGCACATCGCCCATCACGCTGCGAAAGTGAGCCAGCTCCTGCGGGATCGCCGAGATCAAACCGATGGGCACAACGCCTCTTTCCTAGTGGGTAGGCGTACCACCGGCCGGGCTCGGACGGGGCGCGGTGAAGAATGCCGCGACGACCGCAGCGATGCTGATGATCGCCGCAACCAGGAAAGCCGCATGCACGCCAGGCAGATCCGGGGCTCCACCCGACTGAGAGGCCGTGGTCATGACCGTAACGAACAACGCGGTACCCGCCGCTCCGCCGACCTGTTGCAGGGTCGTCAGGATGGCGCTGCCGTGCGAGTAGAGCCGGTCGGGCAGGACGGCGAGCGCGTCGGTCATCAGCGGCGTGAACATCATCGACAGGCCCACCATCATGATCGTCTGCATGATGATCAGTTCCCAGATCGGGGATGCGGCCGACAGCAGCGTGAAACCCCACAGCGACGCGCACAGCAGCACCGAACCCGGCACGACGAGCAGCCGAGCACCGTGACGGTCATAGGCGCGCCCGACGATCGGTCCGGCCAACCCCATCAGCACACCGCCCGGCAGGCTCGTCAAACCGGCGGCCAACGCGCTCTGCCCCAACACATCCTGGACATACAGCGGCACCATGATGATCGCGCCGAACAGTCCCATGAAGCCGAGGATCACCAGTGACAGTGATACCGAGAACCGTCGGTACGTGAACGGCCGCAGGTCGAGGAACGCGCGATCGCGTCGCTGTAACTGCACCTGCCGTGCGCCGAACAGAACCATCGCCACGGCGCCCACGATCATCGGCACCCACGCCGGTACGCTCTGCTCGCCGTGACTTGACTCACCCATCAGTGAGAGCCCGAACACCAAGCCCGCGAACGCGATCGCCGACAACGGGACCGATATCGCGTCGATCGGCGTCGGGTCCTCCCGCTCGTCGTCGACGCGCAGCCACACCAGGCCGGCCGTCAGCGCCACAAGGGCGATGGGCAACACGATCCAGAACATCCAGCGCCAGTTGAGCGAACCGAGGATGAACCCCGACAGGGTCGGCCCGATCGCGGGCGCGACGGCGATGACGATCGAAATGGTGCCCATTGTCTGCCCGCGCCGTTCGGCGGGAATCAACGTCATGACCGTCGTCATGAGCAACGGCACCATCACGGCGGTACCGCACGCCTGCACGATGCGGCCCACCAACAGGACGGCGAAACCGGGCGCGAGCGCGGCCACCAATGTGCCCGTGCAGAACAATCCCATCGACGTCAGATAGATGCCGCGCACCGGAAAGCGTTGCAGCAGCGAACCCGACATCGGAATCACCACGGCCATCGTCAACAGGAAGCCGCTTGTCAGCCACTGCGCGGTGCTGGCGGCGATGTCGAGGTCGACGATCAGGGCAGGCAACGCGACGCTCATGATCGTCTCGTTGAGGATCATCACGAACGCCGAACCGACCAGCAGCGCGATGATCACATTGGCGCTCGGCTGGGAACGCTGCAACGTCACCGTCTCCCCCGTGCTCGGGCCCGTCGTCATTACCTCTCCCTACTCCCCCGGCTTCGTCTGCGCGGCTCCCCAGGGTATGTGGGAAACCTTGGGGCCGAAAATCGTTTTTGCCGCAGTGGCGCTCAGTCCTGGCTGCTGAGGATCGACATGATGTCGACGAGTTCGGTCCAGCGGGATCGCGGTAGTGGCGCGAACAACTCCTCGGCCGCGGTTTCGTAGGCCCGAAGCCATAACTGCGCCTGCTGCACGCCTTTCGGGGTCGCGACCATCTTTGTTACACGTCGATCGGCGGAGTCTTCGGAACGCGCCACGAGCCCATCGCGGACCAGCGCCTCCAGCAGAGTCGAGGCCGTGCCTTGCGCGATGCCGACAGCCGCGGCGACGTCGGTGACGCGGATGGGCCCCAGCCGGACCACCTCCGCGAGCACGCGCGCCCGTGGGAAGGACACACCGACCTCGGCCAGTCGCTCGTCGAACTTGCGGGCCAAGGTCTTCGCCACCCGGCCGAAAGTGTCGGCAAGTTCGGCGGCCGACGGCTCCGTGTGCTTGGCGTCGGTTCGGTTTGCCATCTCGCACCTTTCTTCGCGCATGTCTTGACGCGTCGATGCATTCACGCCAATATATCCCTACCGATGTATTGGCCTCGATACATCTATGCGAATGCATTGCCTTCGATGATGAGGAGTCTTTCATGCGTATCTTTCTGACCGGCGGAAGCGGCTTCGTGGGCCGGCACCTGATCCGCCAATTACGGGCTGAGGGTCACACCGTCCTGGCGTTGGCCCGATCGGCCTCCAGCGCGCGGACGGTGACCGATGCCGGTGCCGAGCCCGTGCGCGGTGACCTTGCCGAACTGTCCGGCCGCAGCCCGGGGGTCTGGCTCGTTCGCTTGCAAGAGGTCGAGGCCGTCGTGCATGCCGCGGCCCGCATGGAGTTCTGGGGGCCCGACGAAGGCTTCCGCACCGACAACCACGAGCCGACCGTCGCCTTGCACGCCGCGGCCGCACAGGCCGGGGTGTCCCGGTTCGTGCTCATCAGCGCCGCGGGCGTCTCCATCGGCAGCCAACGTGCCACCGTGGTCGACGAGAACACCGACAACGGCACGCCCAACATCGCCTACAGCCGCGTCAAACTCGCCACCGAGAATGCGTTACGCAGCGTCACTACTCCGGGCATGAACCTGGTGATCCTGCGCCCGCCCTTCATCTGGGGTTCGGGGCTCACCACGATCGCCGACGCGGTCGAGGCCGCCAAGAAAGGGCAGTGGATGTGGATCGACGGTGGCCGCCATCTCATGGACTACGTCCACGTCGACAACCTCGCCGACGCCGTCGTGCTGTCGCTCACCCGCGGTAGCGACGGTGGGGTCTACTACATCACCGACGGTAACCCCATGCCGGTCCGCGACTTCTTCACCGCGCTACTCGACACACAAGGCGTCGACATCTCCGGCAGCCGCAGCATCCCACTCGCGATCGCCGCGCCGCTCGCAGCAATCATGGACGGCACCGCCCGCCTGCTCCGCCGACGCACGCCGCCACCGCTCACCAACTGGCTCATCGCCACCATGGGCCGCGACCGCATCTACGACATCAGCGCGGCCCGTGCAGATCTCGGGTACCAACCGCGCGTCAGCCTCGACGCCGGCATGCTTGAGATGGCGCGGTAGCTCTTGTGCGGATGAATAGCGTTGTCGGTCAACGCGGTTCTATGTGCGTCGCGCATAGGCCTCCAAGCCGCACGCCCACGCTGAGTTGAGTACATAGCCCATAGAAAATGGCCCTCGGACTTTCGTCCGAGGGCCATTCTCGCTAGTAGCGGGGACAGGATTCGAACCTGCGACCTCTGGGTTATGAGCCCAGCGAGCTACCGAGCTGCTCCACCCCGCGTCGGTGAACATAAGGTTACCGGGGGCGTGACGCGTGCTCCAAATCGTATGGTCAACCGCGGTTTCTGCCCCGAAATCACTCGATGAATCTCACTACTTGACCGCACCGGAACACCCCCGCGGGGTCGTGACGGTCGGCCAGCGCGGCCAGCCAGTGCCGGGTGTCCTCGTCGTAGACGCGCGCGGCCCGGCCGGCATCGTGAGATGGCGCGAAGTTGGGCAGCTGACCGCCGGTGGACCATGGCGCGAGTGCGGCCACGAGGGCCTGCGCCTGCCCGCGGACCTCATCGGCGACGGGTGGCACGGGTACACCGATGATCGTCACCGCATAGGCGGCGTCACGGTGGCAGAACGCACTGCGGTGACGGGGTTCACGCGCGAGTGCACCGCCGAGCATTCTCACTTCCACTATGGTCTGGACAGAGCCGGTGTCGGGCCCGGCCGCGGCCAGCATGACGTCGACGGCATCGGCGTTGAACTCACGCAGCAGGGTCTGATGTTCGTAGATCGGCATGGGATCGACGGGGTCGGCGTGCACCGCGCCGATGGCCGCATAGGGTTGCACGGCAACGGTATCCAGCAAAGGCGTCGCAACCGCGCGCATGGACTCCAAGAGCCGCTCGGCGCGCGCGAAATCCCCCACCGCTGTGTAGCGCACTGCGACGGTCAGCCGTCCCGCCAACGGCTCGGGCACACCGGGCAGCGGCGGAAGTTGTTGCAGGGAGATGGAAGCGTTGATCGAGTCCGGCAGCGCGGCCGACCAGACACTCCACGCCCGTAGCACGGCCGCTGCGTCGGCGCCGTCGAAATAGAGTGCACCGCCGTAGAATTCGGGAATCGGCAGCAGATCGATCTCGACGGCGGTGACGATGCCGAGCGTCGACTTGCCGCCGCGCAGCCCCCAGAACAACTCGGCGTTCTCGTCGGGCGTCGCGCGCAGCAATTGCCCCTTCCCGGTGACCAACTCGAAGGAGCGCACATAGTCCGAGGACACTCCGACGGTACGGACCAGGGGCCCGATACCGCTGCCGGTGAGGAAACCGACGACGCCGACGTTGGGTGAGGACCCGCACAGCCCGGCGAGGCCATGCGGTGCAGCGGCGTCGAGCACGTGCTGCCACTTGGCTCCGGCGGCGACTCGGGCGGTGCGGGTGGCCGGATCGACTGTGCAGCTGGTCATTCCGGACGTGACGACGAGAATTGTGTCGCGGGTGACGGCAAGGGCGCCGTGTCCGGTGGCCTGCACGGCGACCCGCAGGCCACGTGCCGCCGCGAAGCGCACGGTGTTGGCGATGTCGTACGCGGACGTCGCCAGCACGACCGCGCCGGGCTCCACGGCTGCGGCCACGTTCCACGGGGTGGCGCGCTCGTAGCCGGCTTCGCCGGGCAGCGCGACGGGTGCAGCGACGTGCGTGCGCAGTTCACCGAGCGCGTCGGCAAGTCCGTCGTGCGGCAGGTCGGTCAGGGTCATCGGGGTGTCCTCCAAGCAGTCCAGGCGAGTTGCGCAGAGCATCGCTCGGCCCGCTTGGCGTTCCCTTGGCGGTCAGCTCAAGGATGCCGCAAGACACGCTCACTCGCGCGGCGCGAGCGAGCGTGGAGCGACGACGTTTTGCGGCGTGTTGGCCCGCAGACACGCTCGCTCGCGGTGTTTAGGCGCGGTGTTTAGGTGAGTAAGGACGCGCGGGCGGCAATGCCGCGCATGCCGAGTTCCTCGGCTTGGTGCGCGACCGTGCGTGCAGCCTCGCGGCGGGCCGGCCCATCGTTGTCGAGCTGGCAGGCCAGCAGCGCACACCGCAGGAGCGTGGGCTTGCCGCCGTGGCGGCGGCCGATGTCCTCAGCCTTGGCGAGATCCGCCAGCGCACGGTCGCGGTCCCCCTGCAGGGCGTGCAGCCGGGCGGTCGCCAACGAAACGGGTCCGGCGAGGCCGACCTGACCGATCACCGCGATGCCGTCGATGAACGGTTCGAGCGCGGCCAGCAGTGGCGTCGCGTACTCGGTCAGCTCATGGTCGGCCGCCAGATGCGCAAGCCAGGTCAGATGGCCGAGGGTGGTCCACACCTCACTGCGGGAGCCGTCAGCGAGCCAATCGTCGAGCCGCGCGACGGCCTCGGCCCGCGAGCCCGTGTCGATCGTGAGCAGCGCGGTGTGGACGAGCGCCTCCATGCTCTGCCCGCCGGTCTCGCTGCTGGCTTGTAGACCTGACCAACCCGGCCCGATCGGCCCACCCTGCTCGCGCAGCAGCGTCACGACTGCCACCAGCCCGCTGCCGGCGACGTAGAGCTCCGTCTGCTCGTGGACGTGCGCGGCAATCGCGTGGTGGCGTTGCGCCTCGGCGAAGTCGCCGTGCCACATCGCCAACACCGCTTCCATCCACCGCAATTGGGCCCGCAGCACGGGAAGCTGAAGTTCTTCACTGCCCTCGACACCCGCCCGCAGGTGGTGTTCGGCGAGCGAGACGTCGGCCAGCGTCATGGCGGCCATCGTCGCGACCGAGTGCGCGATCACCGCGTCCTCCCGGGACCTGGTGTGGCGCAGGGAATTCAACCGCGCGATCCAGTCGGACGTCTGGCGGCTGAAGGAGGCCACGCCGGAGTAGGTGATCAGCCGGCCCATCACGACGTCGGCGATGATGTCGGGATCGGCTGTGCTCTCAGCCAATTGCTCGGCTCGGTCGAGGTGGCCGGCGGCCAGTGACGGATCGGGGTGATAGCAGAGTCCGACGGCCAACGCAGCAAGCACGCGCGCTCCGGCGGCCGGATGTGCGTCAGCCATCCTGGCCGCGCGCGACAGCAACGCCAGTAGCGCACCGGGATCGTCGCCGGGTGCCAACCATGGCCAGCCGCCACTGGCCCGCAACAGCGCGCTGGCAACGCGGCCCGCCGTCTCGGCCCGCTCGCTGCGCAGCGCCTCGGCAAGGTGGCGTTCGACGGTGTCGAGCACCAACCGGCCACGGCCTGCTCGTGAATGTGCTTCCAGCATCGCGACGGTCAACGCGTCACGCTCTGTATCGCTGCGCGCGGCGGCGGGCATCCGGTCGTATGCGTCGAGCGCGGCCTGCCACCAGTTGGCGGCGATGTCCGAGCTCCAGCGCGCGGTGGCTTGCTCGGCGGCCAGTCGGCACGCGGCGACGACGTCCTGCGGATCGGCAAGCGGTTGCGCGGCCACCAGGTGCTGGGCCCGTCGAGTCACCATGTCCTCGGATGTGTTGTTCGCCAGCACCTTTGCGACCTGCGCGTGCAACCGTTGACGGCGCAGCGCCGGCAGGTCGGCGACGAGGTGGTCCCGTAGCAGACCGTGGGCGAAGGCGTAACCGTCGCCCGAATGCGCGCTCACCACGATGCGCTCGTCGGCCGCGGCGTCGAGATGGTCTGCGAGACTGTCGAAATCCAGGCCCGCCACTTGTGCGAGCACGGGAATCGCATCGGCGTCGATCGCGTCCCCGATGATCGCAGCCACGCGCAGCACACCGAGCACGGCCGGATCCAGGCCGGCGAGGCGGCGCTCGAGCACCGACTTGACCGCCACGGGAATCTCGCCGCGTTCGGCGCGCGGAAGTCGCGCGTACTCGGAGACGAAGAACGGGTTGCCGCCGGTCCGTTCGGCCAGCACCTGTGCCTCGTCGGCGTCGACGGCATCCTCGGCGACCTGATTGGCAAGCGCGGCAACGTCTTCCGACGACAGCGAGCACAGCTCGAGGTGTCGGTTTCCTTCGCCGCGGGCGACCGTCGCCAACAGCCGCGACACTTCGGCATTGCGCTCGCCGTCGCGGACCGTGAGCAGTATCGCGACCGGATGCCCCCACAGCGCGCCGGCGATGTACGCCAGACAGGCCGCCGACGTCGAATCCGCCCACTGCACATCGTCGATCACGACAACCACCGGCCGTCGCGCCGACTCCAGCAGCGTCTGCACCCGCTCGTAGACCCGGAACCGCGCGGTGTCGGGATCGGCGTGCGGCGGCACCTCCAGCACCTCGTCGGGATCTGCGCCCAGGCCGCGGACCAATTGGCGCATGGGCCACCACGGCGGAGCCTGCTCGTCGGGGCAGGTCACCCAGATCGCCCCGACGTCGAACCGATCGTCGATCTCCTCGGCCAGGCGGGTCTTGCCGATACCCGGTGGGCCGGACAACACCAGCCAGCGGGTCTCCCCTGCCCGCACATCGGAGAGAAGATCTGCCGCCACACATAATTCGCGATCCCGACCGATCAGGACTGCACGGCGCACCTCGGCGGTCGGAGCCTGAGCCATCGGGCCCGCAGGCGTGTGCACCTCCCCCGCACCGGTCCACTCCGGTGACCGCGGCCACGCCGCCAGCTCAGGTGCCTGCCGCAGGATCGCGGTCTGCAGCTCCCGAACCTCCGCTCCCGGTGCGAGACCGAGCTCGTCGTCGAGCAGCCGCGCGTAGCGCCCATAGGATTCCAGTGCCTCGGAGGCCCGGCCCGACCGGTAGAGCGTCAGCATGTGCAACCAGCAGGCGCGATCGGACAGTGGCTCGGCCGCCCGCAGTTCCCCGACCGCGGCCTGCGCCGCGGGCACCCGCCCGAGCGCGAGCAGCGCGGTGATGCGGTGGTCCACACACTCCGTGCGCATCTCGGCGGCACGGGCGGCGTCCTCGGTGACCCAGTCCTGATCACGAAGATCGTCGAGAAATGCGCCGCGCCACAACGCCAGTGCGTCGTCGGCGGCAGTCAGCGCGTCGGCCCAGCGGGCTTCCTCCACGGCCGCGGCGGCCTGTGCACACCCCGCCGCGAACACCGTCAGGTCGACGGCGTCGGCCGGTACGTCGAGGTAATAGCCCGGGGACTGGCGCACGATGGGCGACACGGCCGTGTCGTCACGCAGCGCGCGCCGCAGGTTCGAGATGTAGGCCTGCAGGCTGGCCGTCGCGCTGGCCGGTGGGTCGTCGCCCCAGACCGCGTCGATCAGGCGATCGACGGAGACGACCCGGCCCTGGGCCAGCAGGAGCATCGCCAACACGGCCCGTTGCTTCGGTGCGCCGATGTCGACCGGCGATCCTCCGTGCACCACCTGCAACGGCCCCAGCACGCGATAGTGCACCGGGGCATCGTAAATGTCCCCGTCCCCAGCGCGCGAGCGTGCGCGTAATGCGGCCCGCGAGCGGCGTGCTGCGCAGCAGACACGCACGCTCGCGGGGCGAAGTTACCGGGTGCTGTCGAACTTCTTCATCGCGTCGTCGAGGCGCTGCAACGCCTCGCCGTATTCGGCGAAGTCACCGCTGCGCTGCGCCTCCTGCGCGGCTGTCAGGGCCGACTGGACCTCCTGCAGCGCCGCGGCTTTGGCACCCGAGAGCTGCACCGGGCCGCCCGGCGGCACCGCGGCCGCCGGTGGCGGCGCCTGGGCCGGCCGGCCGTCCTGGTTGGCCGGCGGTTGCGCGGCGGGCGCCTGCCCGTCGGTCGGGGCCTGCTGCGGTGCGGCCTGTGGCCGGCCATCGGTCGGGGCGACGTTCGTCGCGGTGGCAGCGGCGCCGGGGCCGAACAGCTCGGTCAGCGCGTCGCCGACCGTCGGGCCGTAGCCGACTCGGTCGTTGTACAGCATCGCCACCCGGATGAGGCGCGGGTACGACGAGGCCGCATCACTGGCGCCCGGCGACGCGTACACCGGCGCGACGTAGAGCAGACCACCGTCGGCGACCGGCAGTGTCAGCAGATTGCCCCACCGGATCCGGTTCTGGTTGTCGCGCCCGATCACACCGAGGTCCTGGCTGACAGCCGTGTCGGTACTGATCGCGTTGAACGCCAGCTTAGGACCGTTGACCTGGCCCGGGATGGTCAGCACGGTGAGTTTGCCGTACGTCGACGGGTCCGAGCTCGCACTGACATAAGCGGCCAGGAAGTCACGCTGGAACCGGTTGAGCGCACTGGTCAACTGGAACGACGACGAACTGTCGTTGCTCGCAAGGTCTCTCGCGACGATGTAGTACGGCGGCTGGAAGCTGCTGGCCGTCGGGTTCGGGTCGAGCGGCACGTCCCAGAAGTCCTGCGCCGAGAAGAACGTGATCGGGTTGTCCACGTGGTACTTGGCCAGCAGGGCCCGCTGCACCTTGAACAGATCCTCGGGGTAGCGCAGATGGTCCTGCAGCTCCTTGGAGATGTCGGCCTTGGGCTTGACGGTGTCGGGGAACACCTTCATCCACGCCTGCAGCACCGGATCCGTCTCGTCCTGCGCGTAGAGCGTGACCGTGCCGTCATAGGCGTCGACGGTCGCCTTCACCGAGTTGCGGATGTAGGACACCTGCTTGTCGGGTGCGAGCCGGTTGACCGCGACCTCGTTCGAGTCGGCCGTCGCGCTCGACAGCGTGGTCAACTCCGAATACGGGTAGTTGTCCAGGGTCGTGTAGCCGTCGACGATCCACACCATGCGCTTGTTGACGATCGCCGGGTACACGCTGGTGTCGGTGGTCAGCCACGGTGCCACGGCCTCGACGCGCTCGGCCGGGTCACGGTTGAACAGGATCTTGCTGTTCTCGCCGATCACGTTGGAGAACAAGAAGTTCCGCTCGGCGAACTTCGCGGCGAAGACGCTGCGCGTCAGCCAGTTGCCGATCGGCACGCCGCCGCTGCCGGTGTAGGTGTAGTTCTTGGTCTCGGTGTTGGTCTCGTAGTCGTACTCGCGGTCGACGTCACCGTTCTTGCCGACGATCGCGTAGTCGGAGGGCGTGTTCGCGATGACGGGGCCGAAGTAGACGCGCGGCTGATCGAGCGGGGCCGGGCCGGGCGACACGACGCTGCCGTTGGCGCCGACCACGCTGGCCAGGAACTCTGGGTAACCGCCGTTCTGGTTGGGGTCGTTGGCGATTCCGCGCACGGTGTTGGCCGGCGAGGCGATGAAGCCGTTGCCGTGGGTGTAGACGGTGTGGCGGTTGATCCAGTCGCGCTGGTTGTCGATCAACCGGTCCGGGTTGAGCTCACGGGCCGCGACCACGAAGTCACGCAGATTGCCGTCCGGGCCGACATAGCGGTCCATGGCCAGCTGATCCGGGAAGAAGTAGAAGTTCTTGCCCTGCTGGAACTGCGTGAAGGCGGGGCTGACGATCGTCGGGTCGAGCAGCCGGATGTTCGACGTGGTGGCCCGGTCGGCCGCGACCTGGGCCGCCGTCGTCTGCCCGCTGCTCTCGTAGTTGCGATACGTCACGGTCTCGTCGGTCAGCCCGTACGCCTGCCTGGTCGCGGTGATGCTGCGACTGATGTACTCGCTTTCCTTCTGCGCGGCGTTGGGCTTGACGCTGAACTGTTCGACGATCAGCGGCCAGCCCGCGCCCACCACCAGCGAGCTCAGCAGCAGCAACGCCACACCGATCGCCGGAATCCGTAGGTCCCGCAGCACGATTGCCGAGAACACCGCCACCGCACAGATCACGGCGATGGCCAGCATGATGAGTTTGGCCGGCAGCACGGCGTTGATGTCGGTGTAGCCCGCGCCGGTGAACGGCTTGGCCGCGCGGGTGTTGCTGAGCAGCTCGTAGCGGTCGAGCCAATAGGCGAACGCCTTGAGCAGGATGAGCGTGCCGACCAGGCTGATGAGCTGGATGCGAGCCGCGCGGCTGAGCGCACCCGTGCGCCCCGTCAGCCGGATGCCGCCGAACAGGTAGTGGCCCAGCAGATTCGCGACGAACGCCAAGAACGTCGCGACGAACAGGTAACTCAGAACCAGCCGGTAGAACGGCAGGTCGAAGGCGTAGAAGCCGAGATCCTTGCCGAACTGCGGATCGGTGATGCCGAAGTCACCGCCGTGCAGGAACAGCTGGATGCGCACCCAGTAGCTCTGCGCGACGATGCCGGCGAGCAGACCGATGACGATCGGAATGCCGATGCCGAACAACCGCAGCCGCGACATCACCGTGGTGCGGTACCGGGCAACCGGGTCGTTGGGCCCGGCCGTCGGCACGAACACCGGACGGGTGCGGTAGGCCAATGCCAGCCCGGCGAACACGATCGCGCCGATCAGCACCGACACCACCAGGAACACGATGATCCGGGTGGCCAGGACGGTGGTGAACACCGACCGGTACCCGAGCTCGCCGAACCACAGCCAGTCGACATAGGTGTCGATGAACCTCGGCCCGATCAGCAACAGCAGCACCGCGACCAGGGCCAGGCCGATGAGAACCCGGCTACGTCGCGTCAGCTTCGGCATCCTTGCCGCGGGCCGCATACCCACTCGTCAACTCCAGTCTCAGATTCTTCGAAACGTGACGAGCCCGATGCGGCCCGACCGATTTTCTACAACTCTAGTCATGTGCCGACGACATGCGGCTCAGCAGCGAGGAGGTTCGCCACCAGCGGAAAGCGCGTGCAAGGCGTCGACGGCTCCGGTGAGCGTTTCCACCTTCACCAACTCCAGCCCGTCCTGCGGGGCCGAGCGGGCCTCCGTGCAGTTGTCGGCGGGTACGAGAAACACCGTCGCCCCGGCTTCCCTCGCGGCCAGCATCTTGTGGGTGATACCGCCGATCGACCCGACCTTGCCGTCTCCGGTGATGGTTCCGGTGCCCGCGACGAACTTGCCGTCGTTGAGATCGCCGGTGGTCAGCTTGTCGACGACGGCCAGGCTGAACATGAGACCGGCCGACGGCCCGCCGATGTTGGCGAGGTTGAAATCGATGTCGAACGGCGCCCATGGCGCGTCGAGCACGCCGATGCCCAGATAGCCGTAGTCGCGGTCGGGGTTGTCACCGAGGGTGATGGTGGCGACGCCGGCCGGGGAGTTCTTGCGGCGATAGTCGACGACGAGTGTGTCGCCCGGCTTCGTCGTCTTGAGGATCGCCTGGAAATCGTCGAGGTTGGCGACGGGCTTGCCGTTGACCGCGTCGATGGCATCGCCGTCGTGCAGCTTGCCCGCCGACGGGCCCGGATCGGTCACGCCCTGCACGGTTACCGCCAGCGGGTACTTCAGGAACGACAGTGCGGCGTACTCGGCGCTGTCCTCGGAGCTCTTGAAATCGGCGGTGTTCTCCTCATCGATCTCGTCCTTGGACTTGTCCGGCGGATAGACGAGGTCACGCGGGACCAGCTGCTCACGGCCCGACATCCACAACGTGAGCGCCTGCCCCAGTGTCAGGCCGTCGCGCTGCGACACCGTCGTCATGTTCAGATGCCCCGTGGTGGGATGCACGTTCGCGTCCGGTCCCTCGATGTCGACGACCTGCTTGCCTTCGACCTCACCGAGGGTGTCGAACGTCGGACCGGGCCCCAGCGACACGAAGGGAACCTTCACCACCGACAGCAGCACGCCGAACGCCAAGAGGGGCACGAGCGCGACCAGCAGCGTCAAAATCCGCCTGTTCACGCCGCCCACAGTAAAGCCTGCGGTTAGAGGTTCACTTAGAGCGTGACCCGCACGGGTACGCCGGCACCTCGGCATGAGTACCGTTGAGGGTATGGCTGACCTGCCCTTCGGCTTCTCCGCCGGGGACGACCCCGACAAAGACAAGCCCAAAAAAGACCCCGATTCGGGGTCCGGCCCGAGCAATCCCGGACCTGGTCCTGGGTCGGATCCGTTCGGCTTCGGCGCGGCCGGGGGCAACTTCAACATGGGTGACCTCGGCCAGATCTTCACCAAGCTGGGCGAGATGTTCAGCGGCGCGGGCAGCACGATGGCCGGAGGCAAATCGGGGCCGGTCAACTACGACCTCGCCCGCCAGCTGGCGTCGAGCTCGATCGGCTTCGTGGCGCCGGTGCCCGAGCAGACCCGGGGCGCGGTCGCCGACGCGGTTCGGTTGGCCGAGACCTGGCTCGACGGCGTGACCCCGCTCCCCGAGGGCACCACGAAGGCCGTGGCGTGGACGCCCAGCGACTGGCTCGACAACACACTGGAGACCTGGAAGCGGTTGTGTGACCCCGTGGCCGAGCAGATTTCGGCGGTCTGGGCCTCGGCGCTGCCCGAGGAAGCCAGGAGCATGGCGGGCCCGCTGCTGGCCATGATGTCGCAGATGGGCGGCATGGCCTTCGGCTCGCAGCTCGGGCAGGCGTTGGGCAAGTTGTCGCGAGAAGTGTTGACCTCCACCGACATTGGCCTGCCGCTCGGACCCAAGGGCGTGGCCGCGCTGATGCCGGAGGCTATCGAATCACTGGCCGAGGGGCTCGAACGCCCGCGCAGCGAGATCCTGACGTTCCTCGCGGCCCGCGAAGCCGCCCACCACCGGTTGTTCAGCCATGTGCCGTGGCTGCCGAGCCAGCTGTTGGGTGCCGTCGAGGCGTTCGCCAAGGGCATGAAGGTCGACATGTCCGGCATCGAAGACTTCGCCCGCGGGTTCAACCCGGCGTCGTTGAGCGATCCGTCGGAGATGGAGCAGCTGCTCAATCAAGGCATCTTCGAGCCGAAGGCCACCCCCGAGCAGGAGGCCGCGCTGGAGCGGCTCGAGACCTTGCTGGCGCTCATCGAAGGTTGGGTCCAAACCGTCGTCAGCGCCGCGCTCGGCGACCGCATCCCCGGCACGTCGGCACTGTCGGAGACCCTGCGGCGGCGCCGCGCGACCGGCGGCCCTGCCGAACAGACCTTCGCCACGCTCGTCGGCCTCGAACTGCGCCCCCGCAAGATGCGGGAAGCCGCTGCGCTATGGGAACGGCTGACCGAGGCAGTCGGCTCCGATGCCCGCGACGGCGTGTGGCAACACCCCGACCTGCTGCCGAACTCGTCCGATCTCGACGAACCCGCCGGATTCATCGACCGGATGGTCGGCGGCGACACCAGCGGCATCGACAGCGCCTTGGAGCAGGCTTTCGAACAGGGCCTGGCCGACCTCGAGAAGGAACAGGGCAAGGGCCAGGACGAAGGCGAAGACAAGCCCGAGAACTGACGCCGCCGTGGGTTGGCCCCGGCGTTCCGGGAGCCTGTGGATAACTGATTCGCCACAACCGCTGCGCATGGCACAGTCATCGCATGACGGCGCGCTATGTCCTGGCGGCGGACAAGCCGGTGTTGCTGCGGCCCGACGGCGCAGTGCAGGTCGGCTGGGATCCGCGCCGCGCGGTCCTGGTACGCCCACCGGCGGGTACGACGCAGGGGCAGCTGGCCGCACTGTTGCGCACGCTGCAGGGCGGGATCAGCCGGTCTGAGTTGCTCACGGCAGCAACGAAGTTCGAGTTCCATGACACCGCCGCGATCGACGAGGTGATCGCCGCGCTCACCGCGGCCGGGCTGCTCACCGCTCCCCCACCCCCTCCGACGCGCACGGCATCGGTCCGCATCCACGGCCGCGGACCGTTGTCGGAACTGCTGGCCGGTGCGCTGCGCTGCTCGGGCGCCCGGGTCCGGCGCAGCGCCCAGCCCCACGCGGCGGCAATACCGGATCAGACCCACCTGGTGGTGCTGGCCGACTACCTGATCGCCGAACCACGGGTGGTGCGCGAGCTGCACCGCACCGGCGTCGCGCATCTTCCCGTCCGGGTGCGCGACGGGGCCGGGCTCGTCGGGCCACTCGTCATCCCCGGTGTGACCAGTTGCCTGCAATGCGCCGACCTGCACCGCAGCGATAAGGACGCGGCCTGGCCTGCCGTCGCCGCACAATTGCGCGGTGCCGTCGGCAGCGCAAACCGCGCCACCCTGCTTGCCACCGCGGCGCTCGCCCTCCGCCAGGTCGATCTGGTCATTCGGGCGGTCGGCGACGCCGCCGCCCAGGCACCCGAGCCGCCGACTCTGAACACCACGCTCGAGCTCGACGCCGACGGTTATTCGATCGTCGCGCGCCGCTGGTCACGACATCCGGAGTGCCCTTGTTGAAAACGAATGTTGCCAGTTGGTTGTGGGCTGTTCAGCAGAGTCGTGGATGATGGTCTGGTGTCTGACATCAAACGGGGAAGCGTCGCCCGGAACGCGAAGCTGGCTAGCCTGCCCGTCGGCATGGCCGGCCGCGCCGCGTTGGGCTTCGGCAAACGCCTGACCGGCAAGTCCAAGGATGAAGTCACCGCTGAGCTGATGGACAAGGCCGCTCAGCAATTGTTCACCGTCTTGGGCGAGCTCAAGGGCGGCGCCATGAAGGTCGGCCAGGCCCTTTCGGTGATGGAAGCCGCCATTCCCGAGCAATACGGCAAACCGTATCGCGAGGCGCTCACCAAACTGCAGAAAGACGCTCCCCCGCTGCCTGCGGCCAAGGTGCATCGCGTCCTCGACGCCCAGTTGGGCACCAAGTGGCGTGACCGGTTCACCTCGTTCGACGACACGCCCGTCGCATCGGCCAGCATCGGCCAGGTGCACAAAGGCATCTGGTCGGACGGCCGCGAGGTCGCCGTCAAGATCCAGTACCCCGGCGCCGACGAGGCGTTGCGCGCCGACCTCAAGACCATCCAGCGGCTCGTCGGCGTGTTCAAACAACTCGCGCCCGGCGCCGACATCCAAGGCGTCGTCGATGAGCTCATCGAACGCACCGAGATGGAACTGGACTACCGACTGGAGGCCGACAACCAGCGCGCGTTCGCCAAGGCCTATCGCAACGACCCGCACTTCGCCGTTCCCGCCGTGATTGCGAGCGCGCCGAAAGTCGTTATCGCCGAATGGATGGACGGCATCCCGATGTCGGTGATCATCCGCGAGGGCACCCCCGAGCAACGGGACCTGATGGGTACCCGCCTTACCGAACTCACCTTCGGAGCGCCGGCCCGGCTGGACATGATGCACGGCGACGCGCATCCCGGAAACTTCATGCTGCTGCCCGACGGGCGCATGGGCGTCATCGACTTCGGCGCCGTCGCACCTCTGCCCGGCGGGTTCCCGCCTTCGCTCGGCCTGACGATCCGGCTGGCCCGCGACAAGAACTACGACCAACTGATCCCGGTCATGGAGAGCGCGGGCTTCATCCAGAAGGGCCAACAGGTTTCGGTGCAGGAAGTCGACGACATGCTGCGCCAATACGTCGAGCCCATCGAGGTCGACGTCTTCCACTACACCCGCCGGTGGATCCAGCGGATGGCCGCGGGCCAGATGGACAACTCCGTGGCCCAGATCAAGATGGCCCGCCAACTCGATCTGCCGCCCAACCTGGCGATCCCCTTGCGCGTGATCGCATCGACGATCGCGATCTGCTGCCAGCTAGATGCCCATGTCCCGGTGAAAGCCATTGCGACAGAACTGGTTCCGGGCTTCGCCGAGGAAGCTGCCTAGCTCCTTCTGGGCGTGCGCTTGGCGTGCTTGCGCTTGGCGGGCGTGCGCTTGACACGCCCCCGGCCCGCCTTTGTCACGCCAGAGTGGCTGCGGACCGCTGACGTCACTCCAGCGTGACACTCGCGCGCACACCAAAAGCCGCGCAACTCAGCGCACGCCAAAGGCCCGCACGCACGTCCGAAATTAAATCGGCAGGGGGCGATTCGCTGAGTCGAGATGCTCGACGGTCGTGAACACGAGCTCGTCTGATCCGACGTTCTCGATGTCGTGGAGCAGGAACTCGCCCTCGGCGAAGTGGAAGTGGCGGGTTTCACCGGCGACGTAGGACACTTCGCGGGTCGTGCCGTCGGCGGTGTGTTGGCGGCTGCGGCCGGCGTTGACCGCGGTCCAGAAGTAGTCGAGCACGTGACGGTGGGCGTGGAACCGCTCCCCCGGCGCGAGCCGGATCTCCCAAACCCGCACGCGCTCGTTCTGGCTCAGCAGTCGCGACCCGACGTTCCCGTCGTGGGCGTGCGCGTCGAACTCGGCCCGCAGTTCGGGTGTCCAGCCCTCGAAGTCGGTGGCCACCAGCGTGCCCGCGAGTGGCGCGTCGGTCAGGTATTCGTGTGTGCTGGTCAACTTTTCGTCCTTTCGTTGTTACCGGCCCGGCCCGTACAGGCCGAACCGCAGATCCGGGTCCCCGGGCGTCCAAGTGCAGGAGACCTGCGACCGGGTGCCCATGTCCTTGACCCGACGCAGGAGCCGCTGCCCCAGTTCGAGTTGTCCGGGCTCCCATTTCGCGAGGGCTTCGGCGATGTCACCGGAGTCGGCGAGTGCGTCGAACAGCGCCCACGCATTCGCCGCGGCCTTCGCGGTGCCGGCCGCGGCATGGGGGCGGGCGGCACTCGCGGCATCACCGATCAGCGCCACGCGGCCCAGCGCCATCCGGTCGACGCCGGCGTCGTACACCGCCTGCAGGTAGGGCTGCTCGGTGCGGTTGACCACCTCGGCCGCGGCGGGAGCCAACAGTTCCGTTGCTGCCGAGCGCATTTCGGCGACGAAGCGATCCTGCACCTGGCCCGCATGTAGCGACACCTTGGTGGGGAATCCGCGCGTGTCGGTCATCAGCTCGTCGAGCTCGTGGCCTTCGGGCACGTTGCGGTACCAGACGTAGTTGAGCAACCGGTCACCGACCGCGAGGCCGCCGTCGTGTGACGGGATCGGGTAGATGACGATGTGTGTATAGGGCGCGACGCTGTAGGTGATCGAATCACGCATCAGCTCAAAGGTTTCGCGCGACACCTCAGATTCCGGCACGGTGCCGCGCCAGCCCACGTAGCCGGAGTAGACCAGGTCGGTTCCGGGTGAGATGCGCCGCCGGCTCGGCGAGGTGATGCCGTCGGCGAACACGACGAGGTCACCGCGCTCGCGACGCCCGGACGCGAACCGCACCTCGACACCATCGGCGTCCTCGCCGAATCCGGCGGCATACTCGCCGAGGTGGTAGTCGGCTGTCCCGAAGTCGGCCAGCAGAGCCCGGTAGAACGTGCCCCACGAGGTGTAGCGCCATGGCGCCGTGACGCGATGCAGCACCCCGTTGGCGCCGTCGAGGTACTGCACATACTCGGTGGCCGTGCTGACCTGTTCGGGATGCTGCGCACTGCACTCGGCGAACCAGCGCAACGTGTCGGGCTGCAGGACGATGCCGCCGCCGCGGTGCTCGAGTGCGGTGGGGGTTCGTTCGAAGACCGATACGTCAAACCCGAGACGCCGCAACAGCAGTGCTGTCGTCAGGCCACCGATGGAGCCGCCGATGACCAGGGCGCGGTGGCCACTCCAGTCTTGCCGGGTCGTGCCGCGGTCGATGTGCTCAGGCATGTGTCTCTCCTTCGTCGATGCCGAGGAATCGGCGTGCGTTGCGTTCCAGCAGGTCGTCGTCGATGCCTGCGGCGCGCGGAAGTTCCAGCGGGCGTGCGACGCCCATGTCGAACGGGTAATCGCTGCCACACATGAGATGGCCTGGATCGGCATGTGCGCGTAGCAGTTCCAGCGTCGGGACATCATGGGTCAGGGTGTCGAACCACAGTTTGCTGAAGCCCTCGACAGGCGGACGGCCACCGCCGGCGCGCACATCGGCCCGCTGCCGCCAACCGTGCTGCCAGCGGCCGAGCAGCGCCGGTGCACAGCCGCCGCCGTGCAAGAGACAGATGCGGAGCTCGGGCAGCTTGTCCATGACCCCACCGAGCACCAATGCGGCTACCGCGGTTGCCGTCTCGGTCGGATTGCCGATGAGATTCGCCAGGTAGTACGACGACCACTCCGGTCGCGGCAGCTGCATCGGGTGCACCAGCACGGCCAGCCCCCGGTCGGCCGCGGTCTCGACGACCTCGCGCAGCGGGCCATTGTCAAACGAGGTCGCCCCCAAGAGCGGTGGTACGGCGATGCCGCGCAACAACTCCGAGCGTTTGATCGTGTCCATCTGCTCTGCCGCCGCAGCTGGGTCGTGCAGTGACACCAGGCCGAGTCCGAGCAGCCGGCCCCCGCTGTCGCTGCATACGCGCGCCAGGTGCTCGTTGAACGACCCGACGTAATCGTCCACCCCAGGAGCGTCGGCCACCGGGAACGCGAACGGCGGCGCCGACAGCACTCGCGTGGCGAGACCGGCCGCGTCGGTATCGGCGAGCACCCGGCCGGCGTCACTCATCGCCGCGGTCTCGATGGACAACGGCAGGTCACCCAGGTGCAGTTGCTCGTCACGGCCGTTCAACGGGGGAACCGGCGAGCCGGGAGGCAGTGAGAACAGCTCCTCGGGCAGCCAGTGTGCGTGCACGTCGATGCTCATGCCGCGACCTCCAGCGCCTCGAAGCGGGCGAGCACCTCGGCCTGCAGCACCGCCACCGCCGGATCGGATGCGCGTCGCGGCCGGGGCAGGTCCACCTCGATGATCTCGTGGACCCGTCCGCCCGGTGCCAGCACGACGATCCGGTCGGAGAGCTGGACGGCCTCCGTCACGTCGTGGGTGACGAACATGACCGTGCGGCGGGTCTCCAGCCAGATCCGTTCCAGGTGCTCGCGCAGCGTGCGCGAGGTCATGGCGTCGAGGTGGCTGAACGGCTCGTCCATCAACAGCACGTCGGGCTCGACGGAGAAGGCTCTGGCGATGCCGATGCGCTGCTGCTGACCACCGGAAAGCTGTGCGGGATAACGCTCGCCGACGTGCCCGAGGCCCACCAGATCGAGGTAATGCCGCGCACGCTGCTCCCAGCCGTCACGCTCCCGCTGGACGAACCCGAGATTGCCCATGACGGTGCGCCACGGCAACAGCCGCGGGTCCTGGAACACGTATCCGACCCGGGCGTCGCGCTCGCCCGACCGCAGCCGCACCGACCCCGACGTGTGGGTCTCGATGCCGGAGACGATGTTGAGCAGCGTGGTCTTACCGCTGCCGGACGGCCCGACGACCGACACGAAGGTCTCGCCGGAGATGGTCAAGTCGATGCCGTCGAGCACGCGCGTGCGATTGCCGTGCCGGTCGTGAAAATCCTTGACCAGACTGCGAACTTCGATCGATGCCATGTTGTCTCGCTCTCGTAGGAGGGGTGGAGGTCAGGCTGAGCGCCAGCGGGTCACGTAACGCTCGAGCGGGCCGAGAATCAGCTGATCGGCGATGACGAGCAGCAGGACGAACACGAGCACCCAGGCGAAGAAGCCGTCGAGCTGGTTGGCGTCGTACCAGTAGCGCGAGCGCCAGCCCACGCCGGACGTGGCGCCGAACCATTCGGCCAGCAGCAAGCCGTTCCACGCGCTCATGATCGCGAACCGCACGGCCGCCACACTCGATCCCGCGACCGCGGGCGCCACGATCTGACGCAGGACCGCAACCCGCGGCACCCCGAACGCCCGCGCCATGAGCACCAGGTCGGCCGGCACCGCACGGGTCGCCTTGGCGATGTTGACGATGACGAACGGCAAGCCGGACAGAAAGACCGTGGTTACCGGTGTGAGCCAGCCGAATCCGAACCACATGGTGGTCAACAGCGCCCAGATCACCGCGGGCATCGCGAGCCCGGCCATCGTGAGGTCGGAGAACGCGAGGTCGGCCAGTCGGGACAACCCCATCAATACGCCGAGGGCAGCGCCCACGACCAGCGCGAGCGCCAGGCCGAGCAGAAACCTGTTGGTGCTGATGGCGAGTTGGTGCCACAGCTGGCCTGCCGCCTGCTCGGCGGCCAGCCGGTCGAGGGTGTCGGCCGGGGACGGAACCCGGTTGCCGACGACGACGGCGACCTGCCATCCGGCCACGAGCGTGGCCACCGCGGCCAGCACTGCGATCACCGACGTGGTGTGTGCTTTGGCTCGGCGCCGGAACTGTACCGGCATTGCGGTGGTGGTCATGCGATTTCCTTCCGCCAGGCGAAGAACCGGTTCTCCAGGTGGGCCAGGGCGCGTTCGATCAGGATCATCGCGACGATGAAGAGCATGGTCCATGCCAGCATGTCGGCGACCTGGAATTCCTGGTAGGCGCGGCGGATCATGAAGCCGACACCTTCGCGCGCGCCGAACACCTCGGTGAGTGCCTCGACCTTCCAGGCCATCGCGAATCCATAACGGACGCCGGCGAATACGAACGTCACAAGCGCAGGCAAGTAGAGGTGGCGAGCGATGTCCCAGCGGTTGCGCTCGAACGCGCGGCACATGTCGAGCAGTTTGCCGTCGACCGACCGCACGCCCTCGGCGACGTTCATCGCGATGAACGGCAACGCCACAAGTGCAGACACCACGATCGGCCCGGTGGCGCCGACCCCGAAGATGAGCAGGCCGAACACCGCGTATGTCAGGCCGGGCATGTTGCCGATCACGAACAACGGCAAGGAGAAGTACGACGACATGAACGAGCTTCGGCCCATGAGGAATCCGATGACCAAGCCGCCGACCATGGCCAGTGCGAACCCGACGGCGATCTTGCCGATGCTGGAAGCGAAGTTGGTGAACGCCTCCCCCGACACCGTGATCGCGACGACGCGTTCGAACACCTCACCCGGCGAGGGCACGATGGGGTCGTCGATCCAGGCGGCGACCGCGGCCCAGGCACAGACGGCGAGCGCCAGGGAGATGAGCGAGACCACCCAGCGGGCCGGACGGCGCCTCGCGCCGGTGCTGCCGGCCTGCCTGCGCCGGGTACGGGCCGGTGCGGCCGCCTCGGGTTCGGGTGGCGCGATGGTCGGCGATTGGGTCACTTGTCGACTCCTTCGGTCGGCAGGAAGTCCGGGTCTTTGACGTCGTCACCGATGACCCCGGTCTTGCGCATCAGGTCGAAGATCGAACTTTCGTCGGTGGCCCACTTCTCGTCGAACCGGACGTCATCGACCACCCAGTCATGCTGGGCGACATACTTTTTCATGAACGCGATGTCGACAGGCGATTCGACGGCGAAATGCTGTGGGTAGCGTTCGATGATCTCGTCGCGGTGGGCGCGCCACTCGGCCAGGCCGCGGTTCCACAGATCGAGGAACTCCGACACCTCGCGGGGGTGGTCCTCGACCCAGTCGCGACGTGCGACGAACACGTTGCCCATCGGACCGTCGTGGCCGGGCGCGTTGGTCTCGGCGAAGACCTCGGCCGAGGACTTCCCGTCGTAGAGCGGCCGCACGGTCTGCTCCCTGAGCTCACGCGCGGACAGATCCGGATAGCAGATGCAGGCGTCGATCTCACCACGCGCCAGAAGGTTCGACAAGTTCTGGATGTCGGCCACTACGAGGTCGAAATCACCTCCGCCGCTGCGCATATCGAGACCGTGCAGTTCTTTCACGAGGGCACTCCACACCAACGTGCCCGACACCGTGGTGAACACCCCCAGCCGCTTGCCCTTCAGATCGGCGAGCGATTGCGCGGGATCGTCCGCACGCACGAGGATTCGGCTGCGCTCGGAGTTGTAGCGCCCGATCACCACGGTGTCGCGTTCGGTCTGCTCCTCGAGCCCGGGAACCTCGAACGACGCCGAGGAGATGATGTCGGCGTGGCCGCCGGCGAACAAACCGAATTCGTCCCAGGTGGCGCTCGTTTCGATCCGGACGCCGTTCTCCTGCTCGAACTCGTCGAGCAGTCCGGTGTCGTTCATGTAGTCCCACACCGGGTCCGGGGCGAACGTGAAACGGATGACGCCGTCCTGGGCGGCGCGCGACGAAGCCGGGCCGCCGAGACCGGCCGCGCACGCCGCGGTGCACGCGACCGTGGCCGCGGACAGTCCCAACGCCAGCGTCGACCGGATCCACCGGCCGCGTAGTCGGTTGCGCAACGGAGAACCTCCTTGATCACCGTCTGTGACGGCTGTCACCGTCGCACACCAACGATCCGGGAAAACGAAACCACCGACAATGTCTGTCCACACACTCTTATGCTGTCGAGTGTGTCTGCTGAAACACCTCCGATCGGTCCGCCTCTGGAACGCTGGCTCGATGCGCTGGCCAGCATCGGCGAGGCCGTCGGAAGCGATGAACCGGTCGCCGATCTGCTCGACCGCGTCACCCGCACGGCGTGCACACTGCTCGGATACGACTTCTGCGCGGCGTTCCTGCCCGAACCCAGCGGCCGCGCCCTGACGATCGTCGGCTCGCACGGGTTGTCGGCCGAATACATCGCCCAGGTCAACGCCGATCGGCCGATCCTCCTCGACGTCCGCGGCGACGACGAGGCGCCCACGAGCATCGCCTACCGGACCGGTGACGTCGTCGCGATCGAGGACATCGAGGCCTATCCCGGCTTCGCGTGGGGCGGTGTCGCGCACGAACAGGGTTACCGCGCACTGATCTCGGCGCCGCTGCGGCGCTCCGGTCGAGTCGTCGGTGCGCTCAACGGTTACCACGCGTTGCCGCATCGATTCGATGCCGCCGAGATCAGCCTGGTGACCACGCTGGCCACGCAGGTCGCGATCGCGCTGGGCACTGCCCAGTTGCGAGCGAGCGAACAGAACACCATCCGAGAGCTTCGCCGCGCCGAAGAAGTGCACGAGTTGCTGACCGCCACCGCGCTGCGCGGTGAGGGCCTGACGGGCGTCGCGCAGGCACTCGCCGAGCTGCTCGGACGGCCCGTGCTCATCACAGACGTCTACCGCGAAACGCTGGCCGCGGCCGGCTGGGCGGGCCAGAGCCCAGGCACCCCCGCGTCCGACGACCTCGTACGCGGCCAGGTCGTCGGCACCGACGACACCACCGTCGCCGGTGTCGTCCTCGACGGCGCCGTCGTGGCCCACATCCACGTCGACGCGCAACGCCGGCTGCTCAGCGGACTCGATGTACGCGCGATCGAACACACCGCTGTGGTGGCAGCGCTTGAACTCTTGCGCGCCCGCACGGCTGCCGAAGTGGAGCAACGCCTTCGGGGATCGCTCGCGGCCGATCTGCTCAGTTCCGACGGCACCGACGTCGAAGGGTTGCTCGACCGGGCCCGCCGCCTCGGCTGGGACCTCTCGGGCGAGCATCTGCTATTGGGACTGCGGTGCGTCGATTCGGGGACATCCGCAGGCAGGCCCGTCACCGAACACATGCTCGCGGCCGCGGACCGGCTCATCACCCACGTGACGCCTCGTCCGCTCGCGGCGATCTATCGCGGCGATCTGATCCTGCTCTGGCCGCGAAATGTGCACACAACCGGCCTCCACACCGACGACGCCGCAGCGCGGCTCGTCGAAACCCTCACCGCCACAGGAAATATCGAGCGGGCCGTCGCCGCGGTCACGCCCGCGGCCGAACCTGCCGAACTCCCCGGCGTCTACCGCACGTTGCGCGGGGTGCTCGGGCTGGCCGCGGAAGACGGCACCTCACGGGTCATCGACCTGCAGGACGTCGCGATCGAACATCTGCTGCTGCAACTCGACGATCCGCGGCGGCTGCGCGAGTTCGCCTCTGCGGTCTTGGGTTCCGCGCTGGATTACGACCGCGAACGCTCAACGGAGTTGTTGCGCACCGCCCGCATCCTGCTCGACCACAACCTCGACCGCCGGGCCGCCGCGACAGTTCTTCACCTGCATCCCAATACCGTTCAACAGCGAATCCATCGACTGGAAGAACTGACGGGCCTGCGGATCGCCCGCCCCCGTGACCTGTTACGGCTCACCGCCGCACTGACCGTCGCCCGCATCGCCGGCATCGGGTGAACGCGCGAAACGGCGCCGAGTGCGTACTCGCACTCGGCGCCGTTCCCGGTGTCAGGCCGCCGCGACCTTACGCGGACGCCCACGCGGCCGCTTGCGCGCCACGATGGTGCCGCGGTCGAGGATCTCGCCGCCCCAAACACCCCACGGCTCCTGCCGTTCCAGCGCGGCAGACAGGCATTCGCGCCGGATCGGGCAATCCGTGCACAGCGCCTTCGCGCGCTCGAGTTCGACGGGGCTTTCGGCGAACCACAGATCCGGATCACCGATGTGGCACGGCACTGCCGGCAGCCGCTCTTCGCATGTCACCGGCGCGACGCTCATCCCCGGAGCGCTCATCGCAATGGACATGTGCTTGTCCCCCTACTTCCTGGTCGTTGTTTGTCGGAGAAGTTGTTGGATCTGCGACCAGGTTTCGGGTTTCGAACAACTCCGAAAAAAATTTGGCCACGGATCCGGGTTGACTGCGGGTCCGTGGCCATTTGGCTGGTGGTGGAGCTCTACCTAGAGGGGGCTCCAATCCACGGACGCGCGGTTCGCGGCGGCGGGGCGGCGCTTACGCTGCGGTGCAACGGCAGCAGCGGCCGGCCATCCAGCGCCAGCGGCATGTGCGGTGGGGTGCTCGGCGAGCCTCTGCGGCACGACGTAAGCAGCTTTGGCGATGGTTTCGACCGCACGGAAGGACGCCGGCATGCCTGCAACCGCTACACCGCTGAACGTGATGTTGATATCCATGATTGCGGGCACCCTCCTTCCGTCTCGTCGCCTGAGTGTGATCTTGAGGCTAAAGCCTAACAGCCGAATCGCACAACCTATTTTCTACCTGCGGTTTTGGCACGATCTTTACGAAGCCTGGCGGGCTTTGACCAACTCCAGTACGTCTTGGCCGTACTGCTCGAGTTTTCGAGCGCCGATACCGGGGATGGCGACGAGGGCCGCGTCGTCGGTCGGCAGCGTTTCGGCGATGGCGATCAACGTGTTGTCGGTGAACACCACGAACGCGGGCACCTTCATCTCCTTGGAGACGCGCAGGCGCCAGTCTTTGAGTTCGGCGAGCAGCTGCTCATCGAGATTGGCCGGGCAGGTTTCGCACCGCCGCAGCATGATCGCCGAGGGTGTTGTCAGGGGTCCGTTGCATACTCGGCAGCGCGGAGCGGGGCCGCGCTGACGACGGGGCCGGTCGGGCCCAGTGGACTTCGACCCCTGGGTCTGCGGTGCGATGCCGTTGAGGAACCGCGACGGGCGTCGCCCCTGCCGCCCGCCAGGGGTGCGCGCCAAAGCCCAGCTCAGCGCCAGATGCACGCGCGCCCGGGTGACACCGACGTAGAGCAGCCTGCGCTCCTCCTCGACCGGCTCACTGTCGGGGCCGTGCGCGAGTGCGTGCGAGATCGGCAGCGTGCCGTCGGCCAGGCCGACGAGGAACACCGCGTCCCACTCCAGCCCCTTCGCCGCGTGCAGCGAGGCCAGCGTCACGCCCTGCACGACGGGTGGATGTCGTGCGTCGGCGCGTTGACGTAGTTCGGCGACGAGCGCGCGCAGGTCGAGGTCGGGCCGCACCGCGACCTCTTCGTCGACCAATTCGGCCAGCGCGGTCAGGGCTTCCCAGCGCTCGCGGGCGCGCGTGCCCGACGGTGGTTCGGCCGTCAGTCCCAACGGCTCCAGGAGCTCGCGCACGAGAGCGGGCAGCTGCGCCGGACCGGCCTCCCGATCGGCGTTGCGCTGCAGCGCGACGAGCGCCTGGCGGATCTCCTGACGGCTGAAGAACCCTTCCCCGCCACGCACCTGGAACGCGATGCCTGCCTCGGTCAGCGCCTCTTCATATACCTCGGACTGCGCGTTGATCCGGTACAGCACGGCGATTTCGGCGGGCGCCGTACCGGATTCGATCAGCTTCTTGATCGCCTTGGCCACCGCGTTGGCTTCGGCCACCTCGTCGGAGTACTCGGAGAACGTCGGCACCGGGCCGGGGTCACGCTGACCCACCAGATGCAGCTTGCTGCCGGCCATCCGTCCGCGCGCGGCGGCGATCACGCGGTTGGCCAGCGACACCACCTGCGGTGTGGAGCGGTAGTCACGTTCGAGCCGCACGACCGCGGCATCGGGGAAGCGCCGCGAAAAATCGAGCAGGTAGCGCGGAGTCGCCCCGGTGAACGAATAGATCGTCTGGTTGGCGTCGCCCACGACGGTGAGATCGTCCCGGTCCCCCAGCCACGCATCGAGCACACGCTGCTGCAGCGGGGTGACGTCCTGATACTCGTCGACCACAAAACACCGGTAGCGGTCGCGGAACTCCTGCGCGACCGCGGGATCGTTCTCGATCGCGGCTGCGGTGTGCAGCAGCAGGTCATCGAAATCCAGCAGGGCCGACCCGTCCCGACGGGCCTTGAGTGCCTCGTAGCCGGCATAAACCGCCGCGACCTTCGCAGCGTCGAACGGAATATCGCGACCGGTCTTCGCGACGGACGCGCCATATGCCTCCGGCGTGATCAAAGATGCCTTGGCCCATTCGATTTCGCCTGCGAGGTCGCGGACGTCGTCCGTGCTGGGCTGCATCCCGGACCGGCTGGCCGCCTGCGCGACGACGGAGAACTTGCTGTCGAGCAGCTCCCAGCCGGTGTCGCCCACGAGCCGCGGCCAGAAGTACTGCAGCTGCCGCCGCGCGGCGGCGTGAAACGTCACCGCCTGTACGGCCCCGGTGCCCACCCCCGATTCCTGGCCGAGCACGCGAAGCCGTCCCCGCATCTCACCGGCCGCGCGCGCGGTGAACGTCACCGCCAGCACCTGGCTGGCGGCGACATGGCCGGCCGCAACCAGGTGCGCGATCCGGCGCGTGATGGTGCGGGTCTTGCCGGTGCCCGCCCCGGCAAGCACACACACCGGGCCACGGGCAGCCAGCACCGCCTCCCGCTGCTCATCGTCCAGATCGCTCAGGGTCGAGGGGGGAGCCTCCAACGGCATGGCTCCCATCATGGCAGGGACGCCCGACATCGCGGCCTATCGCTGCCGGGCGAGCCACTCCTCGAACGTGGTCGGGGCGATGCGCGCGCCGTCACCCGGCAGCAGCGCGTTGCCCGCCATGTCCAGGCCGAACACGGCCGACCAGGCGGGCACCAACGTCACCGCGCGCCCGCGGGCCGCCAACGTGCGACGCGCCATGTCGACGAGGTCCTGCGTCTGCGGGCCGGCGACGTCGGGGTACCGCCCCTGCGGCGCACCGATGGCGACCTCGGCCAGGATCGCGGCGATGTCGTCGGGGTCGATCGGCTGCACGAGGAGCGGTGCGATCGGTGCGGTGCCGTCCTGTTCGGTCCAGCCGACCACCATCTCGGCGAAATCGTGGAACTGCGTCGCGGGCACGATCGTCCACGGCACCGAGCCGGCCTCGATGAGCCGCTCCTGCTCGCGCTTGCCGGCATAGTGCGGATTGCCCTCGATCGCGTGAATCCCGACGATCGACAGCAGGACGTGATGACCGACGCCGGCGCGCTCCTCGGCGGCGAGCAGGTTCGCGGTGGCCGTGCCCAGGTAGTCGACCGTCCTGTCCCGGTCGGTGGGTGGGGCACTGATGGCGTCGACGACCGCTTGGACACCCTCGAGCGCGGCATCGAGGCCCTCCCCGGTCGTCAAGTCGACGCCGCGCGCACGGCTGATGGCCACGACGTCGTGGCCGGCCGCTTCCAGGGCCGCCACCACCCGGGCCCCGATGTTCCCCGTGGCCCCGGCAACTGCGATTCGCATGGTCTCTCTCCTTCGGTAGGTATTTCGGACAATATAGGTCCTTGATAGCTGTAATAGGATACGAGCTGTGAAACTTCCCGTAGCCACGGAGTGGGCGCTGCACTGCGCGACATCGCTCGCGCAGCTGGAGCCGGGAGCGACCGCCTCGGCGGCCGATCTCGCCGAGTACTTCGATCTCCCGGCGGCCTATCTCGCCAAGCAGTTGCAGGCGCTGACGCGGGCGGGCGTGCTGGCGGCGACGACGGGTCCGCGTGGCGGGTTTCGGCTGGGGCGGGCAGCCTCCGAGATCACGCTGCTACACATCGTCGAGGCGGTTGACGGGGCCTCAGCGCCGTACGAATGCCGCGAGATCCGCAAGCAGGGCCGCGGCGCACTGCCCGCCAGCTGGTGCCGTCACACATGCATCCTCGCGGTGAAAATGGCCGATGCGCATCAGGCGTGGCGGGCCAGCCTCGAGGGCGTCACCCTTGCCGACATCCTCGCCGACCTGCCTGCCACCGCTCCGGCCCGCACCCGCTCACTGCTGACCAGGGACCGTCAGTAGAGGTCGAGACCGCCTCGTGCGACCAACTGTTTGGCGATGACGTTGCGCTGGATCTCGTTGGTGCCCTCACCCACGATCATCAGCGGCGCGTCCCGGAAGTAGCGCTCCACGTCGTATTCGGTCGAGTAGCCGTAGCCGCCGTGCACCCGCACTGCGTCGAGCGCGATCTGCATCGCCGTCTCGGACGCGAACAACTTGGCCATACCGGCCTCCATGTCGCAGCGCTCGCCCGCGTCGAACTTCTCGGCGGCGCTCAGCAGCAGCGACCGAGCGGCATAAAGTTTGGTTCCCATGTCCGCCAACAGGTTTCCCACCGACTGGTGCTGCCAGATGGGCTTGCCGAAGCTCTCCCGGTCCTGCGCATACTGCAGCGCGTCCTCGAATGCCGCACGAGCCACCCCCGTCGCCCGGGCCGCCACCTGCAATCGGCCCACCTCGAGACCCTTCATCATCTGCGCGAAGCCCAGGCCCTCTTCTGTGCCCAACAACGCATCGGCAGGCACGTGGCAGTCGGTGAAATTCAGCTCGCAGCTCTCGACACCCTTGTAGCCGAGCTTCGGCAGGTCCTTCGAGATCTCGAAACCGGGTACCTTCTCGACGAGGAGGATCGATACGCCCTTGTATTGGGGTTGAGCGGTTGCGTCCGTTTTGCACAGCAGCGCAACGAGATCCGAGCGACGGGCATTCGAGATCCAGGTCTTGCTGCCGTTGATGACATAGCCGTCGGCGGCGCCGGTATCCCGGCGTGCCACGGTCCGCATGGCCTGCAGATCCGATCCGCCGCCAGGTTCGGTGAGTGCCATCGTGGCTCGCAGTTCACCGGTCGCCATTCGCGGCAGGTACTTCTGCTTCTGCTCCTCGGTGCCGAACAACAGCAACAGCTTCGACACCACGGTGTGGCCGCCCATCGCGCCGGCCAAGCTCATCCAGCCGCGCGCCAACTCCTCGGCGACCCGCACGTAGCACGGCATCGACACCGCGCCAAAGCCGTACGGCTCGGGGATCGCCAGCCCGAAAATGCCGATCTCCTTCATGGTGCCGATCAGCTCTTCGGGGTAGGTGTTGGCGTGCTCAAGCTCCCGGACAACCGGCTTGACCTGCTTTTCCACGAAATCGTGGACGGTCTTGACGATGGTCTCTTCTTCGGCCGTCAGCTTCGTCGAACTCATCGGGGCGCCTCCTCGCTGTGACCACCGACGATATTCGGTCGCCGGTGGTCGACAACGAGTGGCGTCGGTCAGTCGTTGGCCCGATCCTCCTGGCGCTTCTGCTTTTCGGCGTCGGCCAACTCTTCCATCTCGTCGGCGCGTGCGCGCTTGGCGGCCGCGTCGGCGCGTTTGTCCTGCGCCTCGCTGGCCTTGGCTCGCGCGACCATGGTCTCGGCCTGTTCGGCCGCGCGAATCACGGCCTCCTCTTGCTGTTTGGCGGTCTCGGCGGCTTGGGTGCGCTTGGCTGCGACTTCATCGGCCCGCTTCTTGGCGGCGGCAGTGCGCTTCTGGGCGGCTTCCGTCGCGGCGGTCTTCCGCTGGAGCGCGGTGGACCGCGCGTCCTTGACCGCCTGCTCTTTGTCCTTATGGGCTGCCTTCTGCTCTTCTTTCGCCTGCGTGCGGGCGTTCTTGAGGTCGGCATCCGCCTGTTTGACGTTCGCGGCGGCCTCGGCGTCGAGTTGGGCGGCCTGGCGTAGCGCGTCGCTGCGCTCGATCAGCGCCGTGCCCCTTTTCTCCAGCTCCGGAGCCCCGAGTGCACCGCCCACGGTGACATCCAGCATGCCCAGCGAGCGCTCGTAGAAGAGCCGGGCGGGCGCTTCGGAGTCCATGCGAGTGACCACCTGCTCCTCGATGAACTGAAGCGGAAGCCGAGCGAGCTGATACTGGAATCGCAGAACCGCGATAGGGACGTCGGTGATTCTCACTTGTCACTCCTGATTGTCGGGATCCGCCAAGCCTCAGGGCAGGTCGGCTTCGTCGGTCAACTTGTCGGCCGCCCGCCGCTTGCGGTCGGCTTCCGCCCGGGCGCTCGCCGATTCCTTGACGGCGTCCTGATGGTCTTCGACGGCCTCTGCGGCCTCTTCACGGGCCACCGCGACGTCCAACCGTTCCTCGGCTTTGGCCTGCTCCACGTCACGCTGCGCCTCGACGTCGGCCCGCGACCTCTCGCGCTCGGCATCGCGGTGCGCAGCGCGTTCGGCGGCCTGTTTCTGCTCGACCTTGTCGGCCTGCACGGCGTTCTCGACGGCCGCTGTCTCGGTTCTGACCGCCGCGCGCTCGCGGGCGGCCTCGGTCCTGGCCTCTGTCGCCGCGGTTTGGGCCTGTTTGGCCTCGGCGTCGGCGACGGCCTCGGCCCGGCTGGCTTCCTTGCGTTCCTTGGCCTCGGCCTTTTGGAGCTGGCCTTCGGCCGTCAACGAGTCGTTCCCGGTCACAGCACCGACGACCTCTTTCGCCGTGCCTTTGACGGAGTCGATGAAGCCTTTGCGCGCCTGATCAGCCTTGCTGTGCTCAGTCATGTGGGTCCCCTTCGGTAACTGACCCCCTGGGTTCCACACATGCCGAGCGCCTAATCCCAATGTGGCGTGCCCCACTTAATCGGGAATCGCGTCCCGCTACGGGTTGCCGGTCACCGCCCCTGAAACACCGGCTTGCGCTTCTCCCGAAATGCGGCAACCGCTTCGGCGGAATCCTCGGTGGACTGCACGACGGCCTGCTCAGCGGCCACCATCGACAACGAGGTCAGGAAGTCGACGCGCTCGCCGTTGCGCACCAACCGCTTGATCGCGCGGATCGCCACCGGCGGACCCGCGGCCAGCTTTCGGCACAGATCGCCGACCGCGGACGGGAACTCGTCCGGGCCGTGCACCGACAACACCAGGCCGAGCGCCAGCGCTTCGTCGGCCTCGACGAACCGTCCCGTCCACAGCAACTCCAACGCGCGGGCCTGCCCGACGATCCGCGGCAGCAGATGCGCGCCGCCGTCGCCGGGGATCAGGCCGACCCGCACGTAGCCTTCTGAGAACCGCGCGCGGGTCGAGGCCAATCGCAGGTCGCAAGCCAATGCCATGTCCATGCCCGCGCCGACCGCGACGCCGTCGACCGCGGCGATCAGCGGCTTGTCGAGGTCGAGCGCGGCCGCCGCCACCCGATGTACGCGATCCTGCAACACCTGCTGGCGGCCGAGAGTCGTGGTGATCTCGGCGAAGTCGTCGAGATCCACCCCGGAGCAGAAGGCGCCGTCGGCGCCCGTGACCACCAGGACGCGCACATCGGGGTCGGTGCGGGCCGAACGCAGTGCCTCGGCCCATCGGTCGAGCATGTCGAGGGTGAAGGCGTTCTTGCGGTGCGGGCGGTTCAGCAGGATGGTGCCGACACCGTCGGCAACGGTGTATTCGAGATCAGGCATGGTGTCGCTTTCAGACGTTGGCCGCGGAATGCGTTTCGCTGGCAGTTGATTTGGTGGGATCGGCGATCAGTTCGACGTCACGGGTTTCGCGCATCACCAGATAGGTCACCAGCGAGATGGCCGCGCAGACCGAGACGTAGATGAAGAACCAGGGTTCGTGGCCGGCGTCGCGCAGTGCGAGCGCGACGTAGGAAGCCGTCCCGCCGAACACCGCCTGCGCGATGTTGTACGGGATCGCGACGCCGACGGTGCGGACCTCGGTCGGGAACAGTTCGGCTTTGACCACCGCGTTGACCGACGAGTATCCGGCGACGAACAGCAGCCCCAACAGCGTGTACGCCAGGCACCACAACCAGGTCGGCTGATCCTGCATGCCCTGCAGGATCGGGTAGGTGAACAGCGTGGTGCCAAGCCCGAAGAAGATGAGCACCGGCCTTCGGCCGATCTTGTCGGAGATGTAGCCGCCGAGCGGCAGCAGGAACAGGAACACCACGAGCGCGATGAAGTTGACCCGCGCCGCATCCTCCTTCGACAGTCCGACGCTGTTGACCAGGTAGCTCGACAGGTAAGTGGTGTAGGTGTAATAAGCGACCGAACCGCCGAGCGTGAGCGTCAGCACCAGGAAAGCCGCCTTGCGGTGCTTCCACACCTCGGCCAGCGTGCCCCGGCGGTTATGCGAATCCTGCTGTTCCACAGTCGAGTACGCATCGGTCTCGTGCATGCCGCGGCGCAGGTAGAACACCGCGACCGCGGCGACCGCGCCGATGACGAACGGGATGCGCCAACCCCAGTCCTTGAGTTGCTCGTCGCTGAGGAAGAGTTGCAGGATCACCAGCAGCAGCACACCGGCGATCTGCCCGAGTGTGACCGAGATGTACTGGAAACTGGCTCCCAGGCCACGCCAGCCTTTCTTCGACACCTCGGTGAGATAGGCCGCCGATGTCGCGTACTCGCCGCCGACCGAAAGACCCTGCAGGATGCGGGCGATGAGAAGCATCGCGGCGCCCACGTAGCCGGCCGTGGCATGGCTCGGGGCCACCGCGATGAGAAGCGCGCTGAACGACATCATCGTGACGGTGATGGTCAGACCGGCCTTGCGGCCACTACGGTCGCTCAGCCGTCCCAGCAGCCAGCCACCGAGCGGGCGAGCCAGAAAGCCCACCGCGAAAATCGCTGCAGTGTTGAGCAATTGCGCCGTGGTGTCGCCCTTCGGGAAGAACTGTCCCGCAAAGTAGATCGCGAACGTGGTGTAGACGAACCAGTCGTACCACTCGATCATGTTGCCGATCGATCCGGCGATCACCATCCGGAAGTAGTAGCCGCGTGAGTGCTGCGGCTCAGTGTGAGTCGTCATGCCGATGTCCTTACTGGTGGGCCGCGGTGGCCGTCGTCAGGGCCCAGAGCCCGTCGGCGCCTGCGGCAGTGGCGAAATCGGTCAGCTTGTCGTCCCAGTGCTGAACGGAGCCGAACTCCGAACGCCAGGACAGTGCGGGTTTGGTGAACTCGTGCAGACGGTGTTCGCGTGTGGTGCCGATGGCGCCGTGCACCTGATGCGCATTACGCACCACAACCGATGCGGCGTGCCCTGCACACGAACGGGCCACGGCCACAAGAAACTCCAGGTTCGGCGAACTCCATTCGGTGCGGACCGCCTCGGCCAAAGCGCCATCGGTCGCCGCGCGGGCCAGGGCCGCCTCGGCGGCGATGTCGGCGACGAGGTTCTGGACTGCCTGGAACTTGGCCAGCGGTCTGCCGAATTGAGTGCGCTCGATCGTGTGGGCAACCGAAGACTCCAGGATCCGGTCAAACACCGCGCACACCTGTATCGCGCGCACCAACGCGGCGCGCAGATGCCATTGCCGCATCACGGTTTCCGACAGGGGTGTGCCGGTCAGCATTGCGGTGTCGACACGGAACTCATCCCGCGGTTCGCCCGCACCGTTTCTGCCGCTTCTGATCGACAGCGACTCGGCTGCAACATCTTCCACGCGGTAGTTCGGCCCGTCACGCCAGACGACCACGACGCGCCCGGCGGTCGACGCCCACGGCACACCGCGCGCGCCGCCGTCGTCATCGAGCACGCAGGCGGTTCGCCGTGAGTCGTCCACCGGCAGTCCGGCCTTCTCCAACAACCAGCAGGCCAGGAGATCATGTTCGGCCACCGGCACACTCACGCCGTTGCGGGCCGCGGCCCGCAACAGCTCGGCGGCCTCGGGCCAGCCTGCTCCGCTCCCGCCGGACTCCTCGGATCCGGTGAGCCGCACCAGGCCGAGTTCGCCCAACTTTTCCCACAATTCGTCCAGGCCGTGCCCGGATTCGTACTGCTCGCGGTGGGCAGCGAACACCGCGGACATCATGTTGACGAGTTCGGTATCGACGCTCTTCATCAGCGCCCTCTCTTCTTCGCGCAAGCGCTCATCAGCGCAACCCCAGTCCCCGCGCAACCACACCACGCAAAATCTCGTTGGTACCGCCCCGCAGCGTGAACCCGGGGCGTTGGACCACGGCGTCGGCGAGCATCACGTTGTAGGCGTCATCCTCGGTCTCACCGAGCAGGTCGGCGAAATCGGCGATATCGCCTTCGGTAGACGTGCCGAGTACCTTCACGACGGCAGCGGCGGTGTCAGCCGGTTCATGGCGTTCCAACGCACCGGCCACCGCGATCGACATCTGGTGCAGCCCCGCGATCCGCGCCACATAGCGGCCCAGATCGGTGTGCCGGGCCAAGGTTCCGTCGGCCATGTGCCCCGCGACGTCGGCCAGCAACGGGAACGTGGACAGAAAGCGTTCGGGGCCACTGCGTTCGAAGCTCAGCTCCGAGGTCACCTGTTGCCAGCCGTTACCGATCGTGCCGAATACCATGTCGTCGGGCACGAATGTCTCGTCGAGGATGACCTCGTTGAAATGGTGCTTGCCGTTCATCGAGATGATGGGCCGGATGTCAACGTCGGGCGCACGCAGGTCGACGATGAACTGGCTCAGTCCGTCGTGGCGGTGTGCGGGGTCGACGGGTGCGGTGCGTGCCAGGCAGATGAACGCGTGGGCCAGATGGGCACCCGAGGTCCAGACCTTGGTGCCCGTCAGGTTCCAGCCGCCCTCTGTCTGCACGGCCCTGGTCCGCACGCTGGCCAGGTCCGAGCCGGAGTCCGGCTCGCTCATGCCGATACCGAAGTAGCATTCACCTTTTGCTATGGCAGGCAGGAACTTTCGTTTCTGCACCTCGGTCCCGTACTTCAGCAAGGACGGCACGATCTGGCGGTCGGCGATCCAGTGCGCACCCACCGGCGCGCCGGCGGCCAGCAGTTCTTCGGTGACGACGAATCGTTCCTGATGGCTACGGCCGTGACCGCCGTATTCGACCGGCACGGTCATGCCGAGCCAGCCCCGGGCGGCCAGAGCCCGGCTGAAGTCCTCGTCCCAGCCGGTCAACCAGCTGTCGGCGTAACGTCCGATCTTGCCGGATTGCTGCTGCGCACCGACGAATTTCCGTACCTCCAGCCGCAATTCGTCCAAGTCGTGCGGATCGCCGGCTACCGGTGGCACGAGTCTGGTCATGTTCACTCCGTTCCCTGGGTCGCCATCGATGTGACCGTTGACGTGGCCGTCACGACGCCGGCTTCGAGCAGCGCGGCGATATCGGCCTCCGGATACCCGAGGCCGGCAAGAATTTCGGCGGTGTCCTGCCCGAGCAGCGGCGCATGTCTCTGCAGGCTCACCGGTGTGCGTGACATATCGAACGGCGTCCGCGTGGCGTAGTACTCGCCCTCGGTGGGGTGTGTGTGCTTGGCGAGCAGTTGTTGACCCGCCACGTAGTCGTTGTTGTGAGCATCGGCGAGATCGAGCAGGCCGGACGCCGGGATGCCATGTGCTTCACAGATCTTCAGCCATTCTTCGGTCCTCCGCCCGGGGGCGGCTTCACGGACTGCCGTGAGCAGTTCGCCCATGTGGCGGTGCCGGTCGTCCACCGTGGCGTAACGCGGGTTGTCGACCAGGTCAGCGCGGCCCGCCGCGGTGAAGAAGTCACGCCAGTTCTGCGCGGAGTACGGCATGATGCAGATCCAGCCATCGGCGGTGCGGTGCGGGACCCGTTCCGGCGTGAGCACTCTCGTCCAGCCGAAGGCGCCCTCCGCAGGGGCGAAGGTGTGCCCGCCGAGGTGCTCGACGAGGTTGAACGCGATCATCGCGTCGACCATGGGAACATCGACCGCCTGACCGAGGCCGGTGGCCTTCTTCTCCATCGCCGCCGCGAGCACCGCGATGACGATGTAGAGCGCGACCACCTTGTCGGCGATGACGTAGGGCGCGTACCGCGGTGCGCCATCGATGAGTTCGGAGAGTTTCGCTGCGCCCGATGCGGCCTGGACGATGTCGTCGTAAGCGGGATAGTCGCGGTACGCCGTCTGCGACCCGTAGGCCTGCGCGGTGCACAGGATGAGACCCGGATTGATCGCGGACATCCGTTCGTAGGTGATGCCGAGCTTCTCGCGCGACCGGGGTCGCAGATTCGTCACCAGCACGTCGGCGTCACGCACCAGGTCGTCCAGAATCTTCCGACCGTCGGGAGAGCCGAGGTCGACGGCGATGCTGCGCTTGTTGCGCTGCAAATTCATGGTGAGCGCACCCATGCCCTCATGCCGGCGGGCACCGATGTCGCGGCTCATGTCGCCGTCGAGGCTTTCCACCTTGATGACCTCGGCGCCGAGGTCAGCCAGTGTCGCCGTCGCGAACGGACCCATGATCACCGTCGTCAGATCGATCACCCGCAGACCTGTCAGAGCGCCGGGTGTGATGTGCATCGAAACCTCCTTTCGCTGTGACGGGCAGCACCGGAAACTATTGCAGTTTCGTTGAACTTACGCAATGTCGGATCATTTTACGTATATACATAGACAGTACGATTGTGGCTCCAGCGAGAGGACCGCCAGTGACACAGCCATCCGACGCGAAGCCCCGCGCGAGGCACCGCACCGTTGACCGGATTGCGGAGATCCTGGAATTCGCGGCACGCGCCCACGCCGGTACGACATTGAGTGAGATCGCGAAAAACCTTGGCGCACCGGTGAGTTCAGTGCAGGGATTGGTCAATGGACTCGTCGCCACCGGCTATTTGGACGAACACAATCGCCGGTACGTTCTCGGCAGTGCGCCCTATCTGCTCAATCGCATGGCGGGGCGCCAACCGGTCTCCACCGTCACCCACGCCGATCTGGCACACATCCACGAGCAGTCCGGGCTGACCACCGTGCTGTCCATTGCCGTCGGCCCCAACATCTTCTACGTCGACTACTGCTCGTCGGACCCGCGGTTCGCATACCTGGCCGAGAACTACGTGCAGCGGTCGTTGATCCGCACTTCGGCGGGCTGGGTGCTGCTCGCCGGCATGGACAAGCGTGATCAATGGGCCTACCTGAGGGGCGTCGAGGAGGCCGAGCGGCCACTGATCGACCGCTTCTTCGCGGCAGTGCCGCAGATCGCGCAGACCGGAGTCTGCGCGGCACCCAACGCTTCCGAGCACGGCGACGGCATTTCCATCGCCGTGCGCGAAAATGACAAGACCGTCGCGGCCGTCGGCATCATCTCCACACACGAAGAGATTTCCTCACGCCGCGACGAGCTGACCGCGATTCTGACCGACCGGGCCGGGCAGTGGTCGGCACGCGAGACCAGTTGATCGCGAGTACCGGCATACCCGGGGGTTCGGTTACGTTGTGTGGACTATGACTGGTTCATCCACGGCGCTGACCATGTACACCACGACGTGGTGCGGCTACTGCTCGCGGCTCAAGACCGCACTCAAGGCCGAAGGCATTCCCTACACCGAGGTCGACATCGAGGCCGATCCGAGCGCGGCCGAGTTCGTGGGTTCGGTGAACGGTGGAAACCACGTCGTGCCGACCGTGAAGTTCGCCGATGGGTCCACGCTGACCAACCCGAGCGTCAAGCAGGTCAAAGCCAAGCTCGGTTAGCCGCTCGCCAACGACCTGTCGGCGCATCGAACTAGTGTTCGATGCATGATGGATTTCCAATGGCGCGATTACGACGGCGCATCGTTGTCGTCACTGAGTGACGAGCAATTACGCGAGGGCATCGCCTATTACGATCGGCGGGCCAAAGAGGCACACGCAGCGCGGGTCCAGGCCATCGCCCGGCTGAAAACGCTCACGACACCGGCGGCGCTGGGCGCTCGATCCTGGGTCGAAGTGCTGTCGAGGCGACTCAACATCAATCACGAGCAGGCCCGGCGTCTGTTGAGGGAGGTCGCGCTCGCCGGGCCGTGACCGGGCGGTCAGTCCAGGGCAGCCCAGGATTCGATGATTTCACGCGCGATGGAAATCGATCCGGGCAGCAGCAACCGCGACGGCGATTCACTGTTCCAGTCGCCGTGGTCGAGTGCCTCGCGGATCTCGGCCCGCGTGAACCACTCAGCCTCGGCGATCTCGCCGTCGTTGAATGAGAACGGCTGCTCCGGGTCACCGATCGCGTGGAACCCGACCATCAGCGAACGCGGGAACGGCCACGGCTGACTGCCCAAGTACTGCACGTCGGTGACCGTCAGGCCGATCTCCTCCGCGATCTCGCGCTGCACGCACGTCTCGAAGGACTCGCCGGCCTCGACGAAGCCGGCCAGGATCGAGAACAGCCGCTCCGGCCACACCGCTTGGCGGGCAAGCACAGCCCGGTCATGACCGTCGTGCACCAAACAGATCACGGCCGAGTCGATGCGGGGAAATTCCTCGTGACCGTTGTCGGGGTTGACTCGCGCCCAGCCGCTGCGCGCCGGCTTGGTCACCGCACCGTCGACTGGGCTGAAGCGCGCGTGGTCATGCCAGTTGAGCAAGGCCGTCGCGGTTGCGACGAGCTGAGCGCTCGTGTCGTCGAAAACCTGACCGGCGCGGCGCAGATCCAACACCTCGGTTTCCTCGCTGGGGTCCTCGGGCCCTTCGAGTGCGGCACGCACCGCCCACACGTGTGGGCCGTCATAGAGGCGGCCCAGGAACACCGCGTTCTCGGGCGGCTTGTCGGCGTAGGCAATTGCCTTGCCCAGCACCACCCGCCCTTCCGAGATCAGCACCTGGTTGCGCCGGTCCACCCGCAGCAGCAGGGCATCCGGCCAACCGGCCAATGCGGCGTCGACATCGGTGCGCACGGTGTCGGCGCGGTCGGCACCGATACGGGACAACAGCGGGACGTTACGGAGGCTGAAAGACCGGCGATCGGTCATCGTTCGGTGTCCGCACTGCGGATGTAGAGCAGGCGGTCGCCGGCCTCCAAAGCATCCACTTCCGGCGCGTCGACGCGCACCAGGCGACCTTCACGAACCACGCCGAGCACGATGTCGTGCAGATGCCGCGGTGAGCCGCCCTCCTCCTTGGGGCTCACCTCACGTTCGGCGATGGCGAACCCGGCGTCGGGCGTCAACAGATCTTCCATCATCTCCACAACGCTGGGCGTCTGCGTCGCGATACCCAGCAACCGGCCTGCCGTCTCGGAGGACACCACGGTGGAATCCGCGCCCGACTGCTTGAGCAGATGCTGATTCTCGGCTTCGCGCGCCGCGGCGATGATCTTGGCCTTCGGGGCGAGTTCGCGCGCGGTCAGCGTCACGAGCACGGCGCTGGCGTCATCGTCGGTCGCGACGATGATCGCCTTGGCGTGCTGGGCACTGGCCAACCGCAGGATGTCGGACTTGGTGGCGTCGCCGTGCACGGTGACCAGACCGGCGCTCTTGGCCCGTTCCAATGCAGACGCGTTCTCGTCGACGACGACGATGTCGGCCGGCGCGACCTCGTCACCGACCATGGCTGCGACCGCGGTACGGCCCTTGGTGCCGTATCCGATGACGACGGTGTGGTTACGCACTCTGCTCCTCCATCGCTGGATCTTCAGTGCTTGGCGCGACTGGGTGGTCAGCGTTTCCACCGTGGTACCGATGAGGACGATCAGGAATGCCACCCGCAGCGGAGTGATGACGAGGACGTTCACGAGCCGCGCCGAATCGGTGTAGGGCGTGATGTCGCCGTAGCCCGTCGTCGACAGCGACACCGTCGCGTAATAGAGGCAGTCCAAGAACGACAACGGGTTGTTCTCGTCGGGCGCGCTCTCGATGTCGCGGTAACCGTGCCGGTCGAGGTAGACGATCAACACGGCGGCAAAAAGTGCCCCGAGCGCATACAACACGCGCATGGCGATCTTGCGTCCCGGACTGACGAACGGCTCGGGAATGCGCAGCACGTCGACGAGCGCGGCGTCCGGCCGCGAGGTCAGGTTCGGGTCGATGGCGGCGAGCCTGCGCCGCAGCCTGCCTTTAGCCACGGGAAGTTTTCACCCAGGTCCCGAGCAGCGCCGGGATCGATCCGAGCAGACGCACGCCACAATGTAACCATGACCGCCTCCTCCCCTCAGCGGATCTCCGCTGCACCGGCCGCCCGCCGCCTCTCCGCGCTCCTTCTCGGCATGGGGGCGCTGCACTTCGTCGCACCCAAACCGTTCGACTCGGTGATCCCGGCCGAGCTGCCGGGCAGCCCCCGCTTCTACACCTATGCCTCGGGGGTCGGTGAACTCGCCACCGGCGCGCTATTGGCCGCACCGCGCACGCGGCGGGCCGGAGCCCTCGCCGCGGTGGCATTGTTCCTTGCGGTATACCCGGCCAACATCAACATGGTGCGTCTGTGGTGGAGTAAGCCATGGCCGATGCGCATCGGCGCGATCGCCCGGCTGCCGCTGCAGATCCCGATGATCACCACGGCACTCAAGGTGTATCGCAACTCATAGGCCCTCCTGCGCCTGCTGCTCGGCCAACAGCGCCTCCAGTTCGTCCGGGCCGGGCAGCGAATCCGGACTGACAGTCTGGCCGGAACGCACATAGTGGAACGCCGCCCGCACCGATTCCGGCGGGCAGCCCCGCAGCGCGGCCCACGCGAGCCGATACACCGCAAGCTGAATCGCGGCCTGCCCCAAAGCTTCTGGGGTGGCCGGAGGATCGCCGGTCTTCCAGTCCACCACCGTGGTCGTGCCGTCGGATTCGGCGAACACCGCGTCGATGCGACCACGCACGATAGTCCTGCGCGTCTCCCCGATCACCATGTCGAACGGCACCTCCACCTCGACCGGCGTACGGGCCGCCCACCGAGACTTGACGAACGCATCCTGCAGTTCGGCGAGGTCCTCTGCGCATGCCCGCCCACTGTCACTGTCGACCGCGCCCGGCAGGTCGTCGAGGTCGAACAACCGCTCGGCGTGGAAGAACCGCTGCACCCACTCGTGGAAGGCGGTCCCGAGCAAGGCGTGCGGATCGGGCCGTTGCGGTAGCCGCCGACGCAGCCGCTCCCGTGCCGCCTTGGGATCGCGACTCAGCTCGACCAGGGTGCTGACCGACAGCTGGCCGGGCAGTTCGGCCGCCGCAGCCTGCGGTCCGCGCTCACGCTCCGCCAGCAGCGCGTCGACGTCGGCCGCCCAGTCTTCGCGGTCGGCACTTGTCTCGAAATCACCGGCCATCGCGCGGGCCACCAGATCAGCACCGCCGCCGACATCGGCACCATTTGCGGCCACGGCCGGCCACATCGCTTCGACAGCCTTGTCCCGCAATGGGTTCTGCTCACCCGGCGCGGGCTCGGCAGCCCACTGCTCGATCTCGCCACACGGCAGCCCACCGCCCGCGGCCTCGTCGATGATGGCTTTGAGCTCACACAGAAACTCCGAGGGCCCACGGGGCTTGCTCTCGGTCGCGCCCCAGTGGTGGCCCGACAGCAGCAAGGTGTCCTCGGCACGGGTGATCGCGACATAGAGCAGTCGACGTTCCTCGTCGATACGACGCTGGTCGAGGCTGCGTTTGTGCTCGGAAATCTTGTCTGACAAGATCTTCCGGTCGTTCACATCCGACGTGTCGAGCACCGGCACGCCGATTTCGGAGACGGTTGCCCGGTCCCCGCGCAGCAGCGGCGGCAGATCCGAGGCGTCGGTCAACCAGGTTCGAGCCTGCGCCGTCGAGGGAAACACCCGGCCGCTCAGGTGCGGCACCGCAACCACCTGCCATTCCAGCCCTTTGGCGGCGTGCACGGTGAGGATCTGCACGCGGTCGTGCGACACCGTCAATTCGGCGGGGGCCAGACCGTTCTCCACCTCCATCGCGGCGTCCAGGTACGCCAGCAACGCCAGCACCGAGGCCGTGGACCTGCTGGAGAAGTCCGCCACCAGATCGCCGAACCGGTCGAGGTGCTCGGTGCCGGTCCATCCCGCCGTAACCGGCCGGGCTGCCCGCGCTTCGGCGTCCAGGCCGAGCACCCGCCGCACCTCGGCGACCAACTCGGGCAGCGGATGACTCAGGTGCGCGCGCAGCATTGTCAGCTCACGGCTCAGCGCCACGATGCGCTGATAGCCGGTGCCCGAATAGTTCTCGGCCGGGCCCGGGTCACAGATCGCGTCGGCCAGGCATGCCGCGTCGGCGTCGGGCGCGGCCTGCGCGACGATGTCGGCGGTGCTCAACTCCCCCGGCTGCCGATCGTCGAGTTCGACCGCACGCCGCCACAGCGCAGCGATGTCGCGCCCGCCGAACCGCCACCGCGGCCCGGTGAGAACGCGCATGACGGCCGACCCCGCGGTGGGGTCGGCCACGAGCCGCAGCATCGCCACCAGGTCAGCGACCTCGGGAACCGCCAAGAGGCCCGCCACGCCGACCACTTCGACCGGCACCCCGCGAGCAGTGAGTGCCGCAGCCATGGGTGCGGCGTCGGCGTTGCGCCGCACCAGCACCGCGGCGGTGGGCGCGGCCGCGCCGCGACCGATGGCGTCGTGATATGTCTGTGCGAGGTGATCGGCAACCCAATCACGTTCGGCCACAACGTCAGTCAGTAGAGCGCACCGAATGGTGCCCGGGTCGGCGTCGGGCCGCGGTAGCAGCTCGCGCACCGCGACCGAGCGCCGCCGCGCCTCGGCCGACACCGCGTTCGCCACGTGCAGGGTGCTTGGCGGGTTTCGCCAACTCGTACGCAATTCCAGCGTGGGCGCGGGGGTTCCGTCGGCGTACGGGAAGTCGGTCGTGAAGCGCGGCAGATTCGTCGCCGACGCACCACGCCAGCCGTAGATCGACTGGATCGGATCGCCAACGGCCGTGAGTGCCAACCCGTCGTCGGCCCCTCCACCGAACAGGGCTGACAACGCCACCCGCTGGGCGTGACCGGTGTCCTGGTATTCATCGAGCAGCACGACCCGGTACCGTTCGCGCAGCTGCCGGCCCACCTGAGGGAATTGCGCCGCCAATCGAGCCGCGGCCGCCATCTGCATCCCGAAATCCATGACCTTGTCGGCGCGCATCCGTTCGTGCAGGGCGTCGATCAACGGCACCAGCTCGGTGCGTTCGGTCTGCGTGGCCAACATTTTCAGCAGCCACTGGCTTGGCCCGCGGTCGCGTTGGTACGGCCCGGCGGGCAGGGTGTGCACCAGCCGTTCCAGTTCGACGTGCGTATCGCGGAGCTGGTCGGTGTCGACCAGATGCTCGGCGAGTGCCCCGGACAACCGCAGCACCATCGCCGTGACCGCCGCGGGCGTCTTGTCGGTGGCGAGCTCGCCCGGATGCGCGCACACCACCTCAAAAGCCAACTGCCACAGTTCGGTCTCGCTGAGCAGGCGAGTATCCGGCTCGACCGGCAACAGCAGACCGTGCTCGCGGAGCAGCGTGCCGGCGAACGCATGATAGGTGCCTACTGTCACGGACTCGGCGGACTCGTCGGCGACACCCGACGCGGGCGCCAGTCCCGCACCGGCGAGGCGGGCGAGCCGCGTGCGCACCCGGCGCAGCAACTGCCCCGCCGCTTTCCGGGTGAACGTCAGGCCGAGTACCTGCGACGGCGTGGCGAACCCGTTGGCCACGAGCCAGACGACGCGCGCAGCCATCGTCTCGGTCTTGCCCGCCCCGGCACCGGCGATCACCACGAGCGGCCCGGGCGGCGCGGCGATGACGGCGGCCTGCTCGTCGGTGGGCGGGAACAGGCCCAACGCCCTGGACAGTTCGGCGGGGCTGTACCGGGGCCGGGCCGGCGCGGAACTCACAGCGGTCATGACCGTCCTTCACCAGACTGAGCCGGGCAGCTCGACCGCACCGGGCAATTCGAGCACCCGTCGTTGACGCGCGCGAGGAACTGCGGACCCGCAGTCGCCGAAGCCGCCTGCCTGACCGATTCCAACCACTCGGCACGGGCGGCGGGGGTCATCGGGTCCTGCTCGCGTTCGGTCGCGCCGGCCGCGCCTGCCTTACCGAGGTAGACCAATCGGCCACCGCCGGGCTGATTCCCGTCGGACAGCAGGCCGGCCGCGACTGCGAGCTGATACATCGCCAGCTGCGCGTGGCTCTGCGCGTCGTCCTTGCTGACCGGGGTCTTGCCGGTCTTGAGGTCGACAACCACGAGCCGACCCGCATCGTCGCGTTCGAGGCGATCCAGGCGGCCCCGTACCCGTACCCCCGGTGTGCCCTCCCCCGGCTCGACGATGACACCGTCGACGTCGATCTCGGTGCCGACCTCGGTGAGTTCACGCCGGCTCTCGGCGCGCCACCGGACGAAGGTCTCGAGCATCGCACGGTGCCGCACCAGCTCGTTGTCCGAATACCATTGCGCTTCGTAAGGCAGCTGACCCCAAACTTTTTCGAGTTCGTTGAGCAGTTGGCTCTCGGTTTTTCCGGAATCGGCGACGAGCGCGTGCAACATTGATCCCACGGTGGACCGCACATCACGTCCGTCACTGCCGCCGTGGCGTTCGAGCAGCCAGCGCAACGGGCAGTCGGTGAGCATCTGCAACGTCGACGGCGACAGTGAGACCGCGGGGGCGGCCGCACCATCCGTGTCCGACCACAGCGGCTCCTCGGTGGACAGCGGGGTCAACGCGTGCCACTGGGCCGGATCGGCACCGGGCACGCCCGCTGCGGCCAACCGGGCCAATTGCGTTGCCGCGCAGGCACGTGAATCGTCGTCGATCGCCCCGGGAGGTGCGCAGACCACCGACCGCAACCGGCCGACCAGCGCAGAGGGCGCCAGTACCCGCGGCGCGATCAACGGTGGCTGTGGCACCGGCTCGGTGGCCAGCGCGGCCAGTTCGGCGCAGAACGGCGACGGCAGCATGGATTCGTCACCGGCATCGCTGTCGACCGCGGTGACCAACAGCCGGGTGCGGGCACGGCCCATCGCGGCCATCAACAGCCGCCGCTCCTCGGCCAGCAACGGCGCCCTGGTCGACACCGCGCGGTCCGCAGGCGCCGCGACGCCGTCGAGCACATCCACCAGATGCTGAGTACCCAGCACGCCGCCCCGGGGGATCGTATTGGGCCACAACCCTTCCTGCACACCGGCGATGACCACGAACTCCCATTCACCGCCGAGCGCTGCGTGCGCGCTGAGGACCGCGACCGCGTTGTCCTGCTGCTTGTCTTCACCTGCCGGCGCGCCAAGGCCGGTCACGTGGTCGACCAAGCCGCCCAGCGAGGCCCCAGCGGTCCGGTTCACATACTGGTCGGTTACGTCGAACAGTGCCGTCACCGCATCGAGGTCACGATCGGCCTGCACGGCCGTGCTTCCTCCGCGCTCACTGGCCGCGAGCCAACGACGCTGCAATCCGCTGGCATGCCAGGCCTGCCACAGCGTGAACCTGGGATCGGCTCCGTCGCCCGCGCTGCGGCGCGCGGCCGCCAACACCGCGCGCAGCCGTCGCAGCGGACGCAGCAACTCGGCCGACACGCCGTTCGGGTCCGAATCGATCGCCGCGATCAGCAACTGGCCGAAATCCCTTGGCGGCGTTGATCCGTCGGCACGCCGCAGCGCCCGCCGGAGTTGGCGCAGCGTCACCGGGTCGACCCGGCCGATAGGCCCCGTGAGCAGACTCACCGCGCCATCGGCATCCAGGCCGCCCGTCGCGGTTGCGGTGAGCACAGTCAGCAGTGCGGCAACCGCAGGCTGGTGTGCGAGCGGCAGCCCGGTGGACCGTTCCTGCACCGGCACCCCCGCAGCGGTCAGCGCACGCGCCAGCGCGGCTCCTGCTCGCGGAACCGACCGGACGATGACGGCCATCTCCGACCAAGGCACCCCGTCGACCAGGTGTGCGCGGCGGAGCACGTCGGCGATCAGCGCACCTTCGGCGTGTGACGATGCGGCCAGGCGCAGCGTCAGCGTGCCGTCGGTCCGTGGATTTCCCGTCAGTGTCCTGGTGGCCCCGACGCCGGGCAACCGCTGCGCGACACCCGAGATGGCCGATGCGACCGCCGGTGCGCAGCGGTGGGATTCGGTCAGGGTGATCGCGGGGTGGGTTTCGTCGCGCAACAACACCGGATCCGCGCCACGGTAACCGAATACGGACTGATCGGGGTCGCCGGCGATGACGGTCAGGCCCGCGCCCGCGGCAAGGACCCGAACCAGCAGGGCAGCCTGTGGGTCGAGGTGCTGCGCGTCGTCGACCAACAACAGCTTGATGCGGGCACGTTCGGCGGCCAGCAGCTCGGCGTCGGTACCCAGCGCCTCCAGGGCGGCACCGACGAGTTCGGCAGCTCCCAAGGCCGGCACGGTGGCCTGCGGGGCAGCCATTCCCACGGCTGAGCGCAGCAGCATGATCTGCTCGTAGGCCTGCGCGAACCGGCCCGCGGCCAGCCATTCGGGCCGCCCCGCGGAACGGCCGAGGCGTTGCAGCGCAACGGGATCCACCCCGCGCTCGGTGCACCGCGCCATCATGTCGCGCAGCTCGGTGGCGAAGCCCGCCGTGCTGAGCGCGGGCCACAACTGCTCGGGCCACCCCACGGGTGAGTTCGGTCCGTCCTCGAGATCGCCGGCCAGCAGTTCCCGGATGATGCCGTCCTGCTCGGCACTCGTGATCAATCGCGGCGGCGGATCCCCGTTACGCTGCGCAGCGAGCCGCAGCACCGCGAACGCATACGAGTGCACCGTGCGCACCAGCGGCTCACGCACGACACCCTGTTCACCGGCGCCCAACAGTCGCGCCGTGATGGCGGCCCGCGCGGCCGCGCCGAGCCGGGCCGAACCGGTCAACAGCAGAACCGATTCGGGATCGGTACCCGCCTCGATGTGTTCGACGGCAGTGCTCACCAGGAGCGAGCTCTTGCCGGTGCCGGGCCCGCCGAGTAGGCGCACCACACCGCTGCACCCCGGTTCGAGCAGAGCGGTGCCCGTCGGTGATACGGAGTCGACATGTTGTGCGGTCATGGAAGGGATGACACCAGAGGGGTACGACAAGTAGCGGAGCGGATTGGAGCGACAAACCCGACAAGTAGCGGCTGCGCGCCACCTGGCAGCATCGACGGGGTGTCAGCCGATGTTTTGCACCTCCACCGCTTCGGCCCGCCGGGGTCTCCGCAGCTCTTGCTCGTCCACGGATTGACCGGTCATGGCCAGCGCTGGAAGACCCTCGCCACCCGGCACCTGGCCGAATTCTCGATCGTGGCACCCGATCTGATCGGGCATGGCCGGTCGTCGTGGGCTGCGCCTTGGACGCTGGACGCGAATGTGGCGGCGCTGTCAGCCCTGCTGGATGGCCCGACGCTGGTGGTGGGGCATTCGTTCGGCGGCGCGGTCGCACTGAATCTGGCGGCCGCTCGTCCCGATCTCGTCAGCGGGCTGGTGTTGTTGGATCCGGCCGTCGGGCTCGACGGTGCGTGGATGCGTGACATCGCCGACAATATGATGGCCTCCCCGGATTACCCGGACCGCGATGAGGCCCGCGACGAGAAGGTCAATGGATCGTGGGGCGAGGTCGAGCCCGCCGAGTTGGAACGCGAGCTCGATGAGCACCTGATCGAATTTCCCGCCGGTCGCTGGGGCTGGCGTATCAGCATCCCGGCGATGATGGCGTACTGGAGTGAACTCGCCCGACCGGTTGCTTTGCCGCGCAAGGGAACCCCTACCGCACTCGTGCGCGCCACCCGCACCGACCCGCCGTATGCCCGCGAAACGTTGATCGATGCGCTCGCCGAGCACCTCGGTGCGGACTTCACGCTGCTGGACTGGGATTGCGACCACATGGTTCCGGTGGCCAAGCCCGCCGAAACGGCCGCGCTGATCCGGGACCGGCTGGGGTAGCCATGGCTGCGGTGACCGAGGAACAGGTGGAGATGGTGCGAGGGCTGGTCGCCGCGATCCCGGCGGGGCGTGTCTCGACGTACGGCGACATCGCCGATGCGGCAGGGCTTTCCAGCCCACGCATCGTCGGCTGGATCATGCGCACCGATTCGTCGGATCTGCCCTGGCACCGCGTGATCACCGCATCTGGTCGGCCTGCCCCGCATCTGGCCGCGCGCCAGCTCGAACGACTGCGCGCCGAAGGAGTCCTGGCGGTCGACGGTCGGGTGCCGCTGCGCGAATACCGGCACGCGTTCTGAGCGCGAGGCGGTCACCGCGAGTGGGCGGTTTCATACGCGCGCAGCGGCGAGTCGCGTATGAAACCGCACAACCGCAGACTCGATACGGCGCCGCCGGATAGCTGCTCGCCGGAAAAGTCAGAGCACCAGTCGGATCAGCGACGCGGTCCGCGCGAGGCCGGGAAAGGCCGCCGCGGTGGAGCGGGGATGCAGCGCGTGAACGGCGAGCCGGAACATCAGTGCCCGCAACAGCATCTGCGGCCATTCCGGCAGCGATTCCCACCGCTCGATGAGCCCGTCGTCGGCATCGCCCCAGGACAGCGCATCGACCACGACGACGCCGGCGGCCCACGGCGCGGGGCGCCAGTACGGGGTGATGTCGGTGATGCCAGGAGCCGCGGTGCCCGCGAAAAGCACTGTGCCGTAGAGGTCGCCGTGTACCAGCTGGCTGGCGCTCTTGGTCGGCCTGCGCAGTCCGGCGAGCTGGTTGATCAGTTCGACGGAGCGTTGACCGTCCGCCGAGCCAGGCGACACCCTGGCGCCGGGCGGCAACGAGTGCAGTGGACGGTCTTCCCATGCCGCGCGGTCGGCCGCGATGAACACGTCGACGTCGGCCCACGGCGCGACCGGCGGCTGCGTCAGGAACCGGGGCCGTTCGAGTTTGGCGGTGGCCTCGTGCAATCTCACAGCGGCCGAGACGACTTCGTCATGGCGGGGTTCTGGCGTGCCCGCGACGTACGTGTCGGCCCGCCAACCGGCGACCACGTACCTGCCGTCGGTCGAGCGCACCGGCCGCGCGAGCCGGACTCCGTCGACGAACAAGGTTTCGCGGACCTTGGCCGACCACGCCGCCCTGGCGTGGTCGGCAACCATCGACAGCACAACTTCGCCGCAGCGCCAGCCACCCTCCCAGCTCGAGCCGAGCGGTACCGGGCGCACCCCGGCAAGGCCGAACGCCGCCAGCACATGTTCCGGCGGGCGTTCCACAGTCACAAGCTCAGCCTAAGGTGTGAGCCCGCAAACCGGCCGTCAGTACATGACCATGTCGGGCTCGAGCTGCTTGGCCCACGCCACAATGCCGCCCTGAAGATGCACCGCGTCGGAGAATCCGGCCTTCTTGACGATGGCCAGCACCTCAGCCGACCGGACACCGGTCTTGCAGTACAGCACGGGGGTGCGGTCCACCTGGAGTTTGGCGAGTGCTTCGCCCGATTCGAACGACGGCTTCGGGATCAGCTCGGCACCCTGGATGTGATTGATATCCCACTCGACCGGCTCGCGGACATCGATCAGCGCCAACGGCTTTCCGGAGTCCAGCAGCTCCCGGAGTTCGCGCGGAGTGACCGTCGAGTCGGCCGCCGCGGCCGCGGCCTCGTCCGAGACCACACCGCAGAATGCCTCGTAGTCGATCAGCTCGGTGATCTTCGGTGTCGCCGGATCCTTGCGGATACGGATGGTGCGGTAGGACATCTCCAGCGCGTCGTAGACCATCAGCCGGCCAAGCAGCGGCTCCCCGATGCCGGTGATGAGCTTGATGGCCTCGGTGCCCATGACCGAGGCGATCGATGCGCACAGGATGCCCAGCACGCCGCCCTCCGCGCACGACGGCACCATGCCGGGTGGCGGCGGCTCGGGGTAGAGATCGCGGTAGTTGAGGCCAAGCCCGTCCGGGGCGTCTTCCCAGAACACCGAGACCTGGCCCTCGAACCGGTAGATCGAACCCCACACGTACGGCTTGCCTGCCAGCACCGCTGCATCGTTGACCAGGTAGCGGGTCGCGAAGTTGTCGGTACCGTCCAGGATCAGGTCGTACTGGCTGAACAGTTCGACGGCGTTGTCGGGCTCCAGCCGGAACTCGTGCAGATTGACCTGCACCAGCGGGTTGATCTCGTTGATCGATTCCTTGGCGCTCTGCGCCTTGGACTTCCCGACGTCGGACTGACCGTGGATGATCTGGCGCTGCAGATTCGATTCGTCGACTACGTCGAACTCGACGATGCCGATGGTGCCGACGCCGGCCGCGGCCAGGTACAGCAACGCGGGCGATCCGAGCCCGCCCGCACCGATCACCAGCACCTTGGCGTTCTTGAGCCGCTTCTGGCCGTCCACGCCGACGTCCGGGATGATCAGGTGCCGGCTGTAGCGGGTCACCTCTTCACGGGTCAGCTCGGCAGCCGGCTCAACCAGCGGCGGTAACGACACATCCAAATTCGCGGACACCGCACGTCTCCTCAGTTTGTGGTCACTACATGATCCCAGGTGCTCGTAACCACAACGGTAATCCGGCCGCCATACTTCCCGTACTCCGGCAGCCGCGTGCACGCCCGCTAGGCGATGGGGTATGGCCAGGGATTGAACCGGCACGTCAACCCGTCCGCCTGGACGGTTTCCGGGTCGAACTTCGCCGCATCGTTGTTGGACGTCGAGAACGTCTGCTGCATCATGATCGGCGCGAGCTCCCCGTTCGCGGCACACGCCTCGTGCCGCTGGTAACCGATGGCATGACCGACCTCGTGGTTGATGAGGTATTGCCGGTAGGAGCCGATGTCACCCTGGAAGGGCACCGCGCCACGCACCCAGCGGGCCTCGTTGACGAACACCCGCGGCTGGTTGCCGTCGAACGATGGGTTGTAGCAGGACGCCTCGAGTTGGATGTCGTACCCGCAGCCTTCGCGCACCGTCATGGGCGAGGTCAGCGACACCCGGAAATCGGGCTCGATCCCGCTGCTGGCGTCGATGCGGGTGAACGCGAACAGCCCGTTGTGCGTCCAGCTCTTCGGGTTGGCCAGCGTCTCGCTGACCATCCGCGCGAAACCTTCGTCGCCGCCGAAGGACGTGGTGTCCAGGCCGTCCTCGACCTCGACGGTGTAGGTGAACGACTTCGTGGTGCCCTCGCCCACCTTCGGCGTCGTGCCCGGCACGACGTGCCAGGTTCTCGCACCGGCCTCGGTGAACGGTCCGCCCGCCGGCAGGATCCCGGTGGGGAGATTGGCGTCGAACTGGGTGAGGCCTTTGGGCGGGGCGCCGATGATCGCGGTGCTGGCAGCGTCGATGGTCGGCGGTCCCTGCACGGGTCCTTCGGCCTCATGGGCGGGCGACGAGCTGCTGGTGCCGGTGATCGTCTGGTACACGACGACCACTGTCAGCACGATGAGCACCGGAAGCGCGTAGGCCCGCCAGCCGTAGGTGGAGACGAAGCGCCCGATCCAGGTCTGCTTGCGCCAATGCTGGTGCTCATCGCGGTTGGACCGCGGCCGGCCCGAGTCCGCCGCGAGCGGATCGCGTTGTGCGCGCAGCGGCTCCCGCCACTCGTTGCGCAGCGCCGGGACACGGCCACCCCCGCGATGTCCCGGGTCGTAGGTCACCGAACCAGGATGGCATAGCCACCTGAGGATCTGTCGCCCGTGCATCTGGTCCGTGACCACGCCGCTGCCATTTCGAAACAACCGGCGCAGCGCGGTTCAGCGCCTGCATTTCGCAACGTGTGGCGCAACGGTAGTAATGTCGTTGCGATGAGCCGCGTGGACGAACATGTCCAAGTGCGCCAGAGCAATACAGATTGAGGACTTGATGAGCGATCTCGCCAACACCGCCGAGAAGAGAGGTGAAAAACCGGCGACCGGTGGTGGACGACGTGGAAACCGGCTGCCCCGCGACGAACGGCGGGGGCAGCTTCTGGTGGCCGCGAGCGAGGTTTTCGTCGACCGTGGCTATCACGCGGCCGGCATGGACGAGATCGCCGAGCGCGCGGGCGTCAGCAAGCCTGTTCTGTACCAACACTTTTCGTCGAAGCTCGAGCTGTATCTGGCCGTGCTGCAACGCCACGTCGACAACCTGGTCTCGGGCGTGCGCCAGGCGTTGCGCACCACGACTGACAACCGGCAACGGCTGCGCGCAGCGGTGGAGGCGTTCTTCGATTTCATCGAACATGACAGCCAGGGCTACCGGCTGATCTTCGAGAACGACTACGTGACCGAACCGCAGGTGGCCTCGCAGGTGAAAGTGGCCACCGAAGCGTGCACCGATGCGGTGTTCGACCTGATCAGTCGCGATTCGGGACTCGAAGCCCATCGCGCCAGGATGATCGCCGTCGGGCTGGTGGCCATCAGCGTCGACTCGGCGCGCTACTGGCTGAACAACGAGCGGCCGATCGACAAGGACGCGGCCGTTGAGGGCACGGTGCAGTTCGCCTGGGGCGGACTGTCACACGTGCCGCTCACGCGCTCCTAGACCCGCTCAGACGGAAGCCCCGGCCGGTTCGGAGCCGATTCCGAACCCGACCCGCCGCACATCGGCGGCACCGATCTCGACATAGGCGATCCTGGCGGTCTGCACCAGGAAACGACGGCCCTTCTCGTCGGTCAGCGCGAGCACACCCGAACCCTGACCGATTGCGTCGGTGACCAGCTGCTCCACCTCGCTCGGTGTCTGCGCACTGTTGAAGGTCAGCTCACGCGGGCTGTCCGTGACACCGATCTTGACCTCCACGCTGGAACCCCTTCTCTATCTCTCTTCATGGACTTCGTGTCCATCAGCAGGCTAGTAGACAGAACGGGTGAGGTGCCGACGCAGGCGGTTCGCGGTGAGCGAAGCCGTCGCGCGCCCGCAGTGATATTCGGCGACCGAACCGAGTCCGGACCGTAACCAACACGCCCCGTGCTCAACCTCATCTGTCACATCTGCCTCGATAGCATCAGCAGCGATATTGGACGAGACGACTGGGAAAGCCGCATGACCAGGCCTTATTCGCCGTATGACACCGCGCCGACCGAACGCTTCGGGGACCGCCCACACGGGCCGGGAAGCTACCGCGAGCACACCTCCCACCCGGGCTCCACCGGTTACGCCGGCAGCGACTACGGCGCCTACGCAGGTGACTACGAGAACTACGACGACTTCGTCGACGACGACATCGAGTTCTACGAAGAGTCGATCGACCGGCGCTGGATCTGGGTCGCCGGGGTGGCAGGCGCGATCCTGCTCGTGGCGGTGATCTGCACGGTCGTCATCCTCGGCGGCGGCGACAGCGGTTCGGTGTCGGCCACCGTGGCCGCACCACCGCAAACCAGCCAGCCCGCGACCACCGCGCCGCAGGATGCCACGTCGAAGCCGGCTCCGCCGCGGTCGGCGCCGACCGGGCCGCTGTCTCCCGAGACCGTGACCACGGTGACGCCGAGCGCTCCGGCACCGTCGGCGACCGCCGCACCCGCACCGGCCGCACCGCCCGCCGAGGCCGCCCCGCCGCCGCCGGACCCACGCACCGTCACCTATACCGTGACGGGCAACCGCCAGCTGATCGACCTGGTGACCATCGTCTATACCGATGCGCAGGGTGCGCTGCAGACCGACATCAACGTGGCGCTGCCGTGGACCAAGACCGTGGTGCTCAACCCGGGCGTGCAGCTCAAATCGGTCACCGCGACGAGCGTGGCCGGTCAGCTCAACTGCGCGATCACCGACGCCGCAGGCGCCGTGCTGGTGCAGCAGGCCAACAACAGCATGATCGCGACCTGCACGCAGTAGCGGGCGTCAGGCCAGGCCGAGCTCCTGCATGCGGTTGTGATGGGTGTTCTGCAGCCGGCTGAAGAACTCGGCCAACTGCGTCAACCCCTCGCCGCTCGACATGACGAGGTCGACGAGCTCGTCATGGTCGGCAAGCACGTACTGGGCCTGGGTGACGGCCTCCCCCAGCAGCCGGCGCGCCCACAGGGCCAGCCGGTGTCGCTGGCGATCGCTGGCCGTCACCGCGGCCTGCACCTCGGCGACGACGAACTGCGAGTGACCGGTCTCGGACAGCACCGCGCGTACCACCGACGCCACCTCGTCGGGCAGCGCGTCGGCGATCTCCAGATAGAAGTCGGCGGCGAGCGCGTCGCCGATGTAGGTCTTCACCAACGCCTCCAGCCATGTGCTTGGGGTCGTCATCCGGTGATAGTTCTCCAGCGCCGAGGCATAGCGCGTCATCGCCGGGACCACGTCAACACCCCTGCGCTCCAACGCATCTCGCAACAGCTCGTAGTGGCCCATCTCGGCGGCGGCCATGCTCGCCATGTTGATCCGGCCGCGCAGATTGGGCGCCATCCGCGCCTCGTCGGTGAGCCGGTAGAACGCCGCCACCTCTCCATAAGCAAGCACCGCGAACAGCTCGTTGACGCCAGGATGATCCGCCGTCACGCCTGCGGTGACCGACTCGGCGACCTGTTCTGCGGCAGGCTGAGACGCGTTCATGGGGCCAACTTTAGACGCCGCGCGGCATGCCGACGTGCCGGCAAATCAGGCTGACTACCCCGACCAGCTACAATGGCATGTGGTAACGGCTTCGGGCCGACTTCTGGATCGATGCTGAGTCGCTTCTGGGCCGCACGAACCGCTACCAGGAAATGCGCGTGCACGCGTTGGCCCGCCAGCAGAGCTGGGCCCAGCGGATCGGCAGCGCCACCGGATACGGACGTATCCCGGCGAACCCGGCCGTTTCATCGTCGAACTCGTGCGCGCTGGATGCCCATGAGGTTTGACAGTGAAAGGTTACCTCCACCGCATATGACGCAACTCAATCCATCGTTTGCCAAACTCGGCGTTCGCGACGAAATAGTCCGCGCACTCGCCGACAACGGCATCGAACACCCCTTTGCCATTCAAGAACTCACCTTGCCCCTGGCGCTCGCCGGCGACGATCTGATCGGTCAGGCCCGCACCGGTATGGGCAAGACCTACGCATTCGGCGTACCGCTGCTGCACCGGGTCTCGACCGACGAAAGCCGTCCGCTGACCGGAACGCCGCGTGCGCTCGTCGTCGTACCGACCCGGGAACTGTGTCTCCAGGTCTACGACGATCTGGCCGCCGCGTCGAAATACCTGTCCGGGCCTGACCGCAAATTCACCGTGACGTCGATCTACGGCGGACGGCCCTACGAGCCCCAGATCGAAGCGCTCCGCAAAGGCGTCGACGTCGTCGTCGGCACCCCCGGACGCCTGCTCGACCTGGCACAGCAGGGTCACCTCCAGCTCGGCGGGCTGTCCGTGCTCGTCCTCGACGAGGCTGACGAAATGCTCGACCTGGGCTTCCTGCCCGACATCGAGCGCATCCTGCGGCTCACCCCCGACGACCGGCAATCGATGCTGTTCTCGGCGACCATGCCCGACCCGATCATCACGCTGGCCCGCACGTTCATGAACCAGCCGACCCACATCCGGGCCGAGGCACCGCACTCCGCGGCCACGCACGACACCACCGAGCAGTTCGCCTATCGGGCTCACGCCCTCGACAAGGCCGAGCTGGTCAGCCGGATCCTGCAGGCCAAGGGCCGCGGCGCCACGATGATCTTCACGCGCACCAAGCGCACCGCGCAGAAGGTGTCCGACGAACTCGCCGAACGCGGCTTCAAGGTCGACGCTGTACACGGCGATCTCGGCCAGGGCGCGCGCGAGAAGGCGCTGAAGTCGTTCCGCACCGGTGCGGTGGACGTGCTCGTCGCGACGGATGTCGCGGCACGGGGCATCGATATCGACGACGTCACGCACGTCATCAACTACCAGTGCCCCGAAGATGAGCAGGCCTACGTGCACCGCATCGGCCGCACCGGCCGTGCCGGCAAGACCGGTGTGGCGATCACCCTGGTCGACTGGGACGAGCTGGCCCGCTGGGAGACGATCGACAAGGCGCTGAACCTGGGTTGCCCCGACCCGGCCGAGACATATTCGAGCTCACCGCACATCTACGAGGAACTCGACATCCCGACCGATGCCACTGGCAACGTCGGCACACCGCGCCGGTCCCGTGCCAAGCGCCGCAGCGACGACTCCGACGGCTCCGAGACGCGGATCTCCTCGTCGGATGACTCGGCGGACCGCCCGGCCAAGACCCGCACGCGTCGTCGCACCCGCGGCGGCAAGCCCGTCACCGGTCATGTCGAGGCTGCGGCGGCATCGGACGACACCGACGCCGCGCCGGATTCCGGCGACAGCGCCGGCGAAGGTACGCATGCCGGGCGACGTCGGCGGCGGCGCCGTCCGCGCAAAACCGAAGCGGCCACTCAAGCAGCAACAACGGGCTGACCCTAAACTCGCCACCCGATGGTCAAACCCGAACGCCGCACGCGCGGCGATATGGTCGCGGCCGCGGCGATCGTTGTGGTGGTCGCCGTCGCCGCCGGATTGATCTGGTGGACCAGTGACGCTCGGGCGACGATCAGTCGACCCGCAGCGTCACCGGTGCCCTATCTGACCCCGGCCGCCGAGGTGCCCGCCGGCCTGCAACAGCTGTGGGCGACGCCGAGCCCGAAGACCACGGCTCCCGTCGTCGCCGGTGGATCGGTGGTGACCGGCGACGGCCGGACCGTCGACGGACGTGATCCGGTCACCGGTGCGGTGTTGTGGAGCTATGCCCGTGACGTCGAGTTGTGCGGTGTCACGTCGGTGTACCAATACGCCGTCGCGGTCTATCCGGACACTCGCGGTTGTGGGCAGGTCAGCACGATCGACGGCAAAACCGGTCGTCGCGGCCCGGCCCGCACCGGCTACTCCGATCCCGAGGTCAGGTTGGCCTCCGACGGTGTGACGGTGTTGTCGGCCGGTGACAGCCGCCTGGAGCTATGGCGTTCCGACATGGTTCGCATGCTGAGCTACGGCGCGCTCGATGCCCGGATCAAGCCGGATGTTCCGGCCTCGCCGGTGTGCCGGAAGCTGTCGGCAGCCGCGAGTTCCTCGGCGGTGTCGGTGCTGGAATCGTGTCCCAAACAGAAGGATGTGCGGCTGACGCTGCTGCGGCCCGCCGACGAGGAAGACACCCCAGAGGTGCGCTACGTCGAGCTGCCGGGTGTCACCGACGATTCCGGCGCGCAGGTGATCGCGGTGTCGGAGACGACGACAGCGGTGTATGTGCCGACGCCGAAGCCGACGGTCAACATCATCGACGAGACGGGTGCGACGGTCGCAAGCACGCTTTTGGCGAAGCCGGCCGCACCGCAGTCCACCACCACGAAGGCCGGTGATCTGATCACCTGGTGGACCGGCGACTCGGTACTCGTGTTCAGTGCCAGCGGCTTGCGCTACAAGTTCACTGTCACACCGTCGGGTCCCCATGTTCCGGTCGGCCCGGCCACGCTGATGGCCGGGCGCCTCCTGGTGCCCGTCGACGACGGCTATGACGTCTTCGACCCGGCCACCGGTGCGGGCGAGCGGCACATCGCGGTGCCCAGGCAACCGAGCGTGTCACCGGTCGTGCCCGCGGTGGCCGGCTCCACCGTGCTCGAGCAGCGCGGCTCGGAGATCGTGGCGCTCGGCCCCGCGTAACAGCTTGCGGCTCAACCGATGTCGATGATGACGACCGAGGTGTTGTCATGTCCGCCGGCGTCGTTGGCCACATCGACCAGTCGGCGCACGGCCGCCTCCGGTGCCACCGTGGCCGCGGCGTCGGCGATCGCCGCGTCTGCGGCGGCCGCGAACAGCCCATCGGTACTGATGAGCAACCGGTCGCCGGGACGACAGTCGATGTCGAGGAGATCTGGCTGAATGTGCGGGCCGATGCCGAGCGCCCGGGTGAGCAAGTGCCGCTGCGGATGGGAGCGCGCCTCATCCCGGGTGATCTCGCCGGCACGCACCAATTCACCCGCGACGCTGTGATCGTCGGTGAGCTGGTCCATCCGACCGTCGCGGATCAGGTGCAGTGGAGAGTCCCCGATGTTGACGGCCAGCGGACCACCGTCCTCGGAACCGAAGACGGCCACAGCGGTCAGCGTCGCACCCGAGACGGCACCGTCGCCCGTGACGAATTCCCACACCTGCTGGTTGGCGTGCTTCACGGCCTGGATCAAACCGGCTCGGTCCGGCGCGGCGGCGAATCCGGCTGCGAGGACTTCGAGCGCGATACGGCTGGCGTGTTCACCGCAGACCCCGAAGCCGTCGGCGACCGCGTACAGGATGCCGTCGGCCAGCACGGCATCCTGGTTGCTCTCCCGCACCGGCCCCTGATCAGAGGCGGTCGCTGCCGCGAGAACCGATGCCATCAGAAACGTCCTCTCGTCTTCGGGTTGTGACCGGCGGCGCCCTACCACCGGGTTGGGTCGTGTGGCCAGCTCCGCGCCGACCGTACCCAGCGCCTGGCGGCGCGTGTCGTACTCCGCATCCAAGGCGGCCAGCCACGCGGCGAGTTGCCGTTCACTCGGCTCGCGCAGATAAGCGGCGATCTCGGCCACCGGGACGTGGGCCTGACGCAACAGTGCGACAGTACGGGCCTCGGCCACCTGATGACGGTTGTAATAGCGATAGCCGGTCAGCTCATCGACGGCGGCGGGAATCAGAACACCCATCGCCGCGTATGACCGCAGCATCTTCGCCGACAGCCCGCATTCAGCTGCGAACTCCCCGATGCTCAGCAGTTCCTCGTTCATGCCGCCAAGGATTGCGCCTGCCCGTAGGACAAGGTCAAGGACGCACGTGGTGCGCTACCCCACTTCGGGGCTGAACGTCGGCAGTTTCTTGCCGGATTTCCAATGCTTGAGCAGTGCCTCGGCCAGCTCGCGATACGCCAGCGCGCCCTTGGTCTTGCGTCCGGCCAGCACCGACGAGCCCGACGCGCTGGCCTCGGCGAACCGGACCGTTCGCGGGATCGGCGGAGCCAGCACCGGCAGTTCGTACCGGTCCGCGACGTCGAGCAGCACGTCGCGGCTGTGAGTGGTGCGCGAATCGTAGAGCGTCGGCAGGGCGCCGAGCAGTTTCAGTTCGGCGTTGGTGATCTGCTGCACGTCGGAGATGGTGCGCAGGAACTGACCGACACCCCGATGGGCCAGCGTCTCGCACTGCAGCGGCACGATCACCTCGTGCGCGGCCGTCAATCCGTTGAGAGTCAGCACCCCAAGCGACGGTGGACAGTCGATGATCACCACGTCGAAGTCGGATTCAAGTTTCGCGAGCGCCCGCTTGAGCGCATATTCGCGCCCGGCGCGCATCAACAACATGGCCTCGGCGCCGGCCAGGTCGATGTTGGCCGGCAGCAGCGTCATCCCCTCGTCGGTCGCGACGAGCGCCGCATTCGGCTCGACCTCCCCGAGCAGCACCTCATGCACTGACACCGGCAGTTTGTCCGGGTCCTGGCCAAGCGAGAACGTCAGACAGCCCTGCGGATCCAGGTCGACCAGCAGCACACGCCGGCCCTTCTCCGCAATCGCCGCACCCAGCGACGCCACTGTCGTCGTCTTGGCTACCCCACCCTTTTGATTGGCGACCGCTAATACTCGCGTCACATGTTCATCCAAGCACGCTATGAGCGGCCGCGGCCCGACGTGCGGCAGAATCGCCGGTGTGAGCGCCACGCAGCACCGCCTTATGTTGCTTCGGCATGGTGAGACCGAGTGGTCCGCCAGTGGGAGGCATACCGGACGCACGGACCTGGACCTCACCGACACCGGCCGCTATCAGGCCAAGTTGGCCGCCGAAGCCCTCGCCGAGTTGCAGCTGCACGATCCGTTGGTGATCAGCAGCCCGCGCCACCGGGCGCTGGTCACGGCTGAACTCGCCGGGCTGACGGTCGATGAGGTCGACCCGCTGCTGGCGGAGTGGGACTACGGCGATTACGAAGGCCTGACCACCCCGCAGATTCGCGAGACCGAACCGGACTGGCTGGTGTGGACGCACGGCTGCCCCGGCGGCGAGAGCGTCGCCGAGGTCAGTGAGCGCGCTGACCGGGCCGTGGCACTTGCCTTGAGTCATATGGAAAGGCGCGACGTGGTGTTCGTCGGGCACGGTCACTTCTCCCGCGCGATGCTGACCCGCTGGGTGGAACTGCCGGTCTCCGACGGCATCCGGCTTTCGATGGTGCCCGCGTCGATCGCGGTGTGCGGGTTTGAGCACGGCGTCCGCCAGATCACCGCGCTGGGCCTGACCGCTCATCCCAACCCGTGCCTTCCCCAATGACACCGTCCTTCGTCCTGGCCGGTCCGTCCGGCACGGTGATCGCCGAGGGAATCCGGACGTCATACGCCGAGATCTCCGCGGCGCAAGCCGCATTGCGCTCAGGTGCGGCATCAATTGTCTTGGGCGCGTTGCCGTTCGACTTGTCCTCTTCCGCGGCGCTGCACGAGCCGGAGGACGTGCGGTTTGTCGACAGCTTGCCGAACTGGACAGTGGGCGCAGCCCCCGAGTTGCTCGGCCGCGAGACCGTGCCGCCGAGTGCGGTGCATCGCGAGCGCGTGGCCGAAGCGGTGCGACGACTGCGCGACCCCCGGACCGCGCTGGACAAGGTGGTGCTGGCGCGGGCCCTGCGGCTGACCGCCGGATCGCCCTGGGACGCCCGCGCCGTACTGCGCAGGCTCGCCGATGCCGATCCGGCCGCCACGGTGTATCTGGCGGACCTGAGCCCCGCGGGCGGACCGCATACGGGCGCCGCGTTGGTCGGTGCCAGTCCGGAACTACTCGTCGCCCGAGAGGGCGAATCGGTGATCTGCCAGCCGTTTGCGGGGTCGGCGCCGCGTGCGGCCGATCCGGACATCGACCGGGCCAATGCCGCTGCGCTCGCCGCCTCGGCGAAGAACCGCCACGAACACGAGCTCGTCGTCGATGTCATGCGCAAGGCCCTTGACCCGTTGTGTGTCGACCTGCAGATCGCCGCAGCACCCGAACTGCACGGCACCGACGCGCTGTGGCATCTGAGCACGCCCATCCGCGGCCGCCTGCGGGAAAAAGACACCACCGCCATCGATCTCGCGACGGCACTGCATCCCACGCCGGCTGTCGGCGGAGTACCCGCCGACCTGGCGGCCGCGCTGATCGGTGAGATCGAGGGCGACCGGGGCTTTTATGCGGGCGCCGTCGGGTGGTGCGACAGTCGCGGTGACGGCCGCTGGGTGGTGTCGATCCGCTGCGCGGTGTTGTCGGCCGATCGCCGCACCGCGTTGGCCAACGCCGGCGGGGGCATCGTCGCCGAGTCCGACCCGGACGACGAAGTCGAAGAGACCACGACCAAATTCCGCACGATCCTGACTGGACTGGGGGCAACATGAGTGACGCTTGCGAGGCCCGCGCATGAGCGAGTTGATCCGCCGGGCACAGCCAGGCGACGAGGTCGAGATCACCGCGATGATTCACGAACTGGCCGAATTCGAACGCGCCAGCGACGACTGCACGGTCACCGAAAAGCATATGCGCACCGCACTTTTCGGCGAACACCCGGTTGCCTATGCACACATGGTCGAGGTCGACGGGCAGCCTGCCGCCACGGCGGTGTGGTTCCTGAATTTTTCGACGTGGGATGGCGTGGCGGGCGTCTACCTCGAAGACCTGTACGTGCGGCCGGCGTTCCGGCGGCGGGGCCTCGCGCGGAAGTTGTTGTCCACGTTGGCCCGGGAGTGCGTGACGAACGGGTACTCGCGGCTGCAATGGGCGGTGCTGAACTGGAACGTCAACGCCATCGCGCTCTACGACGCGGTCGGCGGCAAGCCACAGACCGAATGGACCACCTACCGCGTCTCGGGCGCCGAGCTCACCGCGCTCGCCGAAAGCTGACGATCGTACATACGAGTAGTGCGTTACTCGTGACACCGAGGCGCATAGGGCGGGATGCTGCCGCATATGGACAGGCACGCGCGATTCAAGTGGATCGTGCTGACGGCGGGTCTGGTGCTGGCATGGACGATGCTCTCGTCGGTCGGTGCTCTCGCCGAACCCGACGATGACCTGACGACCACGCCCGAGGTTCCCGTCGCCGATGTGGCGGTCCCCACGATCACTCTCAGCGTTGACAAAGGTGGGCCCGGTTCTGCGGTGACGGCCAACACCACCGGCATGAATTCGTGCATGCGGAACCCGCGCGGAATGATCGCACTGTGGTGGGACGAAGATCCACTATCCGCGGACGCCGTCAGAACCGTGGATTTCGACAGCGGCAGCGTGGCCTTCGACTTCACGGTACCCACGACAGCGGATGCCCGTGAGCACACCGTGTCAGCGCAGTGCAGGAATCCCCTCGCTCCGGCCGTCAGCGCACCCGTCACCGCCACATTCCGAGTCACCTCGACCGAGAAACCCACGCTGACACTGGATCCGTCGAGCGGCGCACCGGGAAACGAGGTGGCCGCCACAGGCAGCGGGTTCCCTTGCCGCACAAACTTGCAACTGTTGTGGGACGGCGTGGAGGCAGTAAAGGACGACCTCGATGTCACCTTTGCCACGACGATCAAGGTGCCGCCGAACGCCGAACCCGGCCCCCACTTCGTCGAGACGTTCTGCGAGGGCCAGCCTGATCTCACTGTGCAGCAACCCTTCTCCGTTACCGGCACGGTGACGACACCGGTCACGACAAGCGATACCGCGGCGGCGAGTGAGCCGGTCTTGACAGTGCAGCCCAACCGCGGCCGGCCCGATGATTCCGTACGCATCAGCGGTACCGGGTTCACGTGTACGAGCACGTCGCCGACCGTGGACATCTGGTGGGAAGGTCGCCCGATGCGAAGCGGCCTCCCGGTTGACGGATTGGGCGAGTTCAGTGCACCGTTCGTGATTCCAACCGATGCCGGTGAGGGCCCACACGAGGTGCGGGCGACCTGCTCGGGCAAAACACTTACGGCGAAGTCCGAATTCAGGGTCGTGCCGGCAACCGCGATAACCCCACGTACCTGGCAGTGGCTCGGCTGGCTTGTCGCGGCGCTGGTTCTCGCGGCCATCGTCGCGGCCGCGCTTCACTTCCGTAGCCGTCGTCATCCTCGAACCCACGAAGTCGGCATCGACGTCCGAGCCGAACCGCACGTCGACACCGCCCCCACCGTCTCGGTGAGCCAAGCGCCGGAAGGCCGCACCCTCGCCATCCGCCTCGAGGCTCACCCTGACCCCGGCACGCAGACCGTCAGAGAGGTGTGACATGACCATGGCCACGCTGACCGGAACCGCCACCGTCCATGACGTGATCTTCGACGGCGTGCGTGGTGATCCCGTTGACGTGCTCGCGAAGTCACTACACGAGCACGACACGGTCGAGCCCGCGGTGAGCGGAATCGCGTCGTTGACCGCTCCCGCCCGCCACGCGGTCGAGCGGGCCGTCGCCGACGAGGTCGGCGAACTCCTCGACTTGGACCTGCGCGATCTGGCGGTCGCCGGTTGGAACCGCTACGGCGACCTCATGAAAGCCGCGCGCCGATCCCGGGATACACCGAAGAGCAAAGAGTATGTCTCGCTCGCGACCCACCAGATCACGTCCAGCCACCGACCCACGGTCGAGGTTTTCATCAACGGCACATCAGCCGCCGTCATCGACGTGAAACTCGACGTCACGTTCGAGATGGCCGGTGTGGTGGCTGTCGTGCAGGATGCACGACTGATCGAAGTACAGTCCGGGAACTGCACGGTGACCGCAACGTTGGCAGTCGGCAAGGCCGTCGTGGCCAAACGGCAGCGCCAGTTCGATGTGCCCGGGGCCATCCGGCTCAAAAACGGTGTGGCCCTGCTGCGTACGGATGCCCAACGTACGGAGGACCTACAGACGAGCTGACCGCCGGAATCAGTCGCGGCTCGTGAGCCACTGCACTGCCGACGGACTGAACAGCAGGCCCAGCGTCACCAGCGCCAACAGCCCGACCAACACGCCGTAGACGATGTGATGTGAGGTGACGACATACCACGCCACCGGCAGCAGCAGCAGGTTGGTCAGCACCGCGATGCCGCGGCCCCACCGCCGTCCGGTGATCAGCGCCCAGCCGCCCGCGAGCACACCACCACCGATGAGCACGAACCAGATCGCTGTTCCGTAGCCACTGACGATGTGCTGGTCGGCTCCACCGATGGCGCGCACCAGAAGCACGACGGCCATCACGAGTGCCGCCACCCCCTCCGCGGCGGTCAGGAAACCGGCGTACCGGACCGCGGGCGGCTGAATCACGACACCCGCCCCGCGAGGTAGCGCACCGCGTACTCGTATCCGGCCGCGCCCGCGCCCGCGATCACCACTTCGGCCACCGCCGACACGTAGGAGTGGTGGCGGAACGCTTCGCGGCGGTGGATGTTGCTCAGATGCACTTCGACAACCGGTCGCTCGACGGCGGTCAACGCGTCCGGGATTGCCACCGAAGTGTGGCTGTAGGCACCGGGATTGATGATGATGCCGGCACAGTCGGTGCGGGCGGCGTGGATCGCGTCGATCAGCTCGCCCTCGTGATTGCTCTGCACCGCGCGCACGTCGAACCCGAGTTCGGCAGCCAACTCGGTGACTGAGTGTTCGATGTCGGCGAGCGTGGTGGACCCGTAGATCTCGGGCTGCCGGGTGCCGAGCAGGTTGAGGTTCGGTCCGTTGACGAGCAGCAGGCGGCGATCGGTCACATCCGTACGGTACCGACGCCACCACGCTGCGCGGCAAGGCGTACCGGCGCATTGTCGGTGCCGTAGCCGTCGTATCCACCGAATCGCTGGACGAACTCGAAAAACACCGTGCCGACCGTGCGGGTGTAGAAGTGGATGAACTCGGCCCGCTGGCTGCCGGGAGTCCGGTCGTAGAGCAGGTTGAGCGCACGCAGCTCGGCAACGGTCGCGTCGGGCAGACCGAACCGTCCCGACAGGTAGTCGTAGTAGTTGTCCGGCACGGTGAGGAACACGAGCCCGGCAGCCGCGGCGGTACGGGCCAGCGCCATCACGTCCGAACAGGCGAACGCGACGTGTTGCGGCAGCCCGGCACCGTCGAGGATGTGCGGAGCGACGTTCAGCGGCACCCGCACCGACGAGTCCGCGTTGCGCATCACCTGGCTCCTGACCAGACCGGTGGGGCCCGGCACGTCGGCCGGGGCATCGGCGGTCATGCCGAACACACTCGTCAGGAAAAGCCTCGCGTCCTCGGCGGTCTGCCACGGCTGGGTCAGGTTCACGTGGTCGATCGCACGGACGAAGCTCGGGCCGGCTTCCGGCAGCCCGCGTTCGAACTCCGCGACCCAGGCCGGCGTGCCGTCGCCGGAAGGCTCGGTGACCCAGAAGAATTCGGTGCCGTCGGGCGCGACCGCACCACCGAAAGGCTGCTCGGCGGCAAACGTGCGCCGGTAGGCCACAGGCGCCATGAGTTCGGCGGCACGTTGCGAGGTGGCGTCGGCGTCGGGTACCTGGAGTCCGACGGCCGCGACATGCGGCACCTCGTCGCGCGCCTGCTGTTCGTTGAGCACGACACGCGCTCCCCCGGCCGACCACAGCGACACCGGCTTGGTGCGATGCCTGCCGCGCGGCGTGAAACCGAGTTGGCCGAGCAGGATTTCGACCTCAGTGGTGTCTTCGGCCTTGATTTCGACGAAGTCGAACCCGGTGGGAGGCTTGGCATCGGTGAGTGTCGACGACACCTGATCACGCAACCACAGCAGCGACCGCAACGCATGCACCGCGGTGTGGCCCGGGTCGGTTTGGCGGAACGTGTCGTTGAAAACCTCAAGCGACAGCGGCCCCGCATAGCCGGTACCCAGGGTGTACTGCACGAATTCGGCCAAGTCGAACGCGCCCTCACCGGGGAACAGCCGGTGGTGACGACTCCAGGACAGCACGTCCATGTTCAGCGCCGGGGCGTCGGCGAGCTGCAGATAGAAGATCTTCTGCCCGTCGATGTCGGCGATCGCGGCCGGATCGTGCCCGCGGGAAAGAACGTGGAAGCTGTCGAGACAGATTCCCACCGCCGGATGGTCGGCGATCTGCACGATCCGCCACGCCCGGCGATAGTCGTCGACGAACCGGCCCCAGGCCAGCGCCTCGAACGCGATGCGGATGCCGTAGGTGGCGGCCAGATCGCCGACGCGGCGCAATTGGTCGGCCGACACCTCATCGGAGTCCACGGTGGCGGTGGCGACGTTGCTGCACACGAGCACGGTGTCGATGCCGAGGCGCTGCGCCGTGGCGAAGGTGGCCCCGGCGCGGCGCAGGTTGTCGGCGAACGTCACCTCGTCGACGCCCTCGAGGTCGCGCAGCGGCTGGTAAAGGTCGAGGGTCAATCCCAGGCGCTGCGCCAGATGTCGAATCTCCTCGGGCGAGTGCTCACTGGCGATCAGGTCGGGTTCGAAGATCTCCACACCGTCGAAACCGGCGTCGGCACAGGCGTGCAGCTTCTCGACGAGCGATCCCGACAGCGAGACCGTGGCGATCGACGTCTTCATCATTCCTCCTGTGACGGGGGCCACTATCGCCTCAATGTACCAAATAGTTAATTGAGGCGGAAGAGTTGCGCAGGCGTCGGCGCCTCCCCCAGTAAGCTCTGCCGACATGGCCGCCAAGCCGAAAGCCGAACTGCAACGCGATGCCGAGCGCACGCGTGCGGAGCTGCTGGAGGTGGCCACCGAAGTGTTCGCTGAATCGGGATATTCCGGCGCGCGCGTCGACGAGATCGCCGAACGCACCCGCACCACGAAGCGGATGATCTACTACTACTTCGGCGGCAAGGAGCAGCTGTATCTCGCCGTCCTGGAGAACGCCTACCGCGGCATCCGCGCTGCTGAACAGCGGTTGCGCGTCGATCACGCCAATCCCGTGATCGCGATCCGCAGGCTCGCCGAGGTGACGTTCGACCACCACATTGCCCACGACGCGTTCATCCGGCTGGTGTCCATCGAGAACATCCATCGCGGCGAGTTCATCCGGCAGTTGCGCGAGCTCCCGGACCTCTCCCGGCCGGCGACGTCACTGCTCGACGAGATCCTGCGCGACGGGCGCGAAGCCGGCGTGTTCCGCGACGACGTCGACGCGCTCGACGTACATCTGGTGATCAGCTCGTACTGCGTGTTCCAGGTTGCCAACCGCTACACCTTCGGTTACCTCTTCGACGTCGACCTCACCGAGACGTCGCAGCGCGCTCACCTGCGTCGCATGCTCGGCGACATGGTGGTCGGCTGGCTCACCAGCCGGCCGTAACGGCGCCTCGTCGAGAGCCACCTCACATTCACCCCTTGACGCGACGCGCAACACAGTGCTCTACTTTGCGAACGTACTAGTTCGTACATTAAGGAAGGCAGCTGATGACCCTCAAATCGGACGCGGGGCGGCCCTATCTCGTTGGCCTCGTGGGCACCGGCGTGGGTCCCTCCCTGACTCCCGCGCTGCACATGGCCGAAGGCCGGGCCGAGGGCCTGGACTACGTCTACCGGACCATCGACCTCAACGAGTTCGGCATCGCCCCCCACCAGATCGGCGAGGTGCTGTCGTGGGCGCGGACACTCGGTTACGACGCGCTCAACATCACTCACCCGTGCAAGCAGCTCGTCCTGGACCACCTCGACGACATCGACGAGACCGCGCGCATGCTCGGCGCAGTCAATACCGTCGTGTTCGACCGCGGAACGTCGGTCGGTTACAACACCGACACCACCGGATTCGCCCATGGGTTCGCCGAGGGCTTGCCGGGAGTGCCCATGACCTCGGCCGTGCTCGTCGGAGCCGGTGGGGCAGGGGTTGCCGTCGGTGACGCGCTGCTGCGCATCGGTATCGGCCACCTGACCGTCGTCGACCTCGACGTCGACCGGGCCGCGACGTTGGCCCGCGAACTCGCAGGCCGCCACGCGTTGTCGCGCGTCGACGCGTCCTCACTGGACAAACTCTCGGTGCTGTTGCCCGACACCGACGGCATCGTGCACGCGACACCGACCGGCATGGCCGAGCACCCCGGACTGCCGTTCGACGCAGCCCTGCTGCACCCCGGCCTGTGGGTGGCCGACATCGTCTACCGGCCCCTGGACACGGCGCTGCTACAGGCGGCCCGCGCGGCAGGCTGTCGAACCCTGGACGGCGGCCACATGGCCGTATACCAAGCCGTCGACGCCTTCGCCCTCATCACCGGACTGACCCCGGACGCCGACAGAATGTCGGCCCATTTCCGCGATCTCGTCGCTCAAACCGCCGCCTAAAGCCACACCGCCCAGCACAATTCGCTAAGGAGCAGCTGATGACCACCACCGCACCCCGGACACCGGATGGGCCGGGCGCACGCACCCCGAGGCGCGCAGCGCTGGCCAGCTTCATGGGCAGCGCTGTCGAGTACTACGACTTCTTCCTGTTCGGATCGGCTGCCGCACTGATCTTTCCGCACGTGTTCTTCCCCTCCGACGACGAAGCCGCGCTGGTGATGTCGTTCGCGACGTTCGGGTTCGCCTACGTGGCGCGCCCGGTTGGCGCCTTCATCCTCGGCCACTTCGGCGACCGCATCGGCCGTCAGCGCGTGCTGATGTTCACGCTCGTGCTGATGGGCCTGTCGACGTTCCTGATCGGCTGCCTGCCCAGTTTCGACACGATCGGCTGGGCCGCCCCGGCCCTGCTGGTCGTCTGCCGGTTGATGCAGGGCTTGTCCGCAGCCGGCGAGCAGGCCGGTGCGAGTTCACTGACCCTCGAGCACTCCCCCGACCACCGCCGCGCGTTCTTCACGTCGTGGACGCTGACCGGAACCCAGGGCGGCCTGATCCTCGCCTCGCTCGTGCTGATTCCGTTCGTATCGCTGCCCGACGAGGCCAAATACGGCTGGGGCTGGCGGGTGCCGTTCTGGCTCAGCGCCGTCGTGGTGGTCGTCGCATACTTCATCCGCCGCCAGCTGCACGAGACCCCGCAGTTCACCGAGGCCAAGGCGGCAGGCACCATCGCGCGAGTGCCGTTGGTGCCGCTGCTGCGCAACCACTGGCGCGACGTCCTGCGCGTCATCCTGTGCGCGTTCATCGCAGCGGTCTCGACCGTCTTCGGCAACCTGGCGATCGCTTACGGCAAGAAGGTCGGCCTGGACGCCGACGTCACACTGTGGCTCGTCGTGGTCGCCAACGTCGTCGCGCTCGGCACCCAACCCATGTTCGGGATTCTCGCCGACCGCATCGGCCGCAAGCCGGTATTCGTCTACGGCGCACTGTCGTCGGCCGCGCTGATGCCGTTCTACATGCTGTCGATGAGCGGCGGAAACCAGCTGCTGACCTTCGCGCTCGCGGTCGCCACGTTCTCGTTCGGCTACGCCGCCGCGAATGCGGTGTGGCCAGCGTTCTACGGCGAGATGTTCTCGACGCAGGTCCGCTTCTCCGGCATGGCGATCGGCACCCAATTGGGCTTCCTCGTAGCGGGTTTCGCGCCGTCGATCGTCACCGCGCTGGGCGGCGTGCGCGAAGGCGGCTGGGTCGTGATCAGCATCTTCACCGCGGTCGTCTGCCTGATCGCCGCCGCTGCAGCCCTGACCGCACGCGAAACCAAGGATGTCCCCACCGACATGCTGGGCCACAAGATGCCGGCCTCCACCAAAGAGCTTGTGCATCACTGAAACAACGCATCGATCAGAGCAGGCGCCCGATACCCCGCGCGGCGACCTGCAGGGCGCCGAGCAACCGCTGGCGGTCGCGTTTGAGGGTGGGCACGACCACCCCGATCGCGGCCGCCACGGTGTCGTCGGAAGCCCGGATCACCGGTACCGCCATCGAGCACGCACCAAGTGACATCTCCTCGACGGTCGTGGCCACACCGTCACGCCGGATCTGTTCCAGTTGCGCCACAAGTACATTGGGCGTCGTGATGGTGTAGGGCGTGACCCGGGTGAGGGTCGCCAGTGCCCGCCGCTCGACATCTTTCGGGGCGTGCGCGAGCAACACCTTGCCCACGCCGGTGCAATGCAGTGGCAACCGGCTGCCGACCGTGCTGACGATAGGCACCGACGCACGGCCCGACATGCGTTCCAGATACAGCACCTGGGCGCCGTCACGTACGGCCAGATGCACTGTCGCCAGCGTGGCCGCGTAAACGTCGTGCAGAAACGGTTCCGCCACTTGTTTGATCCTGCCCTCAACCGGGGCACGCAGGCCGGCCTCCCACAACAGCTTTCCGATGACGTAGCGCCCGTCCTCACGGCGGTCAAGCGCCGCGCCCGCCACGAGTTCCCCCGCCAGTCGAGAAGCAGTGGGAAGCGCGAGATTCGCCCGCTGCGCAAGTTCTGTCAGAGTGAGCGCGCGGTGGCGTTCATCGAAGGCAGCGATGATGGCCAGCAGTCGCGAGGCCACCGTTGCGCCAGGCACCGAAGTGTTGCCGGCCATCTACACTTCCTTTCACTGAGCGAAAGTCTAGTCTTCCCGCGGCCGCCGGGCGTAATTAGCGTCAAGTTCATGACAGCCCAAATCGACACCAATCCCGACAGTGCGTCGGCGAGCCAGGCGGAGATCAACGCCGAGATCGCCGCCATCGAAACCGGGTATCTGCAAACCGGTGTCGAGGAGACACAGCCACGTCTGGACTATGCGCCCTACCGCAGCAGCCTGTTGCGTCACCCCACCAAAAACCTGCATCACGCCGACCCCGAGACCATCGAGACCTGGGCACCGGTGTTCGGAGCGCGCGACGTGCATCCGCTGGAAGCCGACTTGACGATTCAGCACGACGGCGAGCCGATAGGTGAGCGGATGGTGGTGACCGGACGCATCGTCGACGGCGAAGGGCGGCCGGTGCGCCGTCAGCTCGTCGAGATCTGGCAGGCCAATTCGGCCGGGCGCTACATCCACAAACGCGACCAGCACCACGCGCCGATCGATCCCAACTTCACCGGTGTAGGACGGTGTCTGACCGACGACAACGGCACCTACCGCTTCACCACCATCAAGCCGGGCCCGTACCCATGGAAGAACCACCGCAATGCGTGGCGTCCCGCGCACATCCACTTCTCGTTGTTCGGAACGGATTTCACCCAGCGGATGATCACCCAGATGTACTTCCCGGGCGATCCCCTGTTCGGCCTCGACCCGATCTACCAGTCGATCACCGATCAAAAAGCCCGCGACAGGTTGGTCGCCGCCTACGACCACGACGTCACGAGCCACGAATGGGCCACCGGGTACCGCTGGGACATCGTCCTGACCGGCGCCCACCGCACGCACTTCGAGGAGGACTGACATGGGTACGCTCCTTATGGCAACCCCGGGCCAGACCATTGGCCCCTTCTACGGCTACGCGCTTCCGTTCGACCGGGGCAATGAGCTTGTGCCAACCGGCGTTCCGGGGTCCATCCGATTCCACGGCCTCGTCACCGACGGCGAGGGAAAGCCGGTGCCCGATGTCATGCTGGAGATCTGGCAGGCCGACGGTGACGGGCAGATCGCCCGGTCGGGTGGCTCCCTGCATCGCGACGGCTGGACGTTCACCGGCTGGGGCCGGGTGTCCACCGACGACGAAGGCCACTTCAGCTTCACGACCGTCGAACCCGGCGCCACCGATCCCGGCCGCGCCCCGTTCATCGCCATCACCGTGTTCGGCCGTGGACTGCTCAACCGCTTGTTCACCCGCGCATACGTGCCCGGTCCCGGCTGCGACGACGAACCCCTACTGGCAAGCCTGCCCGAGGATCGCCGTCAGACCCTGATCGCCGAACGCGACGCACAAGGGCTGCGGTTCGACATCCGACTACAGGGCGAGAACGAAACCGTCTTCCTGCGGTTCTCGGGCCAGTGAGCGATCTGTTCTGGCCGGGCGACCACCGGGCCGGCGACCTGATGAGCGGCGCCGCATTTTTGGACGCCTTGATATCAGCCGAAAATGATTGGCTGACAACACTTGTCGACTCCGGCATCGCGCCACGTGCGGCCACGGCCGATCTGCATGCCCTGATTCGTCCCGGCGACCTCGACGAGATCGCCGCCGGTGCCGAACGCGATGGCAACCCGGTCACGAGTCTGGTGGCACTGCTGCGGTCACGCGCAGAAGGTGAGCCGTCCCGCTGGCTGCACCGCGGCCTGACCAGTCAGGACGTGCTCGACACCGCACTGATGCTGTGCGTGCGTGACGCATTGCAGGCGATCACCGACGACATCGGTCGGCAGGTTCGAGCCCTGGCGGAGCTCACCGAGACGCACTGCGGCACGCCGATGCTGACCCGCACCCTGACCCAACCCGCACTACCTGGCACCGCGGGCCGAAGGTTCTCGGTTTGGCTGACCGCGGTGCTCGATGCCGCCGAATGCCTGAAAGCGTTGTCTCCATTGCCCATTGCCGTCGGCGGGGCGGCGGGAACCCTGGCCGCCACCACCGAGCTCGCCGGGTCGCCGGAGGCCGCCTTGGCGTTGACCCGGCGATGGGCCGAGGGTCTCGGACTGGCGGCGGCACATCCCTGGCACACCACACGCTCGGTGATCACGCGGGCCGGCGATGCACTGGTCGGCTGCTGTGACGCCTGGGGGCACCTGGCCAACGACATCGCCGCCGGAAGCCGTACCGGTGAACTGTCCGAGGGGTCCGGCGGTGGCTCATCGACCATGCCGCACAAGAACAATCCGGTGCTTACGGTGCTGCTGCGCCGGGCGGCGCTGACCGCTCCCCCGCTCGGCGCCACCCTGCATACGACATCGGCGGCGAGCATCGACGAACGCTCCGACGGCGGATGGCACGCAGAATGGGCCACGCTCGCCACGCTGACGCGGCGCACCGCGGTGGCCGCGTCGGAGGCGGCGGACCTGCTGGCCGGGCTCCGAGTGGACACCGACCGCGCTGCCGCCAACCTCGCCGCAGCACAAGGCATTCACGCCGAACAACAGAAGATGGCCGAACTGACCGGCCGAGAACCTGCCCCGAACTACCTCGGCGCCTCCGACCTCCTCATCGACAGCGCGCTTCAGCGCGCCCGCGACTATCTGAAGGATGCACCATGACCACCCATGAGGACGGCATGACTGTGCGGCGCGAGGTACTCGGCGACGATCACGTCGACCGCGCCGTCGCGGCCACGACGGAGTTCACGGCCGACTTCCAGGATCTCATCACCCGGTATGCGTGGGGCGAGATCTGGACCCGGCCGGGCCTGGACCGGCGATCACGCTCGATGATCACCCTCACCGCGATGATCGCCCGGGGCCACCACGACGAATTGGCGATGCACGTGCGCGCCGCCCTGCGCAACGGGCTGACCACCGACGAGATCAAGGAAGTCCTGCTGCAGAGCGCGATCTACTGCGGAGTGCCCGACGCCAACACGGCGTTTCGGATCGCGGCCCGGGTGCTCGCCGAGGAGGCGTGATAATCGTCGGGTGCCGCGTGATGGAGCCTGCCCGTGCGGATCGGGCGCCGACTACACCGCCTGTTGCGGTCCGCTGCACCGCGGCGAGCGGGCTGCGGATACCGCCGTCGCACTGATGCGCTCGCGCTTCAGCGCTTTCGCGGTCGGTGACGCCGATTACCTGATGGCGACCTGGCATCGCACCACGCGCCCGAAGACGCTCACACTCGACGACACCATCGTGTGGCGTCGGCTGCAGATCGTCGACACCGAAGCCGGCGGCGGTGATGACGCTCACGGCGTCGTCGAGTTCCGGGCCCAGTACGTGGCGGACGGCGAACGGCGCATACTGCACGAACGCAGCCGGTTCACCCGTACCGGCGGAAAGTGGATGTACGTCGACGGGGATCTGCTGGACTGACGGTCCTTCACATTGCCCGGATAGGGTGGTGCCCCGTGCGTGCCGTGCTGATCGTCAACCCGAACGCGACCTCGACCACCCCTGCCGGGCGTGACCTCCTCGCTCACGCACTCGAAAGCCGCGTCACGCTCACCGTCGCGCATACCGACCATCGCGGTCACGCGATCGAGATCGCCCGCGATGCCGCACGCGACGGCGTCGACGTGCTGATCGTTCACGGCGGCGACGGGACGGTCAACGAAGTGGTCAACGGAGTTCTGCCCGCCTGCGGCACCCGCCCGGACGCCGGCACCGCGCCCGCGGTCGCGGTGGTGCCGGGCGGATCGGCGAACGTGTTCGCCCGTGCCCTCGGCATCAGCCCGGACCCGATCGAAGCCACCAACCAACTCGTCGACCTGCTCAGCGACTATCGGATGGGTCGGCCGTGGCGGCGGATCGGCTTGATGGACTGCGGGGAGCGTTGGGGAGTGTTCACCGCGGGTATGGGCGTCGACGGCGACGTGGTGGCGGCGGTGGAAGCGCAGCGCGCCAAGGGACGCAAGGTCACCGCGGGCCGCTACATCCGGGTGGCGGTTCGCCAGTTCCTGGCGAGCGCCCGCAAGGAGCCGGAACTGACGCTGCACCTGCCCGGCATCGAACCGATCACCGGCGTGCATTTCGCGTTCGTGTCCAACTCCAGCCCGTGGACATACGCCAACACCCGGCCGGTGTGGACCAACCCGAACACGACGTTCGAGACGGGGCTGGGAGTGTTCGCGACGACGAGCATGAACCTCTGGGCGAACCTGCGCCTCGTGCGCCAGATGGTGGCCAAGAATCCGAGGATCACCGGCAAGCACCTGATCCGCAATGACGACGTCTCGACCGTGACAGTGACGAGCGACACGCCCGTCTCGTGCCAGATCGACGGGGATTACGCCGGTTTGCGCGAAACTGTGACGTTCACCGCGGTTCCGGACGCTCTGTGCGTCGTCGCACCTCCGGCAAAACCGCTCTGAACTGGGAGAATAATCTCACACCTGGCAATTTAGGGCGCAGGTGAGTTCAGTGTAGTACAAACGAATGAGGGGTCTGGTAACAGCCCTACGTAGTGACATTGCCCACGTGTTAACTCACTGCTATTGACATCTGTTCAGCCTGTGAAAGCATCGGATGCAACAGTGCAGAAACATTTCGTGTGCACGCGTTAACAGCCGAAGAAAAACTCGTGCGCTTCGCTGCGCACACATGACAAATCTGACGAGGAGTTTGATCTTATGGATTGGCGCCACAAGGCGGTCTGTCGCGACGAGGATCCGGAGCTGTTCTTCCCCGTGGGGAACAGCGGCCCGGCGCTGGCCCAGATCGCTGACGCGAAGCTCGTGTGCAACCGCTGCCCGGTGACCACCGAGTGCCTCACCTGGGCCTTGGACTCCGGCCAGGACGCCGGCGTGTGGGGCGGGATGAGCGAGGACGAGCGTCGCGCGCTCAAGCGTCGCAACGCCCGCACCAAGGCCCGCACGGGAGTCTGAGCCTTCGCACAGCTTCCCCGAAGCACCTACGGCCCCGACGAAATAGTCGGGGCCGTAACCTTTTTCCCGACGAATTCAATAGCGAATTGAGTAATCGCCGTCACATTTCGCATTGACGAAACTGTCTATTTAATCGGCGTGGCTGCACCGGGCCTGCCAACCGTCTGCCAACTGCCTGTGGCGGCTCGCTACCGCCTGTCTCTGGTACACATCTCCGACGCCCACGAGACGCATAAGCTTATT